>BJHK01000001.1 GCA_014192425.1 Planctomycetia bacterium | reverse complement strand
TGTTTCTTGACGTCGCTCACCGTCCAGGAAAGTTGCTCCAAGGCGGCGGCAAGCCGCTCCTGGCCCTCGGTGAGCCGCTGCTGGCTCTCGGTAAGCTGGTCCTGGCCTTCGGCGACGCGATCCAGGATCGCCGTGATCTTCGAGAAGTCTTCGCGGCGCACAAGCTCGGATGCGATGTGCACGGCAGCCTCCGCCAGCACCCTGGCCCGGTGGTCGTCAAAAGCCTGCCGGTAATTATGGTGTCAAATCAGCAACGGTGACCATCGGCCTACTCCTTGCGTATCCTTCTCCCGAGCGATCCCCACGAGAGGGCCTGTAGTGAACAGAAGTATTCTGCCGTGTCGCTTCCTTTCAACCCGGTCGTTTCCGATACGGATCGCCGCCGCGGTCGCGGTCCTGCTGCCGGTTTTGCCCAGCCTCCGTGCCGCCCCGCCCGACGCCCCGCCTGCTGACACGACGATCATCACGGCACTGACGCCGAGGCAGGCCCGGGAACTTGCCGGTCTCAAGACCCGCTCCCTCGTCCTCGACGGAGTGACGGACCTCGATGCCGACACCGCCGCGGCGATTGCGGCCTTTCCCGGCGTCGCCCTCCACCTCAACGGCCTGCGGTCCCTCGACCCAAACACTGCCGCCGCCCTGGCGACATTCCCTGGCCTGCGACTGCAACTTGACGGCCTGAAAGAACTCGACACCGAGACGGCCGCGGCGCTGGCCCGGTTCGCGGGCGCCAGCCTGCATCTCGACGGTCTCGAGCGGCTCGACGCCGACGCGGCCACGGCCCTCGCCGCATGCCCTTGCCTGCGACTGCACGTCGGTCGCATCGCCGGCCGCACCGCCCTCGACATGCCCGACGCCCCGGCCCTCGTCCGCCTCCACGCCACGGCACTGGCCCCGCCAGACGGCCGCGTGGCCTTTCCGAAACTCGCAAAGCTCTCCCCAGGGGCTGCCGCGGCGGTCGTCGCCATCGACTCGTGGGACGGCAGCCTTCCCGGGATCACGGCGTTCGAGGCTGCCGACTCGGTCGCGGTCGCTGCCGCTCTCGCTACCCGCAAAGGCCCCCTGATGCTTCCCAACCTGAAAAAGATTTCACCCAAGACGCTCTCGGCCCTGATCGGAAAGGAAGATGTCCAGATCCCGCGGATCGACATGCTCGAACTGATCCCCGAGCCCGATGGCAGCCCGACCGAAGACTTCGTCGTGCCGGAGCGGTTTCGAGAGCGGCAGGACCGACAGGACAGATAAGCTGAAACGACATCCATCCACGAAAATGCCCGCTGCACCCCGCTCATCCCAGGAACACACCCCATGACGAGCCGATCGAGCGACACGCGTGCACATCCGACCGCAGGGCGGCGCCGGCTCTCGGCACTGGTCGCCTGCCTCGCGTTTGTTTTCTGCTGCGGCCAAGCCGCCGCGACGAGGTTTCGACACATCCCCCTCGGCAACGCGGTCCGCGACGCGGATGTCGTCGTGCTGGGCGAAGTCGCCGTCAAGGAGCCGCTTGATCCGGAACACGACGTGCTCGTGATCAAGGTCGGCGCGATGCTCAAGGGAGACGTCGCAGGCAAGGCCACGATCCGGGTCGTCTCACCCGGCGGAAGAAGGATCGTCATCGGCTTTGATGGATTCAAGGAAGGCCAGCAGGGCATCTGGCTGATCACGAAGATGAAAAACCGCGACGCCTATTACATCACGATGCACCCCGTCCATTTTCAGCCCACGACCGCCCAGCGGATCATCGAACTCGTCGTGGCGGGCACGGCCGATGCCGGCCAGGAGATGCCGCAGATCCTGCGCGAGGCCGACGGCCGCGCCCGGCAGGTGGCTCTCGCTGAGCTCTGCGGCCCCGCAGGCCGCGCCGCCGCCCTGCCCCTGCTGCTCGAGTGGGCGGCAGCCCCCCGGGAACGCGACGCCGAGATCGGCACCAACGTCCGCGGCGCCGCCATTCACCACATCGCGAAGGCCTGTGACGAGGCGCCGGCCGACCTGCCGCGGCGGGCGCTGGCGGCCCTCGACCGGGTACTCGCCCGCGAGCCGGAGAAGACCGAATCGGCCTGGGTCATCGCCGAGGCATACGCTGCGGCCGGCACGATCGCGAAAAAACACCTCGGCTACGCGGAGGCCGGTGCCGAGCGGTTTCAGGCGAACGATTTTTATCCCCTCGAGCCGCGCTACCACAGCAACCCAGAGGCACTGAGGGCCGCGGCACCACGGCACGGGCGAGCGGTCGCCGCCGTGAAGGCGCTGCGTGGCTGGTGGGCGACGAAGGCTGCCGAACAGACCACGCCCGACAAGTGACGCGGCCGGCCGCGTCCGCGGCATGACGCGACGACGACGCAGGGCTCGGCCCCTGCCGTCACCCGGGCCGGCCGAGGAGCGATTCCTTGAGCCGCCGGTAGCGGCGCGTGAAGCGGGCGCCGATCTGCGCCTCGCGCAGGTCGAACCCGAAGGCCCGCTTGCTGACGACGACGATCGGCGGGGCCTGCACGCGCTTGAAAAAGCTCCCCTTGAACCGGCGCCAGCAGCCCTCGAGGTCGGCGATGAACGCCGCCGCGTCGGGGAAGAAACCGCCGACGACGCGACTTCCCTCCGCCAGCCCGAGCACGCCCTCCAGCCTGCCGGCCGCATGGTCGGCGAGAATGTCCTCCGGGTCGCGGCGCAGTTCGATCCACTGGGCGAGCAGCCGGTCGTGGTACTCGAACTGGAACGGATCCCCGCCCCCCTGGTCCGGGTTCTGGGCCGCCGACAGTTCGGCCGTCGGCTTGACGGCGAGGATCCCGGCGGGAATCGGGCCGCCGCCCGTGGCGTTGAGATGCCGCGCCAGCCGGTAGACCTGCGTCTTGTAGAGGTCGGCGATCGGCGCCACCGCGCCGTTCACGTCGCCGTACAGCGTGCAGTAGCCCTGGGCGACCTCGGTCTTGTTGCCGTTGTTGGTGAACACGACGCTCGCGCCTTCGATCGCACCGAGCTGGGCCGCCAGCGCCGCCAGCAGCCGGCTGCCCCGGTCGCGGGCCTGGATGTTTTCATCGACGAGCCCCGCGATCGGCGCGGCCGTCAGCCCCGCGATCTGCCGTCGCGTCGCCTCCACCGCCTCCTCGATCGGTGCCACGATCAGGCGGATGCCGAGGCCGGCGGCGAGTTCCGCCGCGAGGGCCTGCGTCGTGGCCGTGTTGTAGCGGCTCGGCATCGTGACGCCGACGACGTGCTCACGCCCGATCGCCTCCACCGCCAGCGCTGCGACGACGGCGGAGTCGATGCCCCCCGAGAGGCCGACGAGCACCTTCCGGCCACCGACCCGCACGAGCGTCGCCCGCAGGCCGCTCACGACCGCCGCATGCACCTTGGCGATCTCCTCGGTCTCCGGCTCGCAGCCCGACGCGGCGCCGACGAACGCCTCGCGAAACCCCGGGCCCTGCGCCACTTTGCGGCCGTCGCGATAGATCGGGCTGGCGCCGTCGAACACGAAGACGTTCTTGCCGTTGTCCTGCGCCCCCGTGCAGTTGGCGTAGTAGAACTCGCAGCCCCGGCTTTGCACCTCGAGGATCCGGTCCCGCTTCGCCTGCTTGCCGATGCCGAACGGGGACGCGGAGAGGTTGAGAATCAACTCCGCCCCCTTGGCCGCGAGAACGGCGACCGGCTTGAAGGCGTAGTCGTCGTCCCACATGTCCTCGCAGAGGATCACGCCCACGCGCCGCTCGACCCCGGCGATCGGGAGCACGAACGGCGCGACGAGGTCGGCCGGCGGCCGGCCCAGTTCCTGGGCCAGCGCGGGGAGCCCGTAAAAATGCCGGGCGTCGTCGAACTCGCGGTACTTCGGCAACAGCGACTTGGGCGTGAATCCCGCAAACACGCCGTTGCCCACGAGCGCGCCGGCAGCGGCCACGAAGGCGGCGTTGTACTTGCGGGTCCGGCCGTCCTCGCCGCGGCCGCCGAGCGCCGGCACGCGACCGAGCACGGGCGCGTGGTCGCCGAACACGGGCTGCACGCTTCCCCACACGGCGGCGGCCCGGCCGCGGGTGTGGGCGACGATCTCCTCGTTCATGGCGACGAGGTCGCGGAGGAAGGCGTCGTTCTCCCATTCATCGCCGACGAGGTAGCCGGGCAGGGCCATCTCCGGAAAGACGACGAGCGACGCGCCGCGGTCCGTGGCCTCGTCGATGCCACGCAGGATCCGCGCCAGGTTGACCTCGGGGCTGCCGGGGACGACCTCCATCTGGCAGACGAGCACCGCCCCCGGGGGCGTGGGCGGATGCGGCTGTGGATCGGACGTCGTCATGCAGGGAAACAACCGGCCCGGATCAAGGGTCGTTCCGCACGGGCAGCGCGTAGCAGGCCGCCTCGGCGGCGTTGCGGACGAGGAGCCGGTCGCCGACGACCGCCGGGTTGTTCCACGTCTGCCCGTCGAGTGCCGCGAGCCGTGCCCGGACCGCGTGGCCGGCGGGCGCGCAGTCGACGAGCACCACCTCCCCCGACTCCGCCTGCACGAGCAGGTGCGCGCCGACCCGCAGCACCTGCCCCTGGCCGTACCGGCCTCCCTTCCACATCCGCTTGCCGTCGGCGAGGCGGACGCACTCCAGGATCCCGTCGGACAGGCCGTAGGCGTGACCGTCGTGGACGACGACGTTGGTGAACTTCGTCTTCAGGAAGCCGGGCTGCGACCAGACCGGGCGGAACACCGCTGGTCCCGCTTCCGCCGCCCCCGGCCCGGGCTCGGCGGCGACGCCAAACACCGCCGCCCCGATGCCATAGCCCTTGGAGATCAAGATCCGCCCGTCGGCGAGGACGCGCGGCTGCGAGCAGGTGGCGTCGGAGTTGGAATGCCCCGGCCAGGGAAACGACCACAGCCGGGCGCCGGTCGCCGGGTCGTGGGCCGCCACGCTGGCTTCATTCACCGTGAGCACGACCTCCCGGCCGGCGATCGTCACCAGGTCGGGCGACGCGTAGCTGATCTGCTCGTCGCCGCCGGTCCAGCGCCGCTCGCCGGTGACGCGGTCGTAGGCCACGAGCGACACAGCGCCCCCGCCCGCCTCGAGCGGCCCGCCCCCCGGCACGATCACCAGCGTGTCCGTCACGAGCGGCGAGCCCGACCGGCCCCAGGCGACCGCGGCGGTGTGCTTGTCGGCGTCGATGCCGAGGTCGTCGAGAACGTTTTTGCGCCACGTCACCCGCCCCGTCGGCCCGTCGATGGCGTGCAGCCAGCCGGTGGCGCCGGCGGCGTAGACGACGCCGTCGCGGATCGTGGGCGTGGACCGCGGGCCGACGCCGCCGAGCACCGTCTCGTGCCGGCCGCGGATCGGCACGGCCCACGTCTGCACGCCGTCGGCGAGTGCCAGGCAGGAGACGATCTCCTCGTCGCCGCGCTGCTCGAGCGTCGCCGCATGGCCGGCAGTGGTCGCAAACCCGCTCCAGCCGGCGCCGATCGGCCGGCGCCACAGTTCGCGCGGCGGCGTCGCCTGCCAGTCGGCCACGAGCGCCGGCCCGGGCAGCCCAGCGTCCCCCGCGGGGCCGAGGAACCGCGGAAAATCCTGCGCTGAAGCCGCCCACGCCCCTGCGGCGTCGGCCTGCCGCGGGTTCGCCTCCCCCTGCTCAGGCTTCGGCAGGAGCCGGTCCCGCGACGGCGCCCAGCGCCAGTTGAACTCGGGGACGAGATCCCCCGACACGCGTTCGATCCGCAGCACGCCCGCCGCGACGACGACGAGGCCAAGCAGGCCGCCGAACACCATCTGCTTGAGCGCCGGTGCGTGGCCGCTCTCGCGAACGAACCACAGGACGAGCGAGACCAGCGCCGCGAAGGCGAGGATCAGCGTGATGATGTTGCGGACCGCCTGGTCGACGACGCTGCCGACCACGGGCTCGAGGAGTTCGGCCCGCACCAGGGCGATCGCGGCCACGAGCGACGACACCGTCACGAGTACGCGCCGCGAGGGCCAGAGCCGCGTGTTCGCCTCACCCACGACCGGCGCGGACACGATCGGGGACACTGCACGTTTCTTGGCCATGTCGGCGTTGCGGTCCACTGGATGGGGGGAGCAGTGCGACGCCCTGATCGCGCCGTTCAGATTGGGGAGTCTATCGTGCTTGTGTCAGCGGCGCCCACGGCGGCGGGCCGGCTGCAAAGCCGCCGCGACGGCGGCGGTCGTCGTATGACACGTGCCGCCACGGCTCCCGGTTGTAACGATTCTGCCCGCCGTGCCCCCGCGCGGCGACCGCTCCGTGGCTCGCGAGCCGCGGCATTGCTTGTGACCACCTCCGGGCACGACTAAACTCCACACGGGCTCCGAAAGTCGGGCCCGTCACCGGCCCCGCACGATTCCGGCATGCCGACCACAAACGCCTCCGAGCCAGCCGCCGGCACGCCGGCCGCCCCCGGCGCACAGTCCTCCCTGACGCCGTGCCCCGGCCTCTCGACCGTCGCCGTGCATGCCGGCGAGGCCCGCGAGAAGCCCGGGCACTCGCTCACCGACCCGATCTTCGCCTCCTCGACCTACACCTTCCGCGACACGCAGTCGATCATCGACTTCATCGAGGAGGACCAGCCGCGCGAGGAGTACGGCCGCTACGGCAACCCCGGCGAGCGGGTCGTGGAACGGAAACTCGCGGCCCTCGAGGGGGGCGAGATGGGGGTCCTGTTCTCCAGCGGCATGGCGGCCCTCGTCGGCCTGCTCATGACGCACCTGAACGCCGGCGACGAGATCATCTTCTTCGACGAGTGCTACCACCGCAGCCGCGAGTTCTGCCGCAAGCACCTGACCCGGTTTGGCGTCGCCTTCCGCGAGGTCAAGACCTGCGACTACGAGGCGCTCGAGGCGGCGATCTCGCCGCGGACGCGGTTCATCGTCAGTGAGTCGCCGACCAACCCGCACCTCAGCGTCGTCGACGTCGCCCGGTTCGCCGAGATCGGCCGGCGCCGCGGCGTGCTCACGCTCATCGACGCCACGCTCTGCACCCCCTACAACCTCCGGCCGCTGGAGGCGGGCGTCGACTTCGTGCTCCACTCGGCCACCAAGTATCTCGGCGGCCACAACGACCTCCTCGCCGGCGCCGTGATCGGCTCGCGCGAGCTGCTCGAGCCGGTCCGCAGGCTCCGCGGCATCATGGGGGGCGTCAATTCGCCGCACAACGCCTATCTGCTGGAGCGCGGCCTGAAGACGCTGGCGCTGCGCATGGAGCGGCACAACGCCAACGGCCTCGCCCTCGCCCGGTTCCTCGAGTCCCACCCGCGGGTCGAGAAGGTCTACTATCCCGGCCTCGAGAGCCATCCCTACCACGCCATCGCCGCGCGGACGATGCGCGGCTGCGGCGGCCTCGTCACGTTCCTCGTCCGCGACGCCGACTGGCGGGCCACGGCCGACGTCGTCGACGCGGTGCGCATCCCGCGGATCGGCCCCAGCCTCGGCGGCGTCGAGTCGCTCATCGAGCAACCGCTCGTCATGAGCTACTGGAACTACACGCCCGCCGAGCGGGCGGGCTTCGGCATCCCCGACACCATGATTCGCGTCGCCTGCGGCATCGAGGACACGGCCGACCTCGTGGCCGACTTCGCCCAGGCGCTCGACCGCGGGTGAGCCGCATGGAATTCCGCACCCGGGCGATCCACGTCGGCCAGGACCGCGATCCCGCCACGGGCGCCGTCGTGCCGCCGCTCCACGTCGCCAGCACGTTCGTGCAGCCCGACGCCTCGATGACGGCGGCCTACGACTACGCCCGCACCGGCAGCCCGACGCGGCACAACTTCGAGCGGACGCTCGCCGACCTCGACGGCGGCGCGCGGGCCCTGGCCTTCGCCTCGGGCATGGCGGCCACGCACTGCGCCACGCTGCTCCTCGCCCCCGGCGACCACATCGTCACCGGCACCGACATCTACGGCGGCACGTGGCGGCTCTTCAACCGCGTTCTCGCCGACCGCGGCATCGCCGTCACGGCCGTCGACACCTCCGACACGGACGCCGTCGCCCGGGCCATGACCGGCGGCACGAAGCTCGTGTGGATCGAGTCGCCGGGCAATCCCCTGCTCTCGATCACCGACATCGCCGCCTGCGCCCGGATCGCCCACGCCGCCGGCGCCCTGCTGGCCTGCGATGCCACGCTCGCCACGCCGGTGCTGACGCGACCGCTGGAGCACGGCGCCGACATCGTCATGCACTCGGCCACGAAGTACCTCGGCGGCCACAGCGACCTCCTCGGCGGCGCCCTCGTCGTCCGCGACGCGGACCTCGGCAGCCGGCTCCACTGGCTGCAGAACGCCACCGGCGCCGTGCTCGGGCCGCTGGAGTCGTTTCTCTGCAGCCGCGGCCTGAAGACGCTCGAACTGCGCGTCCATGCCCAGTCGGCGACCGCGCTCGACCTCGCCCGCTGGCTCGCAGCGCAGCCCCGGGTGCGGCGCGTGCTGTATCCCGGCCTGCCCGCTCATCCGGGGCACGAACTGGCGGCCCGGCAGATGCAGGGCGGCTTCGGCGGCATCGTCAGTTTCGAGATCGACGGCTCGGTGGCCGACGCCCGGCGGGTCGTCGAATCGACGCGGCTCTTCCAGCTGGCGGTGAGCCTGGGTGCGGCCGAGAGCCTGATCGAGCTGCCGGCGGTGATGTCGCACGGCTCCTACGACCCGGCCGCGCGCCGCGCCTGCGGCATCGCCGACGGCCTGATCCGGCTCTCGGTCGGACTCGAGGCGGCTGCCGATCTCCGCGCCGACCTGGCTGCCGCCCTCGCCGCCGCGGGCTAGGCCGCTGCCGGAGGGATTCCTGGCAAGCCAGGGGGCCTGGGTCGAGTCTGCCGATCGCAGGGATTTTGGCGAAAGTTCCATCCGTGCCGGCGCCGATAACCCTTCCGATCACGCAGTCTCTGCCGCGCCATCCCGGCCGGCGGACCCTGCTTGGAGACGCTGGTATGAACGCTCGCAACGCCCCCGGACAACTCTCCCTGTCGCTGCTGCTCGCCGCCGCGCTCCTCGTCGAGTCCTCGGCCGTAGCCGACACGACCGGCCAGGGTCAGGCACCACTCAAGTGGACGCCGCACCGCTCGGCGGCGGCCGTCCGCCAGGATCAGGAGGCCGCCAGCGCCGCGCCGGCTGCCGCCGCATCACAGGCGCAGCAGCCGCAGACGCTTCCCATCGCACAACAGCCGGCAGCCCCGGCCACGCCCGGCGTCCTCGCCGCCCCTCCTTCGGCCACCCGACTCGACGCCACGTCCGGCCCGGCGGTAGTCCTTCCCGAAGGCGTGCCGCCGGTCGCGGCCAGGCCCGACCGGATGGCGACGTCTCGCGATGGCTACGCCCCGATGCGGTCTCGGCAGACGCAGCGGCCCGGCGACTTGCAGACCTCGAACCGGATTCCCGGTGCCATGCAGCGGGCGTTCGACCCGTCCAACCCCGACGGCATTCTCGGCCTCAACATCATGCGTTCGCCGCAGGGCGAGGTCGGTCGCCCCGTGCTCGCCCCGGAAGGGCGACAGGTCGCGGCGATGGATCGCGAAGCGGGCAGACGCACGGCCGCCCGCGCCGAGGTCGAGCGGTACCGCGGCGGCCTGGCGCCCCGCTCCACGGGCGTGGCCGCGTCCCAGCCGCGCCGCCCCGACCGCTACGCCATGAACGCCGACGATCTCCCCTCCGTGGTGCGGAAGACGCCCGCCGAGCCGACCGCTGCCCAGCCCGGCGCCGACATCGTGGGCCCCGCCGCGTCGGCTGCGGAGCGGCTCCCTTTGCCGCCGGTGACGTCCGATGCCGGTCCCGGACTCGAACTTCCCCGCGACGCGATCCCCGGCCTGGAGGGGGAGACGATCGTCGAGTCGGCCCCGTTCGACGGCATGCCGCTCGACGGCGGCGATCCCGGCTTCGCCGCCGGCATGGGGGGTGACGACGGCCTGCTGCTCGGCGAGTACCCAAGCCAGCTGCACGTGGAGTCGTTCTACGACGATCCCTACGAGTACGAGGACGACTGCCTCCCGTTCTGCATGAGCGACGGCAGGGTGTGCGCCTTCCTCCGCCGCTTCGGGAAGCCGTATTACGGCTGGAGGTGGTACCGCGACTTCACTGCCAGTGCCGGCGTGACGGCCTTCACCAACAGCACCGACCTGGGCATCAACGGCAACTTCGGCACCAACGAGTACCTCAACTGGGCGATGCCGTTCTGGAACGCGTTCGGCGTCGGCTGGCAGGTCGGCTGGCGGGGCACGCAGACCAACTTCCAGCCGACGACCATCGACACCGGGACGCGGCTCCTGGAAAAGAATGCCCGGACGCAGAACTTCATCACCACCGGCTTCTTCACCCGGGCCTTCGAGGGGCGCGGCCTGCAAGGCGGAGCGGTCTACGACTATCTCAGCGACAACTGGTTCGACAACGTCGACGTCTCCCAGATCCGCGCCGAGATCAGCTACGTCTGGGGCTACCACGAGGCCGGCTTCTGGAGCGCGAACAACCTCGGCGATCAGACCGGCCTGTTCGGGCCGATCACCCGGCAGAATGGCGTGGCCAGCACGGTCGACCTGTACTGCGGCTTCTACCGGCTCCAGTTCGGTGACGCCAACGAATGGAAGGTCTGGGGTGGCGGAACGGGCGACGGCGACGGCATCGTCGGCTCACAGATGCGGGCCCCGATGGGTCGGTCACTGGCACTCGAGGGCACGTTCACGTACCTCATTCCCGGAAAGACGCGGGCGATCGACATCGACGGTCAGGGCAACCTCTACACCTTCTCTCCCTCTGCCTGGAACCTCGGCATCAATCTCGTCTACTATCCCGCGGGCCGCTCCCGCCGCAGCCTCGCCAGCCCCTACCGGCCGCTCTTCGAGGTCGCCGACAACGGCAGCCTGATCCGCTCGATCGGGCCCTGACCGGGGGCCACCCGGCCTCGCGCCCGGCGCGACCGGACGGCGGCATGCCAAGACGGCCAACGGCCGTGGCAGGTGGAGGGCGCGGCCCGGGGGGCCCGCAAGCCACCACCTGCCGCGGCCGTGGCGTTTCCGGTATCCTGCAGGCTGGCGGCCGGCGCGGCCCCGCTCCGAATACCCCGTTTTCCGGACCTCAGGAACTCCATCCATGCCCGACCACTCGAACGACGCCTGGGACTCGCTGGCCGATTCGCTCGGTGCCCGCCCCGCCGGCGAGGACTCGACGCCGCCGCGGCCCGCGCCGCCAGCCAGCCCCGCTCCCCGGCCGCGTACCGATGCGAAGCCGCCGCGTCCCGCCACCCCGCGTCCGGCCGCGAGCTGGGACGACCTGGCGAGCGATCTCGGCGTCGCCGGTTCCCCCCCTCCCCCTGCGCCTCCAACGCGACCGGCCGCGCCGCCGCCGCGTGAACTGCCGCCCCATGCCGACCATACCGAGCCGCGTCCCGCTTCGGCCCCTCGGCACGAGCGCGGCGATCGTTTCGATCGCATTGACGAAGAACCGGCCCGCATCCGCAGCACAGGCGACCGGCGCGACGACGGCGGAGGCGACGTCCGGATCGAGGCCCGCAGCGAGGATCAGGGCGGGCAACGCGGCGAAAATCGTTCCGACAGTCGCGGCGAGCGTCGCGACGACGGTGAGGGGCGCGGCGAGGCGCGGCGTCGGCGTGGCCGGCGTGGTGGCCGCCGCCGCCGCGGTGGCGACCGTGGGGACGAGCCCCGGCGTCATGACGGCGCCGACCGCCAGACCTCGCAACCCGTCGGCCACGAACTCGGGTCGGCCGGCGACCGGGGCGAGTCCCGGGGCCGCGATGACGGCCGCCGATTCCGTGACGACTTCTCCGCGGAGCATCGGCCCGCAGCGGACCAGCCCGCAGACCGCGGACCGGCTGGCGACGCTCGTGACGGCGATCGGGCCGATGATTTCGCTGCCGACCTGTTCGCGCCCGTAGCTGGGAGTGACGAGCGGCCGCGCGCCGAGGCCGCATCCGGCGAAGGCGAAGACGGCGGTGACCGACCGCGCCGCCGGCGCCGGCGCGGACGCCGCGGTGGCCGGGGCCGGGCACGGGACGGCGGCCGCGAGGCCGGAGCGCCCGCGTCCGCTGCTGGCGAATCCGATCGGCCCCGCAAGGACAGCGATCGCGCCGACGACGAACCGCTGCCGTCCGGCTATGGCGTGCGCGCAGCCCGGCCGACCGAACCGGCCCGCGGCCAGCAGTCCGACCGCGATGCTTCCTCCGCTCGGCAGGCCGACGGGGACGAGAGCGGCGGACGTCGACGCCGCAGGCGTCGGGGCGAGGGCCGGACTTCTGCCGGGCGCGAAGGATCGTCGGGCCGCGAGGCGGGCCGGTCGGGCCGCGAGGCGAGCCGGTCGGGCCGCGTCCAGCGGCGCGACGGCGACTCCGGGTCTTCATCGACCCTGTCCCGTGGCCGTCGCGGTGACTTCGCCACCGTCTCTGGCGGCTACGACGAGGACGACGAGGGACTCGACTTCCTCGGCATCGAGGACGTGAGCCGCCGGGCCGAGCAGCGCCAGCCGTCGCCGGAGGACGAGGAGATCCTCGCCGAGAGCGGCCTCAACACGGTGCTCGACGTGCCGAGTTGGGTCGAGGCGATCGGCATCGTCATTGCCGGCAACCTCGACGCCCGCAGTCGCTCGCCGCGCGGCGGCGAGAGCCGGCCGGGTGGCGGTGGCCGCGGCCGCTGATAATTGTCTTTCGCGCCGTCGCAGCCGACACGGCGTCTGCTCCGGCTTGCGGTCGCCGGGCACAGCCCGGCTCCCACGCCGGGCTACCGCCCGGCTTGGGGTGCTGCATGCGTCGTGTGACAGAGCGCGAAGACGGCAGCAGCTCGCGGAGCGTGAGGCTATCCTGCCTCAGCGACGCGACTGCTGCCGTCTTCACGCGATTTGGGCCAGCAGACCCGCTGCCTTTCACGCCGTCGCAGCCGACACGGCGTCTATCTTTCGCGCCGTCGCAGCCGACACGGCGTCTGTCTTTCGCGACGTCGCAGCCGACACGGCGTCTGCTCCGGCTTGCGGTCGCCGGGCACAGCCCGGCTCCCACGCCGGGCTACCGCCCGGCGTGGGGTGCTGTTTGCGTCGAGTGACGCAGCGCGAAGACGGCAGCAGCTCGCGGAGCGTGAGGCTATCCTGCCTCAGCGACGCGACTGCTGTCGTCTTCACGCGATTTGGGCCAGAAGACCCGCTGCCTTTCGCGCCGTCGCAGCCGACACGGCGTCTGCTCCGGCTTGCGGTCGCCGGGCACAGCCCGGCTCCCACGCCGGGCTACCGCCCGGCTTGGGGTGCTGCATGCGTCGTGTGACAGAGCGCGAAGACGGCAGCAGCTCGCGGAGCGTGAGGCTATCCTGCCTCAGCGACGCGACTGCTGTCGTCTTCACGCGATTTGGGCCAGAAGACCCGCTGCCTTTCGCGCCGTCGCAGCCGCGGGAGCGGCGGATTGAGCGCTGCGATGGCTGTCGCGGCCCGCCGGATCCCCGCTACGGCCCTACCGCCCCGCGGATCTCCAGCCGGCCACCAACCACTTCTCCCCTCAGTTTCAGTGGCGAGAGCACGGCCTCCAGCAACTCAGCCGCCGACGCATCCTGCACCTCCACGCGGACGATCTCCCGGAGCGCGATCCCCCGGACGTCGAGCGCCTCGCGGTCGATGTCGAGCCTCACGCCCAGCCGGCCGGCCACCGCCGCCAGCAGCTCCTCCAGCGGCGCCGCCGCCGTGAGCGTGAACGTCTGCTTCGTCTTCACCGGCCGCCCCTGGTCCTGTCGCAGCGGTTTTTTTTCGGACGGCTTGGGCGGCTCGACGCCTGCGCGCGGCAACGCGGGGGGCGGCATCGCGGGCAGGCTGTCATCGATCGCCACGATCGCCGCCACCGGACCAGTCGCCCCGCTCCGCCAGTCGATCCGCAGGTCGAAATGGGCGAGCACGAGGTCGAGCCGCTCTCCGAGCGACAACGCAGGAAGCGAGGCTGCCGGAAAATGATCGTGTGGCACCCGTTCGATCCCCTCCACAAGCACCTTCACCCGCGCCTCGTCGACCGCCGCCGCCACGAGATCCCGCGGCCGTGCCCCCGCGGGCCACTTCCAGCTCGATCGCCGCGCGACTGCCTGCCGCGCCGCCTGAGGAAGTTTCCCGATCGCCTGCTCGCGGGCGAGTTCGGCCCGATCGCAGGCCGCAGCCGGCGACCGCACCGGCGCGATCCGAATCGACGAGCGCAGCGGCACGACCCGCGCACCGGCCGCCTGGGCGACCTTCTCGAGCACCGTCGCGAGCGACTCG
This sequence comes from Planctomycetia bacterium, assembly GCA_014192425.1. Classification (NCBI taxonomy): domain Bacteria; kingdom Pseudomonadati; phylum Planctomycetota; class Planctomycetia; species Planctomycetia bacterium. Next base: position 314,821 of record BJHK01000001.1, on the reverse strand, counting down.
CCGCCCGCCGCGAGCGTGATGGCGAGATCGGGATCGAGCCGTCGGTCGATCACCACCGGCCGGCCGGCGATCTTCGCCACCCGGTCGGCCCAGGTGCGCAGCGGCACGCCCGTCCAGACGGCCTGCACCGGCTGGTCGAGGTCGAGTTCCGCGGCGACGGCAGGCGGCGCGCCGTTCAACGCACCGCCCCCGAACCCTGCGACCGCGACGACGACCCCCGCGATCCAAGCGCCGCCGCAGAGGCCGTCACACCGCCCCGGAATCGCACCGCGTCGCGAACCCACTCACCACGCTCCCTGCAGGCTTTCACCCGCCTGACCGGCATGTCCCGCGATCGTTCTTTCGGAAAAGCGCTGGCCACGATTCCACGCCAGCCGGCCGACCGCGACACCTCCGCCTCCGGAACCGTAGCATACCTGGCGGCGGCCGCCCGCTTTGCCCCGTGGCCGCTGCGGCGGCAGCGTCGTGGCTCGCGAAGACTCGGAACAAAGCGTGACTGAAGACCGCCCGATCGTCGTCCTCGGGGCCGGCATCAACGGGGCCGCGATCGCCCGGGAACTTGCCCTGTCCGGGGCGTCCGTCGTCGTCGTCGACGCGGCCGACATCGCGTCCGGCTCGACCGCCTGGTCCACCCGGCTCATCCACGGCGGCCTGCGCTACCTCGAATATGGCGAGTTCGCTCTGGTGCGCGAGAGCCTCGCCGAACGGGACCTGCTCGTGCGGCTCGCCGGCCACCTCGTGCGGCCGCTCTCCTTCTGCCTGCCGATCGAGCGCCGGCTCGGCGGCCTGCGGGCCGCCGCCGCCCGGTTCGTGGGGCTCGAGTCGCTGGCCCGGAGGTGGGCCAGCCGCACCGGCCGCGGCAGCATCGCCGTTTCCATCGGCCTCACGCTCTACGACCTGCTCGCCAGCGGCGCAGGCTGGCCCCGCCACCGCATGCTGTCGAGCCGCGCAGCCGACCTGCCGGCGATCGACACGGGCCGGTTTCCGTTCGTCGCCACCTACGCCGACGCGCAGCTCCTCTGGCCGGAGCGGTTCACCGTCGAGCTCCTCGTCGATGCGCGGTCGGCCGCGGCAGCGGCCGGGGTCCCCTTCACGGTGCACACGCGGGCCCGGGCACGCGTTCAGCCCGACGGCGCGATCGTCGTCGAGTCGATCGTGGACCGTGCTCCGATCGGCACGCTGCGCCCCGCGGCGATCGTCAACGCCACGGGGGCCTGGGCCGACCGCACGCTCGCCGGGTTCTGCGACACTCCCGGGGCCGATGCCCACCAGCGGCTCATCGGCGGCACGAAGGGGAGCCACCTCGTGATCCGCTCGGCCGCGCTGCGCCGGGCCCTGCATGAGCGGGGCGTGTATGCCGAGGCGGGCGACGGCCGGCCGGTGTTCGTGCTCCCTTTCGGCCCGGAACTGGTGCTCGTGGGCACGACCGACATCCCTTTCAGCGGCGACCCGGCCAGCGCGCGGGCCGACGACGCGGAGATCGACTACCTGCTGGCGGCGACCGCCCGGCTGTTTCCGGCCGTGACACCGACGCGGGACGACGTGCAGCAGCACTACTGCGGCGTCCGACCGCTGCCCTCCACATCGCGAGCCGGCACGCCCGCCTCGATCACCCGGCGGCACATGCTCGTCAGGGATCCGCAGGCTCGGCTGCCGACATGGTCGGTGGTCGGCGGCAAGCTGACGACCTGCCGCAGCCTGGCCGAGTCGGCGGCGCTGCACATTCTGCCCGCGATTGGCCGCACCGTCCGCGGCTCCTCCCGCGACCGCCCCCTGCCCGGAAGTTTTGCTGTGCCGGTGGCGGCGGAGTCCGCCGGGCAACCGTCAGGATGTGCGTCACATGCGGCGACGATGCAGGACGTCGTCACCACGACCACCACAGCGGCTCTCGGCGCCGGCTTCGGCGAGGCGGATGCGGCACGGGCGGCCGCCAGCCTCGTTGCACTTTTCGGCAGCCGTGCCCCGGACGTGTTTGCGGCTCGCGCCGACGCCGCGCCTCCGCGGCTGATCACCGGCACGTCGCTGCCGCTCGCGGCCGTCGGCTTCTGCGTTCGCGAGGAGTGGGCCGCGACGGTCGACGACCTCGTCGAGCGCCGGCTGATGCTTGCCTTCGACCCGGCCCTCTCGGCCGCGGCGATCCGCGACGTGGCCGGTGAACTCGCCCGCCTCGGCCGATTGCCCGCGGCCGACATCGCTGCAGCCGCCGACGCCTGCATCATGACGCTGACATCACGCTACGACAGACGCTTGAACCCCCTCACGTGAGCCGAACCGGGCGCGGAGGAGCCGGTCGGAGGCACGCGCAGGAGTCCGGGGTGCTTTGCCTGCACCGCGGGACGCACCATCCCGCACAAGACCACAACGGCAAAGTCCCCCGGCGACGAGCATGCCTCCGACCGGCGGGCCAAACACGACGATAATGTCGGCGGCGCGGCTACACTCCAAGCCAGCGCTCAACACGCGCGCGTGGCCGCCCCGTCGAACGCCGGTTTCGCGTGCCGCCCGCCCCCGAGGAGCCCGCCCCATGACGACAATCGCGCCCCCGACGCCCGCCATCCCTACCCGCTGCGTGCTCGCGATCGACCAGGGCACGACGTCGAGCCGGGCGATTCTCTTCGACGCCGGCGGCCTGCCGCTGGCGACGGCGCAGGAGGAGTTCGCCCAGCACGCCCGCACCTGCGCCGGCCCCGACGGCGCGGACCTGGGGATCGTCGAGCACGACGCCGAGGACATCTGGAGGAGCCAGCTCGCCTGCTGCCGGCGCGTCCTCGAGACGGCGGGCATTCCCGCCACGCAGGTGGCGGCGATCGGCGTCACGAACCAGCGCGAGACGACGATCCTCTGGGACAAGGCCAGCGGCCGGCCCGTGGCGCCCGCGATCGTCTGGCAGAGCCGCGTCTCGGCGCCGATCTGCCGCCGGCTCGAGGCGGAGGGGCTCGGGCCCGAGGTCACGCGCCGCACCGGCCTGCGGCTCGATCCCTACTTCTCGGCGACGAAGATCATGCACCTGCTGGAGACGGTGCCCGGCCTGCGGGAACGCTGCGCGAGGGGAGATGTCCTGTTCGGCACCGTCGACACGTTTCTCATCTGGCGGCTGACCGGCGGCCGCGTGCACGCCACCGATCCCACCAACGCCAGCCGCACGCTGCTCTACGACATCCACCGCCGCGAGTGGAGCGTCGACCTCTGCAAGGCCTGCGGCGTGCCGGTGGCGATGCTCCCGGAGGTGCGGCCGTCGAGCGGCGATTTTGGCACGGTCGATCCCGCGCTGCTCGGGGCGCCCATCCCGATCGCGGGCTGCGCGGGCGACCAGCAGGCGGCGGCCTTCGGCCAGGGCTGCGTCAGCGACGGCAAAGCGAAGACGACCTACGGCACCGGCGCGTTCCTGATTTTCTCGACCGGCGACCGGCCCGTGACGAGCGGCCGGGGACTATTGACCACGCTTGGCTGCCCGGCCGCGGCGGGAGGACCGCCGACCTACGCGCTGGAGGGCTCCGTGTTTCTCGCTGGCGGCCTGGTCGGCTGGCTGCGGGACGGCCTCGGCCTCGTGGCCAAGGCGGCCGACATCGAGCCCCTCGCTGCTGGCGTGCCCGACAGCGGCGGCGTGGTGATCGTGCCGGCGCTCACCGGGCTTGGCGCCCCGCACTGGGACCCGCACGCCCGCGGCCTGATCATCGGCCTGTCGCGGGCCACGCACCGCGGCCACATCGCCCGGGCGGCGCTGGAGGCGATCGCCTGCTCGGTAGCCGACGTCGTCGAGTGCATGGAGGCCGACGCGGGCCGGCCGCTCGACCGGCTGCGGGTGGACGGCGGCGCGACCGCCAACGATCTCCTGATGCAACTCCAGGCCGACGTCCTCGGCCGGCCGGTCGATCGCCCCGCGGTGCTGGAGACGACGGCGCTCGGCGCCGCGCTTCTGGCGGGCATGGCCAGCGGCGTCTATGCAAGCGCCGAGTCCGTGGCGGCGGCGCGGCGGGTCGAGCGGTCGTTTACACCCGTGGCCGACGCGGCGGCGCGCACGCGGCTCCGCGAACGCTGGGCCGACGCGGTCGGCCGCAGCCGCGGCTGGGCGGCGCCGGGCCGCCCCGGATGAGAGCCGAGATCACGTCGAGACCATCAGCCTGTCGTCCGAAGGCCATCGCCGCCGGCGTCATCACCACCTGATCCGCCCCTGGCTGCGGAACCGGATTCCGGCGGCCGTTCTGCGGGCGTCTCGGGTGGCCCCGACGATCATGGCCGTCCGGTGACGGGGCCCGTGCCCGGTTCCCTGCCGGCCGGACGTTCTCCGCCGGCCGGACCATCCTGCGGAGTGTGCTTCCAGTTGGCCATGATCCGCTCGTGGATCACGTCGAGGGCGCGGTCGTAGACGTCGAACAACTGGATGACTGCGCCGGCGACCCGGATTTCGAGAACCGTGCTCCCGTATTCCTCGCCATGCTCGAGGCGGAATCCGCGGCGGCGGCGCGCCGGATACTTGACCTGCTGAATTTCATCCCAGTCGAGCTGCCCGAGGAGATCGGCCTGCGCCACCGCCATGCCGAGCGGCCCGACGACGATGCCGTTGCCGTCCCAGGACTTCCGCCGCTTCGGCCCTTGCCGGGCGGCCAACGATACGAGGGTGATCACCAGTCCGGAGAACAGGCCGAGACAGGCCCAGCCGCCGAAATCGCTCCGTTTCAGCACCAGGCCGAGCGGCACGGCCACGGCCCCGGCCAGCATCAGGCCGAGGCCGAAGGGGAGGCCCGCTTCTCCCTCGCGAAACCAGCCGAGGTGCGATCGCCCGCGGCAATGCCAGACGCGGTCGGCGCCGAACGTCGCCACCTGCTCGTCGCGAAACTCGCGCACGACGTCGGCAATCGCGGAACTCGAGTGCCGGGGGACGCGGGCCGCCAGGGCCTCGTAGACCTGTTGCGACGGGGCATCGAGCCGCGCGGGAATGCTGAGGACGTGATCCCGGAAGACGGCATGGATCGGGAACGGCCTGGTACTGCGGCCGGCCGCCGGCCGCGCGAGAACGACCTGCAGATCGGCGAAACTCGACCGGATGCCGCTGGACGACGTGACCCCTTCGTCGTCGATTGCGACCCAGAAACGCCACCGCTGCCGCAGCAGGGCGACCACGGCCAAGGCCCCGGGCAACACGGCCCAGACGGCCATGTCTCGTAAGCCGCTGGCGACGCCGCCGATCACCAGGGCTCCGGCTATGGCCAGATTGAGAACGGCCCAGATGCCGGGCCGCGACGAGGCGCGATAGAGCGTGGCGGTCATGCCCGGTAGTGCTCGAACAGGACGATGACGATGTTGTGGAGAAAGTGGAGGCACATCGGCAGCAGCAGGCCCCCGCTCGCGAGGCGGGCCGCGCCGAACACGATCCCCGCCACGATCAGGTACGGCACGCTGGCCGGCGTGTAGATGTGGCAGAGGCCGAACATGACGCTCGAGACGAGGAGTGCGGCACGGGTCGTCATCACCGCCCGGAACCAGTCGATCGCCAGCCCGCGAAAGAACATCTCTTCGACGAGTGCCGGCTGCAATCCGTAACAGACGACAGACAGCCACTCACGGCCCGGCAGCATCCGCTCCGGCTCGGCGGGCGATGCCGCGAGGTGCATGAGCAGCCCGTGATAGCCGAAGTTGAGCACGAGCAGGAGAGCGAGCACAGGCCCGGCCGCCATCCAGGCCCGGGCCGGTGACCGCAGGTCGTGGGGCATCCCCGGACGACGCAGCGCATACCATGCCGCCAGCACGACGACCGTATCGATCACCTCCAGCGTCAGCGTGGCATGCATCAGCCACACGCGGTCCGTCTCGTCCGGGCCGATGCCGTCCGGGTACCGGGCCCGCACGATCATCGCGAAGACGATCGACGTGGCCAGAAGGACCGCGTAGAAGCCGATGAGGCGAACCACGGGCGACGTCGGATCGATCGACGGGATGTCGGCGCCGGATTCGCGGACCGCACCGGGCGAGTCGAGGGCGACACGTTGAGCCCGTCGCGCGCGGCAGTAGGGACAGGCGGCCGCCAGCGCATCGAACCGCTTGCCGCACCGCCAGCACTCGGCCGGTTCCGGCGTTGGACACACGGCTTCCGGAGTTTCCCGCGGCTCGCCTTCCTGAACGTCCGACATGCCGGCCCCTTCGTCGTCGCGGCGGCGTCAGACGGCCATCCCGGCGGTCTCTCGTTCGCGTTCGTAGGCGATCGCCGCCTGCAACGCCTTCACCAGACACACGACGACGACGATTTTGACGATGATGCCTTGGACCAGATAGGCGGGATCGAGCGCCGCTCCGATGGCGTAGTCGGCGATGTACAGGATCAGGCCGGTCGCCGTCATCGCCACCGGCGCCTTCTGCACGAACATGCCGAGCAGCAGAAAGACCACGCCTTCCATGAACGACAGCCCCGCCCCGAATCGCGTGGCGGCCACGGCCTCCCCCTTCCCCTCCGCCATCTTGGCATCGTCAACCACGAAGTCGGGGCCGAGCTTGCGCAGCTCCCTGTCGATCTGCGACTGCACCGACTGATCGGCGATCGTGAACATCACGGCGCTCACGCCCATCGTCAGGATGCCGACGACGTACAGCACCGTCTTGGCGGACTTGATGTGCTTCATCCGGGCGGTCTGCGCCAGGCTCGTGAGCGAGCCGAGCTTCGGCAGGCCGCCGGACTGGCCGGACGGCGGAACCGCCGGTTCGTCGGCCGCAGGTTGCCCGCTCGTGACGCTGGCGTCGTGGAACTCGTCACCGGCATTGGGAAAGGTCATGGCGGCCCGCATCGCGGCGTGGGGTGGGCGGTGCCGAAGAGCTCGGCGATCGAGACCGATGGCGACACTCCGCTTGGGGGGGAAGTATGGGTGACGACCGGCCGGGGAGTCAATCGGCCACGGCGATCCGCCATCCTGGCTGCGCTGGGCAGCTCAGGCCGGCTCCTGGGACATGGGCAATCCCGCCCGAATCAATACGTTCGCGTGCCGGCCGACGCGGGCTGCTCGGCCTGGGCGATCCGCGCGGTGTACCGGTCGGGATGGGCCTGGAACGCGGCCCGGGTCTCGGGCGACGAGAAGAGATACATCCGCGACGAGCAGGTGACGCCGTAGCGACGCTGCCCGGGCAGGCTGCGTCCCTGGTCCAGCGCGACGACGGGATCGTCACCGGACAGCGCGGGGGCGTAGCGGTCGGGATCGGCGAGGAACGTCTGCTGCTCGGCGGCGCTGGCGAAAAGATAGGTCCGGCCACGATGGCGGACGCCGTACTGGGCGCGCCCTTCCGTCCACACGCCCTTGGCAGCGAGCGTCACCGGGCAGTAGCCCTCGAGGCCGAGCGGCATCGACTCCGGCGCGTTCGCCAGCGGCTGCGTTGCCTGCGGCTGGGCGGCCAGCGACTGCGGCAACGCCGGAGGAGAAGCCTGCGCCGCACCCGGCGGCACGGTGGACTGCGGCGTGCCTGCCAGCGGCAGCGTTGGCCACTGCGGACGTGCAGGGGCCATGGTCGGGGGAGAAGCGGGGGGCTGCGGCAGGCCCGCCGGCGGGGCCGTGACGGGCTTGCGGGCGAACCCGCTGAACGGCTTCTGCAGGGCGGCGAGGAACTGCGCTCCCGTCGCTGGCTTCTTCACGTCGGCCGGCGGCTGGGCCGGCATGGTTGCCGGGATGTCCGAAACGGACGCGGTCGTTTCGACATCCGCGGCAGGCGCTGCGTCTGGCGCGGCATACGTGGCGCCCACCTGCCCGGCCGCTGCCGCAGCCGGCGCGGTCGCTGCAAGCCACGGCAGGGTCGGCACGGCCTGGGGAACCGCGATGGGGGCGGCCGCCGATGCGGGCTCGAGCGCGGGCCGCACCGGGGCCGACTCGGCGATCGCACTGGTCAGCGGTGCCAGCGCCGTCTCGGCCGGCCAGGCCGGCGGCTTCCGCGGGAAGGGCGTCTGCTGGGCGGCCACGGTGCCATCGAATGCCGGCACCCCGCCGTCCGGCGCTGCCTCCTGGGGGGCGGCAAACCGCGGCTGCTGCACGTCGAAGGCGGTCGGCTGCTGGTAGGTTGCGGCCGTCGCGGCGGGGGCGGCGGCCGCGCTGCCGAGCGGCTCGTGGCTCGCGAAGTCGGAGAGCTGACGGACCTTGCTCGTGACCATCGAGATCGCCGCTTTCGACGCCGGGGCATTCGTCACGTGCGCGATGCCCGCGCGCCGGCTCGCCTCCTCGACACGATCCCGACGCGCCGTCGCCTCCTGCGCGGCCTGCGCCGCTGCGACGACGAACTCGGGCGTGGTGGAAGGACAGGCGAACGAGGCGAGCACCTCGTCATTCTCGCCGAGCAGGGCCGCCGTCGGCACGTGCTTGATGCCGAGCCGACGGGTGAGATCTGCGTGCTGATCGACGTCGATGATCACCGGCTCGAAACAGGATGTGACGAGGGCCCGCGCATCGGCGGTGGCGATCGCCATGTCGGCCACGCCGCCGCCGGGCTGCCAGGTGGCGACGAAGATCGCCAGCACCGGCCGGCGGCTGACCCGGGAAGCCTCGTGGGCCCGCGTCAGGTCGTCGTGCCAGGGCGCCGCCGCATGGGCGACCGCGGGCAGCACGAGCAGGGCCGTGAGCAGGGTCACAGCCGTGAGCCGAAAGGACGGGGGGCGGCGGGTCAGGACGACGATGTTCGGCGTTCCTCTGGATCGGGGCATCGCAGCAGCCTCGGTGCGGGATGGCCGCCTGAGGCGGCCCTGGGCATTTCGGGACTCTTCCATGTGTATCGGTCGAAGTGGTCGGAGGAATCGCGAGGAACCAATCGATTTTGCAGGCCCGGCGGTTCGCCAACCCCCCCAGCCTTCCGTATGCTGCCCGGCCTGCCGAGCGGCCGAACCGCCCATTCCGCCCGGCCGGCCTGCTCCTTGACAGTTTGCGATCGGATCGGGATACTTCTGCTGTCGTCGAAGGGACGACTCCGCGGAAACCCCGTGGTTTTCGACCGTGGTTCTGCCCGCGGTCTTCGCGGAAGGCTTCGTCGCAAGGTTCGTCTCGGGGGAATCCCAGGGCGGTTCGCGGCTCGAAGCGTCGGTTTCAACGGTGATCCGCCGCAGCGGTGGTTCGCCCGGTGGTATGTGGCCGTTTCGGCAGGTGCGCCAGCCGTCCGGCATCCCGTCCATGGGACAGGTAATCCGTCCCGTAGCGGGACACACGAGAGGTCCCGTCCGCGGGACACAGAAAGACGTCCCGTCCGCGGGACATACAACCTGTCCCTCATGCGGGACCAAACAAACAGCGCCCCATTCACCGGGGCCACGTGGTCGTTGCATCCGCACCGTGCGGGCGCCGAAGCGGTTGATTCCCCGTGGAGTTGTTGATTTACCCATGTCGAAACGGAGACGTTCCAGGGGCCGCTCGGGCTATGGCGGTGGTGGCGGGCCGGGTGGCCCCGGAGGCTTCGGTCCCGGACCGGGGCCCGGGCCGGGCGCGGGTGGACAGGGGTATCAAGGCGGGGGCGGCGGCTACGGTCGGCGTCGCGGCCGTTATCGCCGCGGTGGCGGCGGCGGCGGGCCCGCACCGGCGGGTGCCGGTGCCGTGGACATGGACAGCGAGGGCATGCGGCCCCCGGAGGCCGAGCCCGAGGTCGGCGAGAACGGCGAGCCGATTCCGCTGGAGCCGGGTGCGGGCGTGCTGGAGATGCACCCCAACGGCTACGGGTTCCTGCGCACCGCCGACACCAACTACATCCGCGAGCGAACCGATCCATTCGTGCCGGCGACGATGATCGATCGCTACCGGCTGCGCGAGGGGGTATTCATCAAGGCCCTCGTCCAGCCCGGCCGGCGGCAGCAAGGCCCGCGGGTGCGCGAGATCCAGGAGGTCGAGGGCATGGCCCCCGACCTGTATTCGAACGTGAAGATGTTCGACCAGCTCACGCCGATCAATCCCGAGACGTGGCTCCGGCTGGAGACCGGCCAGCAGCCGATCACGACCCGCGTCATGGACCTGCTCACGCCGCTCGGCAAGGGGCAGCGCGCCCTGATCGTGGCCCCGCCGCGGACCGGCAAGACCGTGCTCCTCCAACAGGTCTCGCAGGCGGTCTCCACCAACCATCCCGAGCTGAGCCTCGTCATGCTGCTCGTCGACGAGCGTCCCGAGGAGGTGACCGACATGCGCCGCTCGGTGAAGGGAGAGGTGCTGGCGAGCAGCCTCGACTGCGACGTCGAGAGCCACGTCCGGCTCTCGCAGTTGGTGATCGAGCGCTGCAAGCGGATGGCCGAGACGGGCAAGGACGTGTTCCTGCTGATGGACTCGATCACGCGCATGGCGCGGGCCTTCAACAAGTGGGTCGGCAACACCGGCCGAACGATGTCGGGCGGCGTCGACATCAAAGCTCTCGACATTCCCAAGAAGCTCTTCGCCACGGCCCGCGTGTTCGAGGAGGGGGGCTCGCTGACGATCGTGGCCACGGCCCTGATCGACACCGGCAGCCGGATGGACGAGCTGATCTTCCAGGAGTTCAAGGGCACCGGCAACATGGAACTCGTCCTCGACCGCAAGCTCGCCGACCGGCGGGTCTGGCCGGCGATCGACATCTCCCAGTCGGGCACGCGGCGCGAGGAGAAGCTGCTCGATCCGAACACGCTCCATGCCGTGAACATGCTGCGTCGGACGCTGTCTTCCATGCACCACGTGGATGCCATGGAGCAGCTGACGAAGCAGCTGGCGAAGTTCAAGAGCAACCGCGAGTTCATCTCCCTGATCGCCAGTTCGCGGGGCGACGAGTGACCCGCCGGTCCGACTGAGACCCGCCCGGCTGAGCCCGGCAGGCCGTCAGTCGGCGACCCGGGGACGCGGCAGGGCGTCGAACCGCCGCGCCCAGTAGGCGTATTGGGGGTCCCCTTCGCGAAACGAAAACCGAGCGGGGGGCAGGGCCGCTCCGCGCGTCCCCGCTGCCTCGACGGCGACGACGATCGTGCCGTTGGATTGCTTCTCGATCGAGAGCCGTTCTGCCGGGATCGACTCGGATCGCTGATCGTCTGCCATGACCGTGCCTGCTGGCGAACGGCGGCGCCGACAAAGGAGCCGCCACACGAAGATCGATTATCCGGTGGAGCGGCTTCCGGTGCCAGCGGCTGGTTGAATGCGGTGTTTTGACACCCCCCGAAATCGCCACCTATACTCCGAGGTGATCTTTTACTCATCCGCTCCCGGAGCCCGTCCCGCATGACGCCGTATGCGTCCCTGGCCGACGACTTCTACGTCAACATGAACCTGGCCACGGAGATGGAACTCCCGGCGCAGCGGGAGACGATCCTCCACTACTTCGAACGGGTGCAAAAGAAATTCCCGTCGATGCGGAAGTTCTACTGCCGTGACAAGCGCGACTACGTGCTCGAGGAGGACAAGGACCAGGGCCGCTACCGGTGGGCGGCCGTGGAGGCGAAGCGGCTCTGCTCCGGCCAGGTCAATCCTCCGTCGCTGGAGTCGGTGTTGGAGCAGCACCGACTCGTCCTCGACCTGGCGCCGGCCTTCCTGTCGGTGAGCCCGCTCGACTGCGAGGCGCTGGATGTGCTCTTCGGGTTCGACTTCGCGTTCCGCGGCAACCACAACGCGCTGCTCGCCGAGGCGCTCGGGGTGGGCCCGGCCTTCGACCGGTTCGGCGAGATCCCGGGGGGGCGGGTGATCAACTTCGAGCCCTCGCTGACGCTGGCCCTCGACGAAGACTGCCGCACGCAGGTGCGGATCAGCACGGAGACGCGGACCAACGCCTTCCAGGTGCGGACCGGCGAGTTCAGCGAGGAGCAACTGAGCGTCTACGTGACGGCCCGGCAGTACGGCAGTCTCGACGCCTCCGTGACCTACGTCGAGGTGATGGACCGGCTGGCGAAACTGGCCCGCGAGGTGGTGGACGGTTACGTGGTCGACCAGATCCTCCGGCCGCTGGCCCGAACGATCTCGCTCAAGTAGCCGGCGACTCACTTTCGCGCCGTCGCAGCCGACATGGCGTCTGCTCCGGCTTGCGGTCGCCGGGCGAAGCCCGGCTCCCACGCCGGGCTGCCGCCCGGCGTCTGTCTTTCGCGCCGTCGCAGCCGACACGGCGTCTGCTCCGGCTTGAGGTCGCCGGGCAGAGCCCGGCTCCCACGCCGGGCTTTGCCCGGCTTGGGGTGCTGCATGCGTTGTGTAACGCAGCGGGAAGACGGCAGCAGGACGCGGAGCGTGAGGCTATCCTGCCTCAGCGACGCGACTGCTGTCGTCTTCACGCGATTTGGGCCAGACGACTGGCTGCCTTTCGCGCCGTCGCAGCCGACATGGCGTCTGCTCCGGCTTGCGGTCGCCGGGCGAAGCCCGGCTCCCACGCCGGGCTGCCGCCCGGCTCGGTGTGCTGCATGCGTCGAGTGCTGCACGCGTCGAGTACCGCAGCGGGAAGACGGCAGCAGGACGCGGAGCGTGAGGCTATCCTGCCTCAGCGACGCGACTGCTGTCGTCTTCACGCGATTTGGGCCAGAAGACCCGCTGCCTCTCACGCCGTCGCAGCTGCGGGAGCGGCGGAAGCTCGCGGAGCGTGAGGCTATCCTGCCTCAGCGACGCGACTGCTGCCGTCTTCACGCGATTTGGGCCAGAAGACCCGCTGCCTTTCACGCCGTCGCAGCCGACCGCGGTTTCTCACCTCGACCCGCGGCGCTCAGCGCCCCGCGCGGCCGCGGGCCGCTTCGAGGTTGCGTCGCGACGGTTCGTGTCGCGGATCCCTCTTCAGGGCCTCCGAGTAGGAGGCGATGGCCGCCCCATACCGGCCCTGCCGGGCCTGGGCGACGCCGCGGTTGAACCAGCCACGGACGTCACTGGGATCGTGGCGGATCGCCTGGTCGAAGTCGAACTCCGCCTTGCGCGGCTGGTCGCTGGACAGGTAGGCGAGGCCGCGGTTGAGATAGGCCAGCGTGAACGTGCGGTCGCGCCGGATCGAGGCGGCGTAGGCGTTGATCGCCTCCAGCGGCCGGCCGAGCTCGATCAGCGTCAGCCCCCGCCACAGTTCGGGACGCGGATCGTCATAGGCGATGCCGGCCGCGTCCTCGAAGTCCTCGAGCGCGATGCCGTGCAGGCCGAGGTGAAACCAGGCGATGCCGCGGCGCAGGAAGAGTTCCGGATCCTGGGCGTCGATCGCCAGCCCCTTCGACAGGGCGTCGACGCTTCCCTCCAGGTCGCCCATCCGGCGCAGCGTCACGCCGAGGGCCAGGTAGGCGAGCGTGTACTGGGGATCGGCCTTGATCGCCTCCCGGAGCTTGTCGCGGGCTGCGGCGAGATCACCGGCCTTGTCGAGTTTCTCCGCCTCCAGCGTCAGCTTCTCGGCGGGGGACGGCTCCCAGCCCTCCTCACCGTCGCCGGGAGCCATGCGCACCCGGTCGCCGCGCTGCCTGGGCTTCTCAGCCGGCTCGCCGGGCACCGTCGAATCGGGGAACGGAACCGGCAGCGTCGGCCTCGTCGTGGGCTTGGTTTCCGTGTCGGTCGTGCCGGGCTTCGGCTGCGCGGTGGGCCTCGGGGGCGTCGGCTGCTTCGGAACCGGATTCAACTCGTCGGCGAACGGGTCGTCCTCGGGGACGCCGGGCGGCTGGGCGTGGAGCGGGCCTGACCACGAGGCGGCAACCACGATGCAGGCGACGAGGCACGAGAGCGTCAGCGGTCGGGCATGGCGGCGGGCGCTGCAGCGCACGACGGATCGGCGGTTCGCACGAACGTCCGACCGACCGGAACAGGATGAAGTAGTCATGATCCCCGCTTGAAAAACTGAAGGTTCTTCGGCACTTTGCCCGCTTGGACCGGCTGGGCCGCGACGACCGCGGCCCTCGTCAGTGCAATCCGCATGATCCCACCGCGTCGTGACCGGCCCGTCAGACATCCTGCGAGCCCAACAATCCTCCCAACCGCTCCTCGATGCCCTGCTTGATCCGGCCGGCGAACAGGCCCGCCATGCCCGGTATCTGGACGCGTACGAGCAGTTCGGAGGCCTGAATTTCGACCTCGCTGTCGATCTGCATGCCCATCACCGAAAGCAGCAGCCGGAGCCGTTCGTCGCTATCCCACGACGCATCCAGGTCGCCGATCTTCTCGCCGAACTCGTCCCGGGCCCGGCCGACGGCGGCTTCGAGCCGGCGCTTCACCTCGTCCCGCCCCAGGGAGTGGGGTACCCGCACCTCGACAGCCTTCACGCTCGCGCTCCGCTGGGTCGTCCGTCGGGCTCCAGCGCCGCCGGCCGGCAAAGTGTACCCAGCCAGGCCACCAGTTTCCCGGAAATCCGCCCCCTGCGGCCCCCGACGCAGGCGGCCGAACGGAAGCCGAGAACGTCGGGGCGGAGGGCGAGGGCGGCGGGCAACCGCTCCCCGTCGAGCCGGCCCGCGAGGGCGACGGCCAGGCCGGCTTGCCGGGCGGCGGCGATCCAGCCGGGGAGGTGGCCAACAGTCGGGGAATCCAGGGCGCCGGGCCCCTGTTTGTCGAAGGTGTCGAAGAGCACGACACGGCAGCCGAGGCGGGCAGCGAGCAGAATCACGTCCCTGGGCGCAGGGGCCGCCGCCCGCTCCCAGTCGAGGTAGGCCACCGCCACGGGATCGATCCCGGCACCGACACCCGCGACCAGTCGCTGGAGCGCCGCTGACCAGGCTGGTCCGGCCGCCCCGAGGCCGGCCAGTCCGACCTTCACCGCCGCCGGCCGGGCGGCTCCGGTCGGCAACCGTGCCACGACATCTCCGAGGTGCAGGAGAATGTCGTCCACGCCATCCGCGAGCTCCCCGGCGGCGAGCGTCCACGGCGCGGCGGGCCCCACGACCGCGGCGACGCCCGCGGCCGTGCCGCCATCAACGCGGCCGAGCGGTCCGCGGTCGGGTTCCTTGACGTCGACGATCGTGGCTCCACCGGCGACGGCCGCCCGCGCCTCGTCCGCATCGCGCACGCTCACGAGCAGGCTGCACGACATGTCATGCGGCGGCCGCCACCAGCCGCTGCGGCTCACGACGCACACCCCGGAGACGGTTCGGCCGCCTGAGCGACGGCCCGCTTGGCCTCGAGGAGTCGACGGGCGACGTCGCTGGTCACGTCGCCCGTCAGTGGTTCGCACCAGCGGCCGTCGAGGACGATGCTGCCCCCCTCCCACGTGCCCCACGACCGGAAGGTCGGCCGCGCCTGCCACGCCGTCGCCCGCTCGGCGATCCGCAGCACCAGCGTGGCGACGCGATGCGGAGGTTCGGCCGGCGCGGCAGCGGCTTCTCCGGCGAGGGGCAGGGAGCCGCGAAACACGCATTCGACCACTTCCAGCGGCACGTCGTGCACCGTCAGCGGCGCCAGCCGGACGCGGACCGACGAGCCGTGCCGCTCGAGTCGCGGCCGCGCGGCGGCGGTGGCGAGCAGCGCGGCAGCGGCCACGGCCGTGGCTCCCGCCCCGGCCACCGTCCAGGCGACGACGGGCGGGGCGCCGCCGACCAACGCCGCGGCCGCGCCGAGGCAGGTCACGACCAGCGCGACGAGCACCAGTCCCACGGCCGGCCGCAGGTTGCCGCGCAGCCAGATTTCTCCGCGGCCCGCCGAGGCATTCATGGTGACGCTTCCGGAACGGGACAGGCTGGCATACGATCTCGTCCTGGTGCCGATTCCGAGGAGACCTGCCTAACCATGACCGACGCCCAGCATGCCGGACAACGACATCCGGGCAGAGGCGGCCGCGATTTGACGCTCGCCGGCATCGTCGTAGTTCTGCTTGGCTACGCCGTGGCGGCGATCGCCGGCTGGCCCCAACATGGTCGTGATTTGCTCGTCTCCGCACAAGCGGCCCACGCGACGCCCCACGCGGCGGACGGCACGGGAGCCGCCGACGGCCACGCCGCCGATCGCGCGGCCGCGGCGCCGCACGCCGGGGCCGACCATGCCGGCGCGGCACCGCCGCCGTTCACTGTCCTTCCCTTCGCGCTGCTCCTGGCGGCGATCGCCATCCTTCCGCTCGCGCCCGGCCTGTCCCACTGGTGGGAGCACAATTCGAGCAAACTCCTCGTGGCCGGACTGCTGGCGGCCGTCACGCTCGGCTATTACGTGTTCGTCCACCGCCAGCCGGTCGATCTCCACTTCCCCGCCCATGCGGTCGTGGCCCCGGCCGCGGCCGGCCCGTCGTGGGCCACGGCGGCCGCCGTGCTCGCCAACGCCCTGCTCGCCGAGTACGTCCCCTTCATCGTCCTCCTGTTCGCGCTGTACGTCATCACCGGCGGCGTGCGGATCGAGGGCGACCTCGCCGCCACGCCGACGGTCAACGCCGCCTTCATCGCCGCCGGCGGTCTGGCCGCGAGCTTCATCGGCACGACCGGCGCGGCGATGCTCCTCATCCGGCCGCTCCTGGAGACCAACCGCGAGCGCCGGATCGTCGCCCACACGGTGGTGTTCTTCATCTTCGTGGTCTGCAACTGCGGCGGCCTGCTCCTGCCGATCGGCGACCCGCCTCTGTTTCTCGGCTACCTGGAGGGGGTCGACTTCCTCTGGACGCTCTCCCTCTGGAAGCCGTGGCTGCTGACCAACGGCCTGCTCATCGCCATCTACTGGGCCTGGGACACGTTCTTCGCCCACCCGCGTGAGGAGGCTCGCGACATCATCCGCGACCAGCGGCTCGCCGGCGCGCTCCGCATCACCGGGCTCTGGCCCAACGCGGTCCTGATGGCGGGCGTGATTGCCGCCGTCGCCCTCCTCGATCCCTCCAAGTCGCTGCCCGGCACCGACTGGCACCCGTGGATCTTCCTGCGCGAGGCGGTGCTCTTGGCGCTCGTCGGCCTGTCGCTGTTCTTCGGCAACCGCGAGACCCGGCGATTGAACGGCTTCAACTACGGCGCGATCATCGAGGTGGCGGCGCTGTTCGTCGGCATCTTCATCTGCATGCAGCCGGCGCTCGCCCTGCTCCACGAGCACGGGGCGAGCCTGGGGATCGATTCGCCGCGGGCCTTCTTCTGGGCCACCGGGTCGCTGTCGAGCGTCCTCGACAACGCCCCCACGTACCTCGTGTTCTTCAAGGCCGCCGGCATCGACCCGCGGGACGGGCTCGCCGGACAGGAGGCAGCCCGATTGGCCGCGATCAGTCTCGGCGCCGTATTCTTGGGGGCGATGACCTACATCGGCAACGGGCCGAACTTCATGGTCAAGGCGATCGCCGAGCAGACGGGGGTCAAGATGCCGAGCTTCTTCGGCTACATTCTTTACAGCCTCGGCGTCCTCCTGCCGGTGTTCGTTCTGGTCTCCGTGCTCTTCCTGTAACCCCGGCCTGACCCGCGTGTCCTCCGCCCGCAGACCTCGCGACGATTTCGAGATCGTCACGTCCGAGCAGCAGTTCCACGACCTCGTGGACCGGCTCTCCCACCAGCCGCACGTCGCTTTCGACACCGAGTTCGTGTCGGAGCACACCTACCGCAGCCAACTCTGCCTCCTGCAGGTGGCCGCCCCGGGGATCCTCGCGGTCGTCGATACGCTGGCCGTCCGCGACCTCCAGCCCTTCTGGCGGCTCCTCGCCGAGCCGGGCCGGACGACCGTCGTCCACGCCGGCCGCGAGGAAATGGGGTTCATCCTCCAGGCGATCCGCGCCCGGCCGGCGGCGCTGTTCGACGTCCAGGTGGCGGCGGGGCTCGTCGACCACGACTATCCCGCCGGCTACGCCTCGATCGTCCGCCGCTTCCTCGGCCTCGCGACCGGCAAGGGGGAGACGCGAACCGACTGGCGGCAGCGGCCGCTGACGCAGGCCCAGTTGCAGTACGCGGTGGACGATGTCCGGCACCTCGAGGAGCTCTGGCAGCGGCTGCAGAACCAGCTCGCTTCGCTCGGTCGCACGGCCTGGATGGCCGAGGAGATGGCGGCCTGGCAGGACGACGTCGAGGAGTCGTTCGTCCGCAAGCGCTGGCGCCGCGTGGCGGGGCTCAACGGCCTGTCGCGCCGCGAGCTGGCGATCGCCCGCGAGCTCTGGCACTGGCGCGACGAGATCGCCGAGGAACGCGACATGCCGCCGCGCCGCGTGCTTCGCGACGACCTGCTCGTCGAGCTCTGCAAGCGGAAGAGCGCCGACCCGCAGCAGATCTCCGCCATCCGCGGCATGCAGCGGTCCGACCTCCGGCACATCCTCAAGGGGATCGCGGAGGCGATCGCCCGCGGCCTGGAACTGCCCGACGAGGAGTGCCCCGGCGGCGAGCGGCATCGCGCGCCCCCACCGCAGTTGGCCATGCTCGGCCAGTTCCTCGCCACGGCGATCGCCGGTGCCTGCCGGCAGATGCACCTGGCCCCGGCGCTCGTCGGCACCGCCTCCGACATGCGCGACCTGCTGGCCCACAAGCTCGGTTACTTCGACGACGACCGGCGGCCGCTCCTGGCCTCGGGCTGGCGGGCCGAGGCGGTGGGCACGATCGTCGACGATCTGCTCGCCGGCCGGGCCAGCCTGCGGATCGGCGACGTCCGCGCCCACGATCCGCTCGTCATCGACCGCGGCGACAGCCGCTAGCCCGCCGGTCGCGTGGCTCCATCACCCGGCTGGAAATCCATCATGACCTCCGTCGCCGCCGCCGGCCGCTACGACTCGATGCCCTACCGGACCTGTGGCCATAGCGGCCTGCGGCTGCCGGCGATCACGCTCGGCCTGTGGCACAACTTCGGCGACACGACGCCCCTGGAGACGCAGCGGGCGATGCTCCGCACCGCCTTCGACCTGGGCATCAACCACTTCGACCTGGCCAATAACTACGGCCCCCCGTACGGCAGCGCGGAGAGCAACTTCGGCACCCACATGCGCCGCGACTTCCGTCCCTACCGGGACGAGCTCGTGATCTCGTCGAAGGCCGGCTGGGACATGTGGCCGGGGCCGTATGGCCAGGGGGGCGGCTGCCGCAAGCACGTCCTCGCCAGCCTCGACCAGAGCCTCGCCCGGATGGGGCTCGACTACGTGGACATCTTCTATTCCCACCGCTTCGATCCCGACACGCCCCTCGAGGAGACGATGGGGGCGTTGGAGACGGCGGTCCGGCAGGGGAAGGCGCTGTACGTCGGCATCTCCAGCTACTCTCCCGGAAAGACCCGCGAGGCGGTCGCGCTCCTCCGGCAGATGGGCGTGCCGCTGCTCATCCACCAGCCTTCCTACAGCATGCTCAACCGCTGGGTGGAGGCGGAACTCCTCGACACGCTCCGCGCCGAGGGGGTCGGCTGCATCGCCTTCAGCCCGCTCGCCCAGGGCCTGCTCACCGACAAGTACCTCGCCGGCGTCCCCGCCGACGCCCGCATCAACCGGCCCGGCGGCGGGTCGCTGAAGCACGAGCACTTGAGCGCGGCGAACCTGGCGCACGTCCGGGCCCTCAACGACATCGCCCGGGCCCGCGGCCAGTCGCTGGCGCAGATGGCGGTGGCCTGGGTGCTGCGGCAGCCGCAGGTGACGTCGGCGCTCGTCGGCGCGAGCCGTCCCGAGCAGATCCGCGAGCTTGCGGCCGCCGCCGAGAAGACGACGTTCACGGCCGACGAACTGCGGGCGATCGACGAGCATGCGGTGGACGGCGGCATCAACCTCTGGCTCAAGCCCTCGACCGACCAGCGGCCGTAGGTCGTCGGCTTGGCTGTGAATTCAAGCATGCCGAGCCCCATTCCCTGGCTCGTCTACCTCCTCCGCCGCCGCGACGGCTCGCTCCACACGGAGGCCGTTGGTGTCTCAGCCATCAGGGCGAGGCACTTGGGGCAGTACCACGGGGCCGGGGTTCTTACGGGCCGCGGACTGCGTTTTCGGCACTTCGCGCAGAGATACCGCTTGCCCCTCACGGCCGTCTTTGGCCTGAGCCTCTTGCCGGTACGTGGAATACTCTTGGGCATCGGGAGTCGCCGGCTAACGGGCCCACACAGCCGCCACGGCGATACCGGCCAGGGCTACGGTCCAGAACGCTAGCCCTACCAGGCATCCCCGTGTCGTCCGATTGTAGACCCGGTTGTAGGCGGCTTTCCTCGGGTTCGTGAGCCAGCCCCAGCCGCGAGGTGCTTTCAGGCCAAGGCTGTGCCGGACGTACCGCTTCAAGCTCGTCCTGGCCGAGAGGCGTTTCTTGAGCGAAGGGATTCGGAAGCCGAATCGGACCATGTTGCGTTGAGCCCTCGATTGAGATGGGTGGAGCTGCTTCCCTGAAACCGTCTACCGCTTGGACCTGCGGGCTAGGGATTTCCCGGGCTTCGTGTCCCGAATTCCCCACTCTGCAAGAACCTCATTCCCCACTCGGCGAGAACCTCGAGTGGCTGATAGCCGGTGACGGCCCGCTGATGCGACCAGTTGAGCAACTCCCGTGCTGCGTCCGTGCACAACCGATTGGGCCGCGGCATGATTCCCACACGGCCCAGATCAAGCCTGTCAGCGTCCCAGCATGCCTGAAGGGTTTCGTCACCGTCTGTATGACCGTCGGTGTGCAGCCGGCAGGCCTCGAACAAGAGTTCGAACCGGGCATCATCGAGGTGCACCAGGCTTCCGCGTAGAGAGTGTGCAAACTCTCCGCCCCTGAGGCCGTGATCGTCGTCGCGGTACTCGTTGATGCGTCGCGAGTCATGGAACAGGGCGAACAGCCTCACGACTTCGAGGTCCGCCCCCGTTCTCTCGGCTACTCGGAGACCGTTTTCCATGACACGGGCCCAATGGACGACGCCATGATCGCCTCGCACAGGAAGGGCGTATTCAGCGAGGATCACTCGCATGATGGCTGAAACGTCGTGCATCGTGTTTCCCTTCACGCTCCGGGAGCATCTCGCCACGTTAGGACGGTTCGGAAAACACCTGTGCTGAAGGATGGGCCGAATCTGCACGGGCGTTTCGTGGCACGCCGCCTACAAGCAACTTCAGGAGCAGCCGCGGCCTCACATCTGATAAGACCGATCAAAGCTTTGTTCGATCCAGGCGTAGAGTGCGTTGGTCTGGTCGCCGTTTTCGGATTCCTCGGACCGACTGCTGAGAAAATGCTTCCTGGCTTCTGCCATCCGGAGTGAGCAGTCTCGTGCCTTCAGAAGTCGGCCAGGGTTCGCACCCGCTGCCTGATGCCCCCTCCCATTCCTGTTGATCCGTAGCCGTGCACGACCGTGACCCAGCCACGATAGCCGCTGAGATGCACACGGTTGCAGAATGACACGAGCGCGTTGAGTGCGTCCTGGCCCGTCATTCCATGGAGGTCAATAGATGGATGAGGTGACCTGCTGCGGACCACACCGGGTCCTCCTTTCCCAAACCGACAACCACGGGTAGCATCCCCCATCCGGATGGGCTGGTCAACGAGGATCTGGAGCATGCGACGATTGCGGAGGTCCGTGCTTTTCGCGGGCATCCACGCTCCGGACCAACGTTGTCCGTGCGGCATGTTCTGTGTTCAGGCTCCCCTAGGGCTGCCCCATGCCTGACGCCTGGTACTACGTGAAAAGCAGCGAGCGGCGCGGCCCCGTCTCGCTCGCCAAGCTCAAGAGCATGGCGGCGGATGGTTGGCTGGCCCCCGACGACCTCGTGTGGCAGTCGGGAATGGTTGACTGGGTGCCTGCCCGATCAGCAGATGGCGTTTTCGCGAATCCCTTGGGGGATGTCCTGCACAAGACGATTGCCGGCCTGAGACCAACTCGCGAAGAGGCCCCGACCCGGTCCGAAACAGCCACCACGCCGCCCAGTATTCCCGCACCCTCGCCGAAGGAAACCCGGCGGCACACCCGGCCCAGAGCCCCTGAAATCCCTTGGGATCAACTTGCCCCGCGACACATCGTTGCGGCCTGCGGCGGGTTCCTGGCAGCCTTGGGCATCGCCTTCACGGTGATCGCCCAATCCAGGATTGCTCTGGCGTTCACCCTGAGCGGCCTCTTCATCGCGGCGGTTGGGCTCTACGTCGAGGTCGGCCGGCTGGTTGGGCAGGCCATTGAGAACATCGGCAAGGCGTCAAAGGAGGCCGCGGAGCGTCGCCTGCGGGCCAAGGAACTGGCTCTGGAGAAGCAGCGGCTCGACGTTGAGGCCGCCAGGATCGCCCAGGAGCAGGCCGCCAGAGAAGCCCCGCCCGTCCCGGCAGCCGTGTTGGCCAACCAACAGGCTGAATACGTGCCCGCTGCCCCGGCAGGCGCGAGCCAGGTGGTGGTCATCAACCAGCCGCCGATCCAACGTTGGAGCCCCGGTCTCGCGGCGGTTTTGAGCTTCTTCGTGCCCGGGCTTGGCCAGCTCTACAAGGGCCAGATCCTCAACGGCATCGTGTGGTTCGTCTTCGTCTTCCTGGGCTACCTGGCGTTGTTCGTGCCGGGGCTTGTTCTGCACTTTTTCTGCGTGCTCGGGGCCCTGAGCGGGAATCCGTGGACAGAGGGCAAGACGACCGTGGTGAGAGAATGAAGTCGCCTCGATTTGTCGCCGCGACGCAGCCAGGCTCTGGCTGCCCCCTCGCACTAATGGCAGACTGCCCCTCTGAAGAATGGCCCTCAGGCTTTTCAGGCCACCCGAAAACCTCGGAATACAGCAGATGAATCAGCCAGTAGTGCCCAGCGACGGTCAGCCAGCCGTACTCGCAGGCCAGCACACAGGCTCAACGGCAGGCCGCGGCGAACACAAACCACGGTGGCTTCGCGACCTGCTCCGTTTTTTGCCCCTCAAGAGTCAGTTTGTCTTGTCCGGAAGCGTGCAGGACCTGCAGGCATATGAGGTTCAACCAGGTATTTTCAGCACAATTCCACTCCAGGCGGCCATAGCTCGCGAGTTGTACGCCGCCGGATATGCCGAAGTCCTTTCCATCGACTGCGTTCGAGGGGCACGGCTGGTATCAATAACAGGCGGTCTTCAACCTGCAGACGAGCTTCTCACACGTCTCAAGTGCGAGCCCGCAGCACAGACTGCAACAGATCTTGTCTCACTCGGCCGCATTTTAGACCGCGTCGTTTTCGCCGACGGCCAACCCATAGCGTTGATCGTGGACTTCGCCGCTCGACTGGTCGTCCGGAGTGACTCGCTTTCTCGTGACGAGCACCCGTTCTTTTCGCGGGCTCACATCTATTCCGCCACCGCCAAAGCCCGTCCAATCGGCCCGGAAGGCAAGCCTTTCTTTAACACCGTCTTGTGGATCGTGGACAAAGAGGGGGATCTTCCCGACTGGCTGCTGATGGGCAATCCCAGGATTCGCCATATTCCAGTTGCAAAACCGGACAATATCGCCCGCCGATCCGTTATTCCGGCTCTGCTCAAGACGCTGCCCGGTGCCGCTCAGGCTACTGCGGAAGCTCTGGCGACTGCTCAGTCTGAATTCGTGGAAGAGACTGAGGGGCTGTTGCTGTCGGACCTACACGCCGTTGCTCAACTCGGGCGTAACGAAAACCTTTCGTTCAACCGAATCTCAGATGCCGTGCGTCGCTATAAGGTCGGGGTCACAGACGACCAGTGGCGAAAGATCGATCGAGACAAGATCCGAAACGCGAAGGCATCAATTTCGGAGCGTGTTCGAGGCCAAGACCATGCCGTCACGCATGCCCTAGACATTATCAAGCGAGCCATCACAGGCGTCGGAGCCTCGAAGCGTGGTGGCCGCCCGAGAGGTGTCACGTTTCTGGCGGGTCCTACCGGTGTCGGCAAGACAGAACTTGCGAAGACCATCACGAATCTGCTTTTTGGCGACGAATCGGCCTATATCCGCTTCGACATGTCAGAGTTCTCCGCGGAGCACTCTGACCAGCGGCTTATCGGGGCTCCTCCCGGCTATGTCGGCTATGACGTCGGCGGTGAACTCACGAACGCCGTCCGCGAGAAGCCGTTCTGTGTGATCCTGTTTGACGAGATCGAGAAGGCTCACCCAAGAATCCTCGACAAGTTTCTGCAGATTCTTGACGACGGCGTGCTCACCTCGGGACGTGGTGACCGGGTGTATTTCTCGGAGGCGTTCATCATTTTCACGTCAAACCTTGGCATTTACCGGCAAGACGCTGAGGGCAATCGCGTCTTGAACGTGTCGCAGGATGAGCCCCCCGATGCCGTAAAGTCCAAGGTCCGGGCTGAAATCGACCGCCACTTCAAGGCTGTTCTCAATAGGCCGGAAATCCTGAACCGGATCGGCGAGAACATCATTGTCTTCGACTTCATACGCCCAGCGATTGCCCGTGAAATCTTCGAGCAGATGGTGAAGGCTACGCTCAAGGATCTTGCCGCCACGGGCATACAGGTCGATATCGCAAAGCCCGTACGCGAACAGCTAGAGAACCTCTGTCTTGCCGATCTCTCAAACGGTGGGCGAGGAATCCGCAATCAGGTGGAGTCTCACCTGGTGAACCCGCTGGCAAGGAGTCTGTTCGACCGGGACGCACAGCCCGGATCTCGATGGACTGTCACGGGCCTAGACGATTCAGCCGTGACGACCCTGATGCTCGAACACAGCTGAGAGGCAGCTACGTGGGTCGCAGTATTGCAATTTCCCGTGTTCATTTTCCGGTCACGACCCTGGGCCCCGGACAGCGGTTGGGGATATGGTTTCAGGGGTGCAGCATTCGCTGTCCAGGTTGCATATCAGTCGATACGTGGTCGGTGAACGCAGATCGCATTCCCGTCGCAGAGGTGCTTGCGGGAGTGGCTGCGTACGCGGGCATGGCCGATGGGATAACGATTTCCGGCGGCGAGCCTTTTGAGCAACCGGACGGCTTGGGCGAGTTGCTTCGTGGCCTGAGGCAGATTCTCCGCCCCGGCAGCGATGTGCTCGTCTATTCGGGACTAGCATTTGCGTCGCTCATGCCCTGGCTCACCAACTGGCAGGGCCTCGTGGACGCCGTGATTTCTGAACCCTTTGACCTGTCCGCCCCCCAGACAAAGCCACTGATGGGCAGCGACAACCAGACGCTCCATACGCTCTCGGACCTAGGGCGTCTGCGGTTTGGTGAGTTTCAGCGGCCGCGAGACGGTCGAGATGACCGCCTAGACGTCATGGTCGACGGAGATGGTACCGCGTGGATGGCCGGAATCCCTCGCCGCGGCGATCTGGAGAGGCTCCAGAAGCTGCTGGCAGCCCAGGGAATCGCCAGCCGTACGACTGAGCACCTCATCCGATGAGCACGCTGAACCCATACCGTCGTTGCCCGAAGTGCGGAAGCACCCGCGGCGTTGATGAGTTTGTCTGTGCCAACGAGCCAAACGGCATCCTCTGCGGCTGGGATCTCACCGGTGAAGACATCCATCAAGACCACCCTCCGATTGGCGACGGCGAAATAGCCAAGCCGCGGCAGCTCACGTGCCCGAACGGGCACGAGATCAGTGAGGGGGACCTGCTGTGTCGTACTTGCAACTGCGTCATTGATCCATCCCCGCCGACTCGTGTGATCGCTGGATGGAGCGTCTTGGCGGACCTACCAGCCAAAGGGGTCGTGCGAACCCGCCACCGCGTTCGCCATGTTTTAGATGACCGCCAGGGCGTGTTGACACTGTACAGCCCGGGATCGGAACCCGACCCTACCGTCTACGAGGCTTTGCAGCGGCGAGTTTCTGCCGATCACATAGCAGCTCTGCTGGACTTTGGTCGCTGGGAGGGCCAAGTGTATGAGGTCACCGAAGAGATACATGGTGGCAGTCTCGCAACATTGCAGTTAGACGCGGGCGACACGGCTACGATTCTTTCCCTGGTAGCCGAAACAGCAAAGGCTCTCGCCGCTTTCATGGAGGTGGGCTTACGGCACCGTGCTCTTAGCCCAGACAAGATTCTTGTCCGTGCCAGAGAGCCTCTTGACCTTGTTATCTCGGGCTTTGAGTCAGGCAGGCTCTCTGAGCTCGATCTGGACGTGGAGTCCCCACTGGAGGTCACTCGCTATACAGCTCCCGAGGCCGTCATGGGGGGTGTGGCCTCCGCTTCCGACTGGTGGAGCCTCGGCATGATCGTGCTGGGGATAGTGACCCGTGGAGAGTGCTTCGCGGGGATCAATGACCAGCTGTTTCTGATTGATGTCAACGCCAATGGTGCCCAGATTCCACCGGGGCTTGATCCTCGTCTCGACCTACTGCTGCAGGGGCTGCTCACTCTCGATCGCTCCAAAAGGTGGCAGTGGAAGGAAGTGCGTGCCTGGCTCGATGGAGAGTCGCCGACGGTACAGGAGCGTCAGCGGGGGAGCTCTGTTTCAGAGAACGATCCCGCGATTTTCTTCGGGGGCAAGAACTACACAGACGTGCGCCGTTTTGCAGTCGACGCCGCACGGGCCTTGCATTGGAGCGAAGCCTGCGACCTTCTGGCCCACGGCCGATTAGCCACCTGGGCTGAGGATCTGAACCTCGACGGCCGTACGATCTCGAGCCTCCGAGATCTGGGGCAGCGGATTGAACCCGCCGTTGGCTTCCGACTCGGGGTCGCCCTCCAGATGCTGAACCCGACGCTTCCCCTGATTTTTGAGGAGGCGATCGTCAATCCCGCCTGGCTGCTGAACAACCCAGCCGCTGGCTACGATTTAATTTCGGGACCGATCCCGGAACTCCTGCACCAATACGGGCTGCAGACGGACAACTGGCTCCAACGTCTTGCCCGACGAGCTGAAGCCATTCGGACTCGAGCCGCGGCCCAGGAAATCACCCTCGCCACC
The DNA here is from genome assembly GCA_014192425.1 of Planctomycetia bacterium. Lineage (NCBI taxonomy): Bacteria > Pseudomonadati > Planctomycetota > Planctomycetia > Planctomycetia bacterium. Next base: position 288,308 of record BJHK01000001.1, on the reverse strand, counting down.
GAGGCCTTTCAGGTGCTGGCCCTTTCAACTTCCCGGGCGAAACTCACCGCCGCGTGGGACGCACGTCGCCTGGATTTCCCGGACGCATCGCATTCAAGCCTGGCAACGATTCTCTCCCGAAAGCATTGCTCTGATGAAGACCTGATCCTGCTGCTTGCAGCAGGCATCGATCAGTTTCGTTCGTGCGACGAGATTATCCAGGCTACTGAGCATCTTGCGGAACAGTATGGCCTTGCATCGCCTTTGCCGGAGGACATGCGGAGCAGCCTTGCTCATCCCCGAGGTGAACTCTACGGGCTGCTCGATGAACGAATCGGTGGCTTCGCACGGTGTGGTGTGGAACGCTGCGATGCATGGGCAGATCAGTTTCGTCTGGAGCGACGCATCGGGATCGAGAACATCCTGATTTTGCTGGGAATACCTGCAGAGCAATGGGCGAAACCACCACATCAGGAATACATCTCGTCAGTCCTGGAATTCTTCGAGAAAAAGATTTCCGGAGCGATTTTGCGGGGGCAACTCGTCCGAATGACGATCGCCAAGACGACACCCCGCATCGACATGACGGAGCTTGCACTTGACGGCGATGCCGCGGCAACCCTGGTCGAACAGTTTCTTCAGCGGACCGATCGCACCTTCCGTCTCGACGCAGATGTGTTCCAGGACCCGGAAGGCCCGGAAAGACGCATGCGGAACCTGCTGAATCGGACGCGGCAGTACGAGCGGGATACGGGAATCAACGGCACGTACATCGGTTTTCCATTCCTGCTCCGAAGGGATCATGCGGAAAAGTCAGCCCCGAGACTCGCACCCATCCTGCTGTGGCCCGTCAAAGTAGCCGGGCAAGTTGGGAGCCGCATGGACTTCTCGCTGGCCTTCGACAGCGAGGGGCGAGAAGTGCTGCTGAACCCAGCATTCACCGGCATGTTTGGGATCGAGGGGGCGAAGCACTGGCAGGCCATCGCCAACGATATCCTGAGTCGTTCCGCCGTCAGGCTTGCGGACATCATGGATGCCTTTGGTGTGCGGGCCGCCCCGGCAAGCCGCACGCTGCAGCCGCTCCCGCGGGATCTCAGTGGCATCGCCGCCGGAGAGGAACGCTGCATTTGCAGTGCAGTTCTGTTCCACATGGAGTTCATGGGCCAGTCTCTTGTCGAAGACCTGCGGCAACTGAAGCAGCGTCCGCCTGAGAACTCCGCTCTTGAGCCGATGCTTCGCGTCGGGGAAATCAGTTCGCAAGCCACCGGCCCGTCCGAGAACAGTTGCCCGCATATCCCGATCTCCGAACGCTTTCTCATCACGCACAGCGACCCGTCGCAGGAAGAGGCCATCGCACGAGCCCGTTCCGCACCAGGCTTGCTGATTCAGGGTCCGCCTGGGACGGGCAAGAGCCAGACGATCGTAAACCTCGTCGCCGACTGCATCGGCCGCCGTAAAAGCGTCCTGATCGTGTGCCAGAAACTTCCAGCCCTTGAAGTTGTCAGAAAACGCCTAGTTGCCGAGGGCCTCGAAGCCCGTCTGGCGATGGTCACAGACGTCACAAGAGACCGTCAGCCCCTGCTTCGTGCGATACGCGAGCAGCTTGAGACACTGGCTCAGGCAAATCCAGACGAGGCCCGACATCTCGAGCGGGAAGCAGCTACTCTCGCCTCCCAGATCGAGAAGCTTGAGACGGAGATTGACAATCAGTACCACGCCTCAGCTCGCGTCGATGAGATATCAGGCAAGTCTTACCGCCAGATCCTTGCTGACCTGATAGCTCTCGAAGAAGACGGTGCCCGTGAAACTATCGATGCAGCGAGACTCCGCCGCCTGCTTTCCACACAAACCGATGCGGCTGTGGCCGAACTGGAGGAAGCGTGCCGTGGTGTTGCTGAACAATGGCTTGAGGCCGAGTACGACAACAGTCCGCTGTCGGCTACTCTTCAGTTTCCTCACGACAATGCCACGATCTCTGAGTTTCAGGCAGCAATCGAGGATTTCGAGTCTGCCGAGGTTCTACGGAGCTCACTGCCCGCACAAACACACCCGTCTCTGCCGAGCATGCCGCCGGAGTCACTGGGCGAGTGGCTACGGACCTATCGAAGTTTTCTTGATGGGCTGACTACCAGCCAGATCACGGCGACTGCCCCGCTACAACAGTTGTTTCAGGACGGGGGCCCCGGGAACCGTTACGCCAGCCTGATCGAGGCGTTGGTTTCCTTACAGACCGGCAACATACGCAAGCCTTTGTCCGTAGAGGGGCTGACGGAGCCGCTTGCTTCGCTTTCTTCGGAGCAGGTGGAAAGTCTTGCACAACGGTGCGGCCAACACGCTCAGGTCTGGCTGGCCGCACACTTTGAAAACAGCCCGCTGCAGGTCATGAACGACTTGCCTGGTCAGGTGGGTGAATCGGAAGCAGTTCAGGCGGCACTTCTAAGCTTTGCGGCCCACGAACAGAGCCGCCTTTCGACGATCGCGAAAAATGCGTTCACGATCCCGACAGCAGACCCGGAGGCGATGTCCGTATGGCTCGCCGACCATGAAGCGAGGTTTTCCTCCCTCACTGAAACGCTATTAGCTTCTTTCGCTCGCTTTGGAGCCGCATTTCAGCCTGACCGTTTCGGATCGCGGTACATCGACGTCCTTGATCGGATTGTCGCTATTCGTGGCCCTGGCCTCGTCTCCGTAGAACCTTCATCATCCCTGCGAGGACTGATCGGTCCGCTTGACGAAAGCACTGTTGAGCAGTTGGCTGACGCGGTGTCCCAGCAGGTGGGTGTCTGGCTTGAGTGTCAGTACGAGGAGACTCCACTCAGAGCCCTAGCAACGTTCGGCACCGCTCGGCACACACTCGATGCATTCAGGAGAGACTTTAATGCCCTGGTGACCGCAGAAGAGGCCCGAACGGCATTAGGCACACCGATTCCGCTTGCATTGAGGCTTCATGATGCGGAGCCACTTGCAGCTTGGCTTGAGCGCTATCAGGCGACTCTAAGCTCCATCAGCGAGCCACGGCTTGCAGAGGTCGCGTCACGACTGTCGTCATTTGAGTCACCAGCACTTGTCTCGGCCTACATTCGGTTGTTGCGGAATTCCTTGGCCGCTGGCCCCGTCGATATTGCCGACGAACAGGCCCTAGCCCGCCTGCAAGCCTTGGTCGGCTCCTTGTCCGACGGGGAGTTGGCCGCCGTGGGTGAAGAGTGTACGGAACTCCTGCCGGCCTGGCGTTCAGCCAACCTCGAGAACAGCAGCCTGCGGGTACTTTCACAGTTCGGATGCGACCAACATACCCGCGAACAATTTCTGCAGGACTTCGAATGCCTGCTCTCGGCAGAGGTGGCTCGAGCGGCTTTGGGCCAACCAAGCCAGATGGCCCGGAACTTACGCGACTATGGGTCGCTGGCTGCTTGGCTTGACTCGGCAGAGCGAGACATCGTCGACGCCATCGCAGCCCAACCTGAAGTGACCAGTTGCCTGCTGCACCTGTCACGGCAGGGCGATCTTCTGGACAGGTATGAAAAACTCCTAGATCTACTGGCCAAGTTTCACTCCGCCAGTTCCGAGCCGGTACCTTATGTTCCGGCTCTCGAAACCTTGCTGTATTCGGTGCCCGACACGCTCGCTTCGCATGTTGAGCGGGAGTGTATGTCGGCAACGGGCGTGTGGCTGGACTCGGCAGTCGACCCGGTCCTGCTCGAATCCCTCGCAGGCTTCCCCCGGGATGCGTCTCACACCCAACGGCTACGTGATGGCCTGAGCCAGTTGGCAGCGTCTGAACATTCCCGCCTTGCTCTCTCCAATCGGGTCCCGCCAGGAGTAAGCGTCGCCGACACTGCTAATGCCCGCAGTTGGATCGCCCAACACGGCTCGACTCTTGCCTCTGTATCGGCGGAACTCGCAGCATTTCTGGCGGTCATGCATTCCCAGTATGACCGCGGACCGGGTGGCAAAAGTCCAGCCGAACTGCTCTTCAGTTCTCTCCAGAAGCTCCGCACCGAGATCGCGGCACAGCAGTTGCATCCGTGCAGCCAACCAGCCCTAGACCAACTCTGCGAGACGTCGCCCGAGTACCTGGAGCAATTGGAAGAAACTGTTGGGGTACTACGCCGAAAGAGCATTCTCAGCTTCCTCAGCCCACGGTATAGGAAGGCGAACACAACCTGGACGCAATGGGTTAAGGCACTGCCCTCGCCCAGTCCAAGCCTGTCGATTGACGAGTGGTCCAAGACCATCGCGGCCGCCCGAGCCGTTCAGGACATCTACCGGCAAGCAGCAGAGGTTTTGGCCGGTACAGGTTTGCCCACCCCGCCGCGACTATGGGAGCAACTCGATGGGCACCTCAAAAGCCAGATGGAGCTTCTGCAGGCTGCCCATCGCGTGCGAGCAGCCGTCACCCGGTGTCCTGCGGTGTTCCCTAGACAGCGAATGCTTGAGAAAGCCACTCCCGCCGCCTTACGCCGCCTGGTGGAGGTCGTGCAGGATGCGGCCTCCGCTCATGAGGCCAAGGTGGCAAGCCTTGCGGCTTTGCACGTCGTCACACCGTACATGGCCCCATCGTGGCTCGCCGACCGTAGAGCCAGCATTGAAGGCACCGGCCCGCCCGACAACGACGCACTTGCCCTTGGCCGGCTCGTCGAGGCGATCGCCACACTCGACAAAGTACAGGCATTCAGAAAACAGGTTGAGGGCTACGAGCAACTGACGCTCCGAGCCCTCGGGGCACTAAGCACAATACAGGACACGATTCGCCGCTGTGCTCCGCACGACCGGAGCAGCTACATGCAACTCGTGTTTCGCCATCATCGGGTTCTCGCCCGAAAGCGGCGTCTGGAATCCATGGACTCAAGACTTGGGTGGTCAGGCGAGCCAGACAAAGCCCAGGTCCAAGCCAGACTGAAAGCAATCAAAGCGACCCGGCGTATTTGCCAGTCTCTTAACGCCTGTCCTGACCCACAACTCATTTCGGACGCCATCGAGTCAGGCAACGGCGCTCGGGTACAGGGTGTCCTGCATGACCAACGCGTTGCGGTTGTTCAGGCACAGGCAGCCGGCATTTCGCAAGACGCTCTAGCCACCTGCGAGCGCTGGTTCAGTCCTGAATGGGTTCTGGGTCGCAAAAGGGACATCGAGCAGGGCAACGATACAACCGGCGATCTACGCGGGATCCAGGCAGCGTTTTCGGAGTTGGAGGCTTTTCAACGGGTCCGGATGAGGCTCAGGCAATCACATGCCAGTGTTGCGGAGTGTTTGCCTGTTTTGGACGCAATACTCGGGAACTCTTCGAGTGCGAGCACAGACACCGCTGCTCGGATTAGTGCTCTTGTGACGGCGGCATGGTGTGCAGAACAGCGGCGTGTGCTTGCCGCCCACAGCAGCCTGCTCCAGAGCCTCGGGGAGTGCCGCACGCAGGCCCAACAGCAAGAAGCCCTCGAGACCCTGTTGGGTGGCCGTGATCTCAGCGAGGCCGTTCTGACGTGTCCGGCCGGCGGGGAATTGCATGCGAGCCTCTCAAGCGGCTCAGCGAAGAGTCTTCGTGAGACTCTCGACGCGTTCCAGTCCGCCGTGGCGTACGCGAGGGCAACGCAGCGAGTCCAGGCCGCGTTACTTGCCTGTGAGCCGTGGTTTCAACGAGAGTTTCTCAGGGCCTGTCAGCAGGCACGCTTCGAGGGGCGAACGTTCCTCGATGACTTGCGACCGATAACAGATGCTCTTCCCATGCTGCATGCGTACCAGGATCTGCGTGCAGTGCTTCAGACTCCCGGTGCAGAGCTGCCGCGGAACGTATTCGAGTCTCTTGCAGAAGTACAGACAGCGTTGCGGGCCGTACCGCAAGAGGCTGTTGCCGCTTGTGTCCATCGGCTCATCGTTTGCACATGGCTGGAGGAGAAAAAGAAGTCTATCGGGCAGGCTGTTCCGTGCCTGCGAGACGTATGGGCTGTTTTCCCGGAGCAACTCGGCCAAACGATCGCAGCCTTGAAGGCCGTCAGAGACCTTGCCCAACATCTTGCCCGTTGCCCGGAACCACAGGATCTCAAAGCAGCCGTCACCTCAGGCGAACCAGCGAGTGTCTCTCGCACGGTGAGCGGAATACGTGCCGGGGTCGAGATCCATCACGCCCAACAAGCCTCGTTTTCAGCCTTGCAGAACCTCGAGCCGTGGTTCCGTGCGGAATGGGTTACCGCCCGTAGAAACGCTGTATTCACGGGAGACTCAAACGACGCCGCTCTCAGCCCTATTGTCGATGCAGCCCCAACAATCGCAGCGTACCAGCACTTCCGCCATGCACTCGCTACATGTGAGCCAAACGTTGGCGAGGTATTTGCCCGGCTAGCTGTAAGTCGCCCTGTTCTCGAGGCGTTGCCCAGCGGCGACCTTCCGCACGAAGTGCAACGAGCCATTCGCAACGCCGCTCTCGAGGGCACAAAGCAAGCCCTGGAGAAGCAGTACGCGGTGCTTCACGCTCTGGCTGCAACCGCATCCCACGACGGCCACGCGGTGTTGGAGATTCTGTCGAGGGCTAAGCGGCTCCATGAGAGCATGCAGACTTGCCCTCTGGGTAGCCACCTCACTTCGGCACTTGCACTGCGAGGTGCCGAACCACTACAGGCACTTCTTTCCGGCTTTGCAACCGCAGCAGAGCATGGCCGGGTGGTCCGGGGGTCGCTGCGTGCTCTCGGGGACCTAGCGGGCTACATGCGGCCAGAGTGGATAGATTCAGCCACGCAAGCCATTCGCCGAAACGACGAAACGAAACAGATGGTGGCTGGGATTGTGCGGGCTTTGCCGACGCTGCGAGCCTACCAGTTGTTTCGTGGCAGGGTGGCGACGCTACCCGAGTCTGCAGTGAAGTGCTTCGCGGTGCTCGCCAAGTACCGCGAAACACTCCGCACAGCTGCATCTGACACTGGAGACAGGACTGTCGGCGACCTGGTTCGCCAGGTGATTCGACGGGAGGCGTTGCTGGGGTGGAAGAACCGCCTCGAAGCCCAAGAGCCCTGTCTGCTCGCCGAGGGAACTGAACTGGGTGCCAAAGTCGATCGTCTCCGCAAACTGGACATCCGGTTACGTGCCGTCAACAGACAACGGCTATCGCAGGACATGCCGACCCAGCACATCCAGAACCGAGGACCCTGGACCGACATCACTCGCCTTGTCGGGCCACGGGCGATCCGGCTGAGGGAGTTTTTCGGACGCGGACTGGATTTGGGACTTCTGTCTCTTCGGCCTGTCTGGCTCACAACGCCTGACGTGGCAAGTCAGTTGCTCCCGCTGGACAAGGGATTATTCGACCTAGTGATTTTCGACGAAGCCTCGCAAATGCCGGTCGAATACGCCCTGCCCTGTCTCTATAGAGCTCGTTCTGCTGTCGTGAGCGGTGACGACAAACAGATGCCCCCCTCCACCTTTTTTGGAGGGCGAATCGAGACCGATGAAGGTGACGTCCTCGACGGAGATATGCCTGACGAGACCGCATCGGACGAAGAACGGCAGGCATTTGAGCAGGCCTGGAACCGACGCGAGATCAAGGACTGTCCGGATCTCCTGCACCTGGGCGATGCGGTCCTCAAGCGGGCGACGCTGCAGGTGCACTATCGGTCGGAATACCGCGAACTCATCGCGTATTCCAATGCTGCTTTTTATCAGAACGAGCTCGGTGTCCCGGTACGTCATCCCGATGAGGCAGTTCGCACCGCAAAGCCCATCGAGTACCTGAACGTAGCGGGCGTCTATACAAAGCAGACCAATCAAGATGAGGCCGAGAGAGTCGTTGACTTCCTTGCTGCTCTCTGGCTCGAAGGAAGCGGCGGTCCACCTTCTGTCGGCGTCGTGACTTTCAATCTCCGGCAGGCGGAACTGATTGAGGAGTGCCTGGAGGATCGTGCCGAAGCTGATGAAGCTTTCCGGATCGTGTATGCCCGGGAGCAGGCACGTTCCGATCGCGGCGAAGACATGTCGTTCTTCGTGAAGAATGTCGAGAATGTCCAGGGCGACGAGCGGGATCTGATTCTTTTCTCCACGACGTTTGGCCCATCTGAGAAAGGGGTATTCCGCCGCAATTTCGGTGCCCTCGGCCACAAAGGCGGCGAGCGCCGGCTCAATGTTGCGGTGACGAGAGCCCGACGCAAAGTGGTGATCGTGAGTTCCATGCCCATCGACGAGGTGTCGGACATGCTCCGGACTCGTCGCAAACCGGAAAAACCCCGCGATTATCTTCAAGCGTATCTGCAGTACGCCTGGCTTTTGTCAGGGGGATCGCTTGAAGAAGCCCGCTCGCTCACAGGGAGGCTGGTCACGGCCGGGAAAGCGAGCGAATCGACTACCGGTCAGAGCGACGGGTTTCTGGCTTCGGTGGCGGGGTTTATCCGGTCTCTCGGGTATGAGCCCGTGAACACCAGCCATGACCCGATTCTAGGCGTGAACTTCTCCATCACCGACCCTGCAACCGGCTCTTTTGGTGTCGGGATTGAGTGTGACCCGCCCCGCCACAGGCTCACTCAGCGAGCACGGGCTCGAGAAATATGGAGGCCAGACGTACTCGAACGGGCATACCGCGTTGTTCATCGTGTATCGCCATACGCATGGTACCACGATCGCGAGTCGGAACAGAGACGGCTTCGTACGGTGATCGTCGAAGCCTTGAGTGACTCGTCCAGCAATACACCGTAGACGGAGAACACGAATTCATGAGTGGCCCAAAAGTCATTGACGTAGTCCCGCTGCAGCAGGTCATCGACACCTGCAGGGTGGCCCTTGCCGAGGTAGACACCGCCCTCGCGGACTGGCAGAGGATCATGGACCGAAACATGATTTCTGCCCCCGCGGATCTGGCACAACTGAAGGCCAAGCGGGATGTGCTGCACGGCATGCTAGCTGACGGCAGTTTCGTTGATCTGCAGAAGTCCGCAGCGGCATTGCGGACGGCCATAGAAACCAGTGTGCAGCAGCACCTAACGACACACGCCTCTGAGACTGCGAGCAAGCACCGGCAGCAGCAGTCACTACGGTTCAGTGCCCAGGCAATTCTGGCCCGGGCCCGTGAGATGCCGATTGAACTTCCGGCTGAGTGTGTCCAGATACTCTCCGACGCCGCAGCAGGCCGCAGTCTCTCACCGGAAGTCGTGACGCGGGTCCTTTCGCGTGCTGCCGCTGAACTTTACGCACAAGACGACGCGACAATATCCGCACAACAGCAGGAGCTTGCGAGGCTCTTGGGTGCTACTGGCGAGTCGATGTCTGCGGCTGACGCCATAGGGACTGCCGAGGAGGCTCTACGCGATCCACGGGTCACACGTATCGCATCACAGATAGACGTTCTGGCGGGCTTTGGCCAAGTCGAGGCCGCTGCGGCGTTTCGCTCACGGCTGGCTTTGGCAAGCGAGCCCGAGGCCGTCGGAAACAACCGGCAGACTGACCTGCTGCTCACGTCGCTAGAGGTAGAGCTAGTCCCGACTGTCGCACGAGCCCAGAAGCTGCACGCACTTGAACGGGAAGTCGCTCTCGAGATCTCTGCCGCCAAAGCGACGCAGGACTGGGACGCCTGCAGCAATGAACTGACCACCGCCGAAGCCAACCTGAAGCGTGGAGACACAGATTCCGCTCGCTCCCAGCTAGATCGGGCAAAAGCCCTACGGCAGCAGCGGATTAAGCACCGGGCCGCCCAGGCCAGTCGAGCAGCCATCCTAGAGGGCCTCAAGGAACTCGGTTACGAGGTGCGAGAGGGAATGGCTACTCAGTGGGCAGACAAAAGCCAGCTTGTCGTCAGACACGCAGCCAAGCCGGGAGTGGCCCTTGAACTAGCCGGTACCCTCGAGGGAGGCCGGCTCCAGGCCCGTATGGTTGCCGTTCAAGGTTCGGCCCGGGATCCACATGCCGACAAGCAGACTGAGGAGAAGTGGTGCAGCGAGTTCGACCTGCTTCAGAAGTACGTAGCAGGTCGGGGCGGTGAAATTCGAGTGGTCAAGGCAGTGGCCGCCGGGGCTACGCCTCTGAAGGTGGTGGCAGATGAGCAGCAAGACGAAGAACGACGAGAAAACAAGTACCGCGAAAAGCAACTGTGAGTGGGCTGCTTTTGTCGCGTTCTAGCCCACCCACTCCACATCGTCCTCTTCCAGCGTCGTCAGCATCCCATCGGTGATGTTGTCCGCCTTGGTGATCCTGCGGGCGTGACGCACCAGGCACTGCTCGAAAAGATTTCGGGCGAAGCGGGCATTGCCGAAGGTCTCGTCCCGCTGGAGGTACTGCTCCTCGAAGATGCCCTTGGCCTTCGCGGACGCACCGTCGGACAGGGTGAAACCGCCCTCTTTGCAGAAGGCTGCGAAGATGCTGGAAAGTTCCTCGGGGCTGTAGTCCTGGAAGTTCATGCAGCGGGTGAAGCGGGAGCGGATGCCAGGGTTCGAGTTGAGGAACCCAGCCATCTTGTCGGGATAGCCCGCCACGACCACGACCAGATCGTCCCTGTTGTCTTCCATGAACTTCAGGAGAGTATCGATGGCCTCCTGCCCAAAATCCTGATCTTTGCCAACCAGCGTGTAGGCCTCGTCGATAAAGAGGACGCCTCCGCGAGCCTTGTCGCAGACCTCGCGTGTTTTGATCGCGGTCTGGCCTACGAAGCCTGCTACAAGCCCCGAACGCTCCGTTTCCACCATGTGCCCCTTCGACAGGAATCCCAGGCTGGCGTAGATCCTAGAGAGAAGGCGGGCGACGACGGTCTTGCCAGTCCCTGGGTTGCCGTAAAAGACGAGGTGGCGGCTGACTGCCGAAGGTGCCATGCCCCGATCTTTCCTGATGCCCTGTACCTGGAGGAAGGCTACCAAGTCATCTACTTCGTTCTTGACCGTGGCGAGGCCTGTCAGGGCACGGAGGTCGGCGAGGAGGTCGTCGAACGGCCGTCTCGCATCAAGATGAGTATTTAGCCGCAGTACACTAGCGCCTGCTGGAGTGGCGATCTCTCGTGCTGCCGACTCCCGCGATGCTGTCAGCCATTCTTCCACCTGTGCGATTCCGTGTTTCTCGACCGCCTTGACGGAGCCATCTGCTCTCGCAAGCACATTGGCAAATATCACCATCTGACTCGCGTACTTCACAGCCGTACTGGTTCCGTCACGAAAGTCCAGCACGGCGAGCCCCTTCGTGATTCCCGAAGGACAGTCCATCGAAAAAGGGAACTGCCCGCTGAAAGTTCGCTTGCTTGCAACTGTGATCACATCATGTGCGAGTTCCACAGTCGCAAGAGGTACGGGTGGTCTGGCAAACCATGTCCATTCCTGCGGCCCACTCATGATCGCTCCCAAGCAGTCAACGAGTACAGCTGCTTCCCGTCCGCTCATTGCCCCGTCCGCAAGTGCAACTGCGTTTGCTATAAGCCCAAGATCTCGCATCACCATCAATGAGACAGCACTTTCAGATGAAGTCTGCTGAGTGTCCTCGTTCGGAAAAGCAATCACCCCCGCGATAGCAAGGCATTCCGTCATTGAGCGAGTGAAGGTTTCGTAGAAGTGCTGATACTCACTTGGAGATAGACTGTCTGATTCGTTAAGTACAAACGCGGGCTTCGGCCTCTCAAGCCACTGAAGTATTGTCTCTGCTGCGGGTATCTCCTGCACGCGGCCTGCATCTACAAGCTCCCTACAGCATTCCGCATATTTAGCCAGCAGCGGCCGCAATACGGATGCGTATCTCGTCGCAGCATGTGCGTCATGTGTCCGCAAGATCTCCATTGCAATGGAGTGTCCCGACAAGTCCCAGACACCTCCCGTCGACTCACGCAGTCTCTTGAGTTGGCTCGCAAGCTCTCCCCTCGTGCGACAGACAGTCGTGAGAGCCTCATGGGGGCACTCCACGGCATCCATGACTGCTCCAACAAACCCAACAACGCTTTCGTTTGGGGTCGATGGATGTTCCTCCAACAGGCTGGGGAAAAACGCGGTCGTGATGATCCCAAGGTCGAGTCGCAGGGCACGCCGCCCATGCACTTCGGGCTTCGGCTGTGCTATGCCGATGTAGAGCAGCCCCGTCTCCACTTCAGGAAAGAGTTCGCAACACTCCTTAAGGAGGACATTGTGGATCTGCGGGAGCGAAAGCGGTGCGAAAAGTCCTTTAAATCGCCCCGCTTCCTCTGGGCTGGCCAGTCCCTCACGCCAGAGTAAGGTGCTCGGCTTAATCAGGCCGCGGCGGGCAGACCGACGAAGTTGGTCGGGCGTGCAGGGCCCTTCTGAGCGTCCCTCATGCTTCACCCACCATGCAACGGGCTGATCCTCCATTTCTACCCCTTCACCTTCTCTGCAATTGAGGCGAACTGCTCCCATGCAGCCTGAAGATCATCAGCGATCTCTTGGGCGAGTTCATCAGGCGGGGGCAGGTCTTCGCTGTCCTCCAGGCTCTTATCCTTCAGCCAGAAGATGTCCAAAGAAACCTTGTCTCGCTTGATGAGGTCGTCGTAGTCGTAGACCCGCCACCGACCCTCGGGATTCTTCTCGCTCCAGGTCTCCTTCCGCTTGTTTGTCTGGCCTGGCTTGTAGCACTCCACGTACTCGTCCAGATCCGACCGCTTCAGCGGGTTTGTCTTCTGGGTCAAGTGCATATTCGTGCGAAGGTCATAGACCCAGAGTTTCCGCGTCCACGGCTTCTCCTGGGCGGGCTTCCCATCAAAGAAAAGGACATTCGCCTTCACGCCTTGGGCGTAGAAGATGCCCGTAGGGAGCCGTAGGAGCGTGTGGCAGTCGAACTGGCGGAGCAGGTTCCTGCGGATCGTCTCCCCAGCACCACCCTCAAAGAGAACATTGTCGGGGACGACCACGGCACATCGGCCGTTCACCTTGAGGAGCGTCTTGATGTGCTGGACGAAGTTGAGTTGCTTGTTTTTCGTGCTCGTCCAAAAGTCCTGCCGCTCGTAGGCGTGCTCGTCCTTCTCCAGTTCACCCTCTTCGTTGACGATGCTGATGGAACTCTTCTTGCCGAAGGGCGGATTGGTGAGGATCACGCTGTAGCGATCCCCTGGATCACTAGCGAGGCTGTCCACGCCTGATTCAATCGGGCATGGTTCAGCGTTCACCCCGTGGAGGTAAAGGTTCATGATGCAGAGCCGAGCCGTATTCGGCACGATCTCCCCGCCATGAACAAAGCCCGTCCGTAGGTGCTTCTTCTGATCCTTGTCCAGGTTCGCCCCCTGGTGCTTCACCACATAGTCGTAGGCGGAGAGAAGAAAGCCACCAGTGCCACAGGCGGGGTCGCAGACCGTGTCGTCTATGGTCGGCTGAACGCAGTCCACGATGGCCTTGATGAGTTCACGCGGGGTGAAGTATTGGCCCGCACCCTTCGGACTCTCCTGGGCTGATTTCGCGAGCAGGCCTTCGTAGATGTCGCCCTTGATGTCGGCGTCCATTGACGACCACTTCTCGGCATCAATGAGGTCAACGATGAGTCTGCGGAGGGTTGCGGGGTTCTGGATCTCGGGCCGAGCCTTCTTGAAGATCTCCCCGAGCATCCCAGGCTGTTTGCCGAGTTCCTCCAAGCAGTGACGGTAGTGGGTCTCCAGTTCCGCACCCTCCCGCTTAAGCAGGCTCTCCCAGTTGTATTTGGCTGGGACGATGTTGGGCTTGTTGTAGGGAGGCTTGGTGACCTCGTCCGCCATCTTCAGGAAGAGCAGAAAGGTGATCTGCTCCGTGTACGCCATGTAGGACAAGCCGTCGTCACGAAGGACATGGGCGAAGTTCCATGCCTTGGCGACGATCTGTTGGGATTGGTTGGTGGTCATTTGGCTTCATCCTCAAACTTCATCATGGCTTGCCGAAGGGCTATCTCACGGCACAGCACTGCTGTTGCCCGGGGCATCGCCAAAAGAGCGGAATACTCATCGGTGCTGTCTACTCCAAAGGTGTTGAACAACAAGTGATGCAAGTGTGCCTCTACCGTCCGCTTGACTTCGCTCGCCCACCGCTCATTCAACGGCCTTGCATGCCCGGCGTGAACAAGCCTGTTCCTTGTGCAGCGGACAGCCTCAATCACATCGCGAGCCAAAGCCCCATCCGAGAACACACGTGATGCTCGCGAAGCCAACTGTTTTTGGTTGCGTCCGATCGTGTCTGTAATTTTCTCCACAACACTCCATAGTTGCAGCAGGGTCACAGGCCATCTCGTCTCGTCCAGGGCAGACACGTACCTACACAACAGATCTTCCATCTGTAGCCTGTATGGCAACGCAGAGACTCGGCCTAGGAGCGACTTCAACTCGACGGCCGTTTCATCCCAGTCTGTGGCTGCCGGAAAGGGTTTCCAATCCTTCGTATAGAGTTCTTCATCCCAAGCGTCATCTATGCAGGCTGCACTCCCTCCTTCGGCCACCAGATGGAGTGGCCCGAGATGCACCATAGCCAACGGGGCGTCCCGTCTGCCATGCAGTTGTATAGACTCTCTTCCGATGCCGTACCGGAGCGAGAGCAAGGCTCGCATCAGGTTTAACAGTCGCACACCCCTGCGAACCGCGTCGCTTGCGGTAAGGGCTGCGACGCTTACTTGCGTCGGAAGGTATTTGCAGCGACGCCACATCTCCGTCAGTTCCGCGTTTGCTACGTCATTCATGATCGGTGGCAGCACAGGTGGCGACGTGGCACATCTCACGACTGCACCCTGATAGACGAACTCCCCCGTCGCCGACAATGGCAGTGAAAGAGAGGAGTGGATTGTGAACGCCCTGTCGCCCTTGGTGATCAGCGTGGCTACGTCGACCTCGCACGCCCTCACAAACATTCGGCGTGCTTTCACAACATCCGACTCACCACTACTGGCACACTTTTCCAAAGCACTCATACATATGCGCGTAGTATCAAACGAGTTTAGAAGATCTCGGTCTGGCAACTGAACGCACAGCACGCCACCTATCAGTTGCTCCCACTTCACAACCTGAGCGAAGGAACCGAACCCACCCGTGCCTGCCTTGAGTTCCCTTTTGTGCTCCAATAGGTCTTCGAGCAGCCTGTCGAAGCGGCCCCATTGACCCGAGGGTCGCCCGTTCTCGTCAAAAACACGAAGGTATTGGCTCATGCCCTGCCCCCCTTCAGCCGAAGGGCCGCGTATTTCCTCGCCTTCGTCGTGTTCTTGGGCTGCTCCTGTCCCCCGCGTGTCGTTATCCGCTCGAGTAGGACGCTCGCAGGTTCGTCATTGGGATTCTGGGGAACGAGTTTTCCTTCAAAGGCTGTTTTCAGGATGGATTGGCGGAGCCTCTTGGCCCTGATCAGTTCCGAGTCGATCGTCTTCTCGGCGGAATCAATCTGGGAGAGGCGTTCCTCAACGAGAGCGACGATCTGTTCTTGTTCCGCAAAGGGTGGCAGGGGGATGGGTAGGGGTCGCAGTTTCTGCAGGTTCATCCGTGGGCGGCCCACGCCAGCGATGTGCAGTGAGGATCTTCTCCGCGTCGGCTGGGAGTTCAGTACACGCATCAGAAAAGCGGGGATGCACGCAGTACCGTTGACTGTAACTTTCACACAATCAGCCTTCACTATCGCAGGCGGTATTTCTTCGGGCACCAGACATGCTCTCGGCAAGGCTTCACCTAGCATGGCAACCACAATGTCGTTGTGGACGACCGCGTGTCTTTGAAGTCCAGCGAAATGCTCATCAGAAATGTGTGCGTCGTCTCGCTTGAAGTACCCGTCTCCAATGTTCTGAAGGCGGATCACAAGCGGGCCACATGATGTGTAGTGTTCAGTCTTGAGGTTGGATCCGAACGGCCCATCAGTGATAGCCCAGTCATCGTTGCTCGCCACCTGCTCCACCGTCGCCCACACCCACCCCGCAGGCAGTTCAGCCAACTCGCTCGTGCCTGGTGCTGCCGGCTCTTCGTACTTGCTCTGCCAGTTCTTGGGCGGTTCCTTGCCCTTCTTCTTGAACTGGGCGAGTTGATCCTTCTCCCACTTCTCCCTGCGTTCACGAAGGATGCGATCCAGGAGTATCGGACCGTCTTCGGTCTGCGGATGCTCCTTCCGCCATTCCTCCGTCAGCCTGCCCTCCACAGCCGACTTCAGAACCGAAGCCCTGTATCGCTTCAGATTCGCTTTGGCACGCTCTAGGCTGGCGACCCCCGCATCAAGATCGCTAAAGAGTTCCTCAATCTTCTCAACGATGCGGTGCTGTTCGGGGAGGGGAGGAACGGACAGAGGAATACGCCTCATCGCCCCCTGCGTCAGTTTGAGACGGGTCGTTCCGTTGGCGAACTCACGGTAGTCCGTGCAGTTGAGGGCGTGAAGCAAAAAACGGTTCGTCAGCAGACCTTCTATGCCCCGCAGTACATGGGCATGGTTATTGACCCAGGTCTTTCCCTCAACCCGATACGCCTTTGGCTTCGTCGGATCCAAAAACGGAGCACCGTCCTCGCCAAGCAGGATGTACTCGCCGTCCATGAGGTAGTCGTCAATCCAGCCCACCTGCCCCGTTGCACCGTAGTACGGATACTCACCCACCCGCTGGGAGCGTTCTTCCGCATTTACTGGTTGGCGGAGTTCGTCGTGAACCTCAACAACATCCTCCAGCAAGCACATGCTCCATGTGTCGGGCACACTCATACCGCCAGCCTCATATTCAGTTCATCAAGAATGGGAGCGAGGCGATCTCCAAACAACTCGTAGGCACGACCGAGTCCACCAATCGTGTTGAAGGGAACTTCCTCCAGGTCGTCCTGCTCAATAGCGAGACTGCTGGCGATGTGATCTTTGATCGCATCCAGCCATTTCTTCTGATCCGCTGTGAAGGTGATCCCCGCCTTCCCCTTCTCACCAAGCCACTCCTGATACCGCTCCTCCACGGTCACACCCATGGGAGCCAGGAGCGTTGACGGATCCAAGGCGTGCTTCACCAGGGCGACCACATCCACCAACTGCTTCCCGCCCTTGCCCTTCACCTTGGCAGGCTCCACGAGCTCGTAGGCCTGCCAGAGCCGTATCAGTGACTCGGGGCGGGCGGGATCCACATAGAACGGGGGCTGGTTCAGTTTGGTGGCCAGTTCCTTGATGTGCTTGAAGCGAAGGCCAGCCCGATAAGGACGGCTGTAGAGAATCTTGATCGCCTCTATTTCATCCTTGTTCTCCTCAATGAACTGCTTGAACGAGGTCAGCATCGTGCGGGCTTTCAGAAGGGCTTCCTCGCTAAAGCCCGCCTTCAACAGAACATCGGGGGTCTGCTCATCAATGACCTGATCGAGGGACCGACGCACAGACAATATCGCGTCCCGCAGTTTCGGGTTCTGGAAGGTCTTGAGAGCATCCCCGATACGAGCCAGCTCAACTTTCTTGATCTGCTCGTCGGAAGGCTCGCCGCCCGCCTTCTCCGTCGCGATCTGGAGGTTCTTGTCTGGGTCGAGGCTCTCGAGCAGGGCTGTACTCATCTGCCCAAGAGTCCTTCCTTGGGAGGCCTCATGGATAACCTCCCGTTGGTTGTCGTCGATTCGCTGGTCGAGGCGGACGAGCCGAGAAGCGAGGGTGCTGGCGATGTCGTCGGACACCACGCCCTTGCTGACCAGGTCGAGCAACTTATCCAGCGCGACCGCCGGCTCACGGTCCAGGGGCTTGGTCGTGGACTTTTCCTCCTCGCAGACGCCGATGCAGTCCACGATGACAAAGTGGTCTTTCACCTTGGCGTCGGGGGTGACCGATTGCAGGTCGTCCGAACTCACGACCCTGCATCCACGCCCCTTCATCTGCTCGAAGTAGCCCAACGACTTCACATTCCGCATGAAGATCAGGCATTCGAGGGGCTTCACATCAGTGCCAGTGGCGATCATGTCCACAGTGACGGCAACACGCGGGTTGTAGGAGTTGCGGAACTCGTTCAATAGTTCCTTGGGCTTGGCCCCTGTCGACTTGCTCGTGATCTTCTGGCAGAACTCGTTCCCTTTGCCGAAGACATCCCTGACGATCTCGACAATGTCCTCCGCGTGCTGGTCGGTCTTGGCAAAGATCAGCGTCTTCGGCACATGCTCCCGCCCAGGGAAGATCTCGGGCAGTTTGTCCTTGAAGGTCCTGATGACGAGCCTTATCTGGTTCTTGCTGACCACATCCCGATCCAACTGGCCCGCGGTGTAGGTCAGGTCGTCGTCCAGTTCCTTGTACTTGACCCCCTTCGTTCGGCGGTCGCGATGGGGCACGAAGACCCCTGGCTCCCGCACCAACTTCGCACCGTCTTTCGTGATCTGGGTCTCAATGCGGTAGACATCGAAGCCCACATTCACCTTGTCGAGAACCGCCTGCTCATGGCCATAGTCCTGAACGAGGTTCTCGTGGAAGAAGCCGATCGTCTGCTTCGTGGGAGTGGCCGTGAGGCCGATCAGGAAAGCATCGAAGTACTCGAGAACCTGTCGCCACAGGTTGTAGATACTCCTGTGGCACTCGTCGATCACGATGTAGTCGAACATCTCGATCGGGAAAGCGGGGTTGTAGGCGACAGGCATGGGTTCCTTGACGAGGCTGTTCTCAGTTTCAAAGAGCGAGCCTTCCTCACTTTCATCATCGAGCTCCTTGTTGGCGAGCATCGAGTAGAGACGCTGAATGGTCGTGATGCAGACCTTGGAACTAGGGCTGATCGTCTTCCCCTTGAGGTGCTGGACTTCGTACTCCTCGGTGAACTTGTAGCCCGTGCTGGGGCTAGAGAACTGCTGAAACTCGTTGAGCGTCTGCTCACCCAGATTGTTGCGGTCAACGAGGAAGAGGACCCGCTTGGCCCCCGCGTGCTTGATCAGGCGGTAGCAAAAGTTGACCGCGGTGAAGGTCTTACCCGACCCCGTGGCCATCTGGATGAGCGAGCGGGGGCGGTTCTCTGCAAGGCTCTTCTCCAGGTTCGTGATGCTCCCGATCTGCACCCGCCAGAGTTTGCCCGTGTCGAGGGGGGGCATTTCACGGAGAAGTTCTCGTCCCTGCTTTTCCCTCCCGACCAGACGCAGGAGTTCCTCGGGCTTGTGGAACGCGAAAACGGCCCGACTACGGGCGTCGAGCTCAAGCCTGTTCGTGAATTGGGTCTCCCTGCTCGTTGTCTCGTAGGCAAAGGGCAGCCGGAAATAATGATGGGGAAGATTCCTCGGAAGGCCGTTCGTGTACTTGCTCGACTGGGTCTCGACGCCCTTAAGCGGGAAGCCCTCTGGCTTGGCCTCCACGACACCGATGGCCTTGCCGTCGGCGTACAGGAGGTAGTCGGCGTAGCCCGTGGCGAGGGGAAACTCACGCACGGCGATCCCTACCCCGGCACCGAGGTCGATCGCGTTAGCATCCTGGACCACCCAGCCCGCTTCCCGCAGGTGCTGGTCGATCTGGACGCGGGCTTGTTTTTCAGGGGTCATGGCATCTTTTCAACAGGACCCCAAATCTTTGCAGGCGGGATGGACAACGTTGGTCTGAAGGTCCTTGACCCACCCGGCCTAATGGGGGATAAGGCTACCAAATCCGCCGTCCTTTTATGAGCCCTCACACTTGCCCCTCGCTGCGTGCCAATCCATGCCGATTCTCGATATCCAGGGACTCGACGTTGTCTGCATTCAGGCGAAGCGTTGGGAGGGCACCGGCGGGCGTCCGGTAATTCAAGCCTTTGTGGGAAGCACGGTCTTCGTCCGAGCCCGAAAGGGTGTCATTTTGACCCAGTCACAGTTTTCTGTCGAAGCCGTCGACTTCGTTGATCGCATCGAAGGCAAGAAGGTCGTGTTAATCGACGGCCCGCAACTTTCAGACGTGATGATCGATCCCAACGTCGGGGTGCTGCCCGCCAAGAGCCACGAGTTGAAGGAAATCTCGAACGACTTTTTCGATGAGAACCATGGGTAGCGTTCGTGCATTCTCCGCGTACGGGGACAAACGATATCTCGTTCCAGAAGAAACCATGCCGGGACGAGTTGAAGAGCAGTTCCGCAGATTGATTCAGGATGGTCAGTTGAGGCCGGTATGACTACAGCTGTTTAGGGGGAAAGCCGTGACGAGTGATGACGAGTACGAGTTGAATGGGCCGGATGCCGCGGGCAAAGGTGTCTTCACTGAGAGCGGCTTCGTCGTCAAGGCGGGATCGATGGCCCGACGGGAGATTGCCCCATCTGGCAGGAACATTAGTACGGTTCATCAGCGGCTATTGGCTGAGGGCGTGCTCCAGGACGTCGGCGGCCAGCTCCGCTTTGCACGAGACCACGTCTTCAAGTCGCCAAGCGGTGCAGCGGCAGTCGTGCTGGGCAGGACTGCCAACGGATGGACATCATGGCGGCGAGCCGATGGCAAGACGTTGAGTGAAGCAAAACGAGTATCACGAGATGCACAGACACGGCTGCTGGCGGAAACCAAACGTGCTGAGATCATCGCCCGTCATCGCCAGTTGCTCCTAGATGGAGCGATAAAAACGGACGAGGTGCTGGACGGCCAGTACGAGCTTTTTCGGGACCGGTTTGGCCCAGCCGTCCTGAAGTCGCTGGACGGAGATCCCCTGCTCACGCTGATGCACGACCATCGCAACCGAGACAGCCTCGTCTATTGGCTAGAGTTCAAGGACGACGAGGAGTTCGGTACGAAGAGCTTCGGGAGCATCTCCGGGGGCAGTGCACTGAAGTTCCGGCTATTTCGTCGCAAGGAGACGGGACTCTGGCAGGCAGGCAGCGAGCGAGGCAACAAACCACAGGACATCACGAAAGACCAGGCAATTGCCATCGCCCGCAGTCATCGGGACCAGTTGCTCAAGGGTGTCGAGCTACTCGAGGCATTCCCGGACGAGGGGACCGATGACGAGTACGCCGAGCTCCAGGATCAGATGGACGAACTCGCACCGGACGTGAGCGGTCTGGCGTGGGGGCACAAGTACTTCAGTCTGCTGTTCCCCAGCAAACTCGACGACTACCACAGCCCCGCTTACCAGCGTTTCCACCTGCTAAAGCTCCTGCAACTGCCCCCAGACGGAGACGGCCGGTACGTCTGTGCTGGTCGATTTCAGGCTACGGCCAAGGAAGTCGGTCTCACTATCAACCACCTCACAACGACGCTCAATGCCTTGCATGGCGACCGTCACCGCTACTGGCGGATCGGTACGACGGCTGGCAGCACCGGTCAGAGTTTCTGGCCCATGATGCGAGAACGCAGCATCGTCGCAATCGGCTGGAGCCGCCTCGGCGACCTTTCATCAGTCGCGGATCAGGACGGCAAGACCATCACGGCGGAATTGAAGTCACGGCTTGCGGAAACCTATCCCAACCACCCGACAACCATTGGGCAGACTGCCTCCCAGATTGGCCAGTTTCTGAAGGCTATCAACGATGGCGATGTGGTCGTGGCTGCCGACGGAATGCGTGTCCTAGGGGTCGGGCGAGTTACCGGGGGCTATACGTACGAGCCGAGCAGTAATTTTCCGCATCACAGGCCGGTCGAGTGGCTAGTGGAGGACGAGTGGCAGATGCCCAATCCCCGCGAGGGACTGCTTTCTACGGTGCGGGAACTGGCGAAGGACCTGTCAAATCGCCTGGCGATTGAGGATCACATCCAACTCGGCGAGCGGAAGCCACCGACGAACCCCAGACTTCCCAGTCCGCAACAACGACTGAAAGGAATCCCCGAACGGATTCAGTCGATTCTCGGCCGCAAAGGGCAGGCGATCCTCTACGGCCCTCCAGGCGGCGGAAAAACCTTCTGGGCGGAACGCACTGCCCGTGAACTCGCTTCTCTGGCTGCTTTCGCCACGAGTTTCGAGTCGCTCACCGAATCTCAGCAACGCGTCGTTGTCGGTGCGGACGACACACCGGGATTGGTACGCCTGTGCTGCTTCCATCCCGCGTATGGCTACGAGGATTTCATCGAAGGGTTTCGGCCGGGCACGGGAGGCAGCTCTGGCAACCCGTCTCTGGCTTTCATGCTGCGGGACGGCGTCTTCAAGAAGCTATGCCGTGATGCAGCGGCCGCACCTGAGCGGCACTTCTACCTGATCGTGGACGAGATCAATCGAGGTGACATTCCGCGACTTTTTGGTGAACTGCTGACGGTCCTCGAGAAAGACAAGCGGGGCAAGCGGATCATCCTCCCGGTGAGCCAGGAGGCCTTCTCGGTCCCCGGCAATGTCTTTCTGATTGGAACGATGAATACCGCCGACCGCTCGATCTCACTCCTTGACGCGGCCTTGCGGCGACGATTCGGCTTCGTGGAACTCATGCCAGACGGCACGGTGCTGAAAGACCAGGTGATCGCCGGGATTTCTCTGCGGGCCTGGCTGGAAGCCCTCAACACAAGAATCCGGGAGCATGTCGGACGGGATGCCAGGAACCTGCAGATCGGGCACTCCTATCTCATGCACGACGGCGGCCCGATCAAAGACATTGGCTCTCTGAAACGGGCCATTCGGGACGACATTATCCCGCTGCTCGAGGAGTACTGCTACGAGGACTACGGCACGCTGTCCGAGATTTTGGGAAAGCTGATCGTCGATCCGGAAGCAGCCCGAGTCCGGCACGAACTCTTTGAAGATGGGCAGGAGGACTCGCTTATACAGGGGCTTTTGGCTCCTTGCCCCGAAATAGCCACGTCCACGGAAGTCCTTGCAGCCGAGGAAGAAGATGAGCAGGACACGCAGCCCGAGGAAGACACTGACGAGGACATGCAGCCGTGACCGCGAGCCAAACCTCGATCACGCTCACGGAGTGGGAGACCTGCGGCCCTGATGACTGTGAGGCGTTGGCGGGGCGGTTTCTCGATTCTTCAGCACGGACCCGGGAGATTGTCCGACTCCTCGAGATGTCACGGGTTCTCGGGATACGGGAACTGAGGGGCGGCCTCGAACTGCAGGCGTTTGCTCACGTTGGGCGTGTGGCGGTGGGCGATCTGAGCGTGACGGTGCTCCCCAAGATTCCCGGAAGATCGTTGCTGAACCTGGTCCGGTACGCCCATGGCTTCCGTAGGCTCTCGCTGCCAAACGATGCCACCCATCGCGTGGACCGTCAGGGAATCGAAGAACTTCTGATCAGCCAGTTGAACCGCGAGGTGCAGGAACTCATCGCCCGCGGGCTGTTTCGCGGGTACCGCCGGACTTTCGAGCGGCTTGGCGTCCTTCGGGGTCGAATCGAGCTAGATCGGATCGCCCTCGACGGCGGGATCGTGTCAGGAACGATTCCCTGCGTGCATCACTCACGTATTGCGGACACGCTTCTCAATCAGGTCGTAATGGCGGGGCTACGGCTGGCATCTTCCATGACGTCCTTGGTCGAGCTTCGGCGGGAATCGTTGAGGCTGGCCGCCACGATGGAAGATGAGGTGTCGCGAATCAGAATCGATGGTCGCGTGATGGATCAGGTGACACGTGCCGTGAACAGGCTCACGCACGCCTACACACCAGCACTCTCGATCATCCGGCTGCTGGTCGAGTCGAAGGGGATCATGCTTGCCGGATCCGGGGCCAAAACGACGCTGCCGGGCTTCATGTTTGACATGAATGCGTTTTTCCAACTGCTCGTCTCGCGATTCCTGCGGGACAACCTGCCGGGATACGTGGTACGGGACGAGCAGGCGTTGAAGGGCATGATCCGGTACAGCCCCGCCTTCAACCCTAGGAAGCAGCGTGCTCCTGCCCCACGGCCAGATTTCGTCGTGACGAAGCAGGGATCACCGTGCTGCATCCTCGACGCCAAGTACCGGGACCTCTGGAAAACCACGCTACCCCGGGAAATGCTCTACCAGCTCGTCGTCTATGCGATCAGTCTGCGTGGGATTCGGCAGAGCAGCATCCTCTATCCGACGATGGACCCGCTTGCCAGAGCCGCCCGCATTGAAGTCTCTGACCTACTCGATGGCAGGGAGATCGGGCAGGTGTGGCTTAGGCCCGTGATTCTCCCGCGGCTCGAAGAGTTGATTGGAGCACGCACCCCGGCGGCCCTACGTGAGCGGCAGTCGATAGCTCTTCAGTTTGTCTTGGGTCCGTCGGCAACTGCGTCTTATCGCTGAACCAAACCATGTACGACCTCATCGGCGACATCCACGGCCACGCTGACGCCCTGCAGCAGCTCCTCCGGCAACTCGGATTCTCGCGGCGCAAGGGCGTCTACCGACCCCCCGAGCGGACCGCGATCTTTCTCGGTGACTTCATCGATCGCGGCCCGAAAATCCGGGAGACGCTCGAGATCGTCCGCCCCATGATCGATTCTTGGGCTGATCGTCGCCGCTAGCTCGGTACGTACAGCGAAAACTCGTCGACCGCCCTGTAACCCATCCTGAGGTACGAGGGGTAGCCGTCGGCCGTCGCATGGAGGGCGGTGCGCGTGATGCCCGTTTCTCGTGTTGCATCCTCCAGGCTGCGTCGCATGACGAGCTCGGCGAGGCCTCGGCGGCGATGGGCCTGCGCCGTCGTCACGAACGCAACGTAGAGGACGCCGCCGAGCGGCACGGCAAAGGCGGTCGCTGCGGGTTGGCCGTCCACGAATGCGTTGTATCCGTAGACCGGCGTCTGCCACAGGAACTCGCTCACGACGGCATCACGCACCCAGTCGGATGAGACGTCGTAGGCGACGGCGTTGAGGTCTGCGAGTGCGAGCCGGCCGCTCTCGTCGTCGATGCGGCGGGTTTCGACCTCCGGCAGCGGGCGGGTCGGCGGCGCGAGCCCTGCGGAGATCATGCCAACAACGGTGAACGCCTCCGTGAGCCCCAGGCGCGACAGCGTCTCTGGAGCGCCATCGCCCAGCCAGCGCCGGCTGCCTGTGAAGAACCACGGCCTTGGCTCACGTCCGAAATACGCCAGCGCCGCTCCAGCGCGTGCGGCAAGTTCCGCCTGGGAGGACACGGGCCCGGTCAGCAGCGCCGCGTTCAAAAGGACCCACGAGGAGCGTGCGTTCGCGACGCGGACGCCCTCCAGGTCGACCACCTCGCCACAGCCGCTCGCATGTGCATAAAGCGACCACGCCGCGCCGAGCAGTTCGTGCGACTCCCTCACCTCCGCCTGGTCAATCATGGTTTTCCCGTTGGCTGCCGCCATATCGAGAACCCGCCGCAGGCCAGACCGGCGAGGGCCTGCCGCACGCCACCGTTCGCAGCGGTTTGCACGCCTCGCGTGCAAACCTCTCGCCGGACGCGATCTGTGCGACGCCCGGCGAAGGACTGCGAAACCCGGCGAAAACTCAAAGCGGAGGGCACGGGATTCGAACCCGCAACCCCTTTCGGGGCATCTGATTTCGAGTCAGACCGCTAGCCGTTCGCTTACCCTCCGGGGCCGAGTCTAGGCCCAGTCGGCCGCCGGCTCAAGATCGACGCCGCGGTGCCGGACCTGCCGCCTGTGCCGACTTGCGCGAATGGACGCGGCATGCCGTCCGCGACACCCCGTGCCGGAGGCGACACCCGGCCACCCGGCCGCTCGCCGCCGCGGCCGCGTCCTGCCGATGGATCCGGGAACAGCGGAGACACGGACGCCTTGGCCGGCCGTCGCGGATCCGCGCGGAGCGACTGGAACTATGGCGAAGGAAACATGGCGGCTCGTCACGCGGGGCAGGGACGGCGAACTGGTCATCCATGACTTCGACTCCCCCGAGGAGATCCTGCGCACGCACCTGCAGATCGGCAGCGACGACTGCAGCACCGACCTCGACCTGCGCGGGGCGCCGGTCTTCCGCGCCCTCGTCGGGCCGATGCCGGAAGGGCGGACCATCATCCGCTACGAAACGCCCGAGGTCTTCGAGGCCCTGACCAAGGAATGGGCCCTGCCGCGGCCGCCGCGGCGCCGGACGCGGAAGTCGGCGGCGGCCCCGGCATCGGATGCCGGCCATGCCTGACACCGTCTTCGGCCGCATCATCCGCGGCGAGATCCCCGCCCGGATCGAGCACGACGACGACCGCTGTCTGGCGTTCCACGATGTCGCCCCGCAGGCCCCCGTCCACGTGCTCGTGATCCCGAAGCGGCCGATTGCGTCGCTGGCCGAGGCGACCGCCGCGGACGCCGACCTGCTCGGGCACCTCGTCGTGGTGGCCACGCAGTTGGCGCGGAAGCTCGGCCTCGACGCCGGCTACCGGCTGGTCGTCAACTGCGGTCCCGACGGCGGCCAGTCGGTCGATCACCTGCACGTCCACCTGCTCGGCGGCCGGCAGCTCGGCTGGCCGCCGGGCTGAGCGTCGAACGGGGCGGACCCGGGTGGGCTGCCGCGCGGCCCCCGGCTCTGGTCAGCGCCACCAGCCGCGCAGCCTGTCGATGACGCCGGGCGACTGCCGCGCCGGCTCCGGCCGCGCGGGCTGCGCCGGCGGCGGCACCTCTGCCAGCCGCTGC
Organism: Planctomycetia bacterium; assembly: GCA_014192425.1. Taxonomy (NCBI): domain Bacteria; kingdom Pseudomonadati; phylum Planctomycetota; class Planctomycetia; species Planctomycetia bacterium. The sequence continues at coordinate 262,097 of BJHK01000001.1, read as the reverse complement.
ACGTCGGCGGCGGAGACGAACTCGGCGAGGAACCGGGGCCAATAGCCGTCGAGGTCGACTACGCAGCGGCCGATGTCGCCGGCTGCCGCCGCGGTCTCCATCACGCCGATCATCTTCGACAACTGCACGCGCTGCGGCTCCTCGAAGGCGAGGTCGAAGACGCTGACCTCGTCGATCTGCACCGCGCCCGGCCCGAGAAGATCAAACCGCACGCGCAGCGATTCCAGGCCGTCCCGCGGCAGGTCGTCCACCGGCAGCACGAACCGCGCCCACTCCCCCGCCAGCGGCCGGCCTCCGGTCAGCCCCCCGACGGCGGCGAAGCGGTAGTATTCGCGGTCACCGAGCACCCCCTCGAGCGCGATCCGCAGCGGCGGCTGCGGATCCCCGTCGGCGATCCGCAGCCTGACGGCGATGCTCAACCGCCCCGTGGCGGGAGCCGGAAACGGATTGCTGCGCAGGGTCGAGAGGCCGTGAACCGAGGAAAACGCAAGCGCCCGGCCCGGCCGCGCATCCGGCATTGCCACGCCCGGCACGAACGCCAGACCGCCGCGACGCGGCTCCACGAGTTCCCAGCCGGCGATCGCGGACAGCCGCTGCGGCTGTCCGGCGCCGATCTCGAAGTCCGGGTTGTCGAGGACGTCGAGCGGAGCGGGCGTCTCCAGCACCCGCCGCCGCCGCCGCAGGTCCTCGATCCCCTCCGCCACGGCCTGGCGCACCGCGTCGTCATGCTCGACCCGCGGCGCTCCCCCATCGAGGCCGCCGTCGATGACGAGCGTCCGCATGCCCCAGGCTTCGATCGGCAGCGTGGCAACGCCCTCGACCACCGGGATCGTCCCCCGCGGCCCATCGTCGGCGGCGCGAACGGTCGCGGACCGCACAGGCAGCAGGATGCGGGCCGGGGCGGCCGCGGCATTGACCGCATGGACGACGAGCCCTCCGTCCCCCTGGAAGCCGCGCAGCACCACCGGGCCGGTGCCGCCGATCGGCTGGAGCCGGCCCGCGGGGAGCGCCGCGAACGCCCGCCGGGCGCCGTCGGCGGCCACCGGCGCCTCGAGGGCCAGCCGCATGTCGAAGATCGACTCCGCGTCGGCGACGGCCAGCGACTCGGCGAGCGACCGCCGGCCGCCGGGGCCGGCCGGCAGTGCGTGCATCGCACAGCCCTCGACCGCGGCCCCGCCGAACGGACCGTGCCGGGCGGCCCGCCGCAGGTCGATGTCGAGCGGCTCCTCGACGATCGCCACGCTGCGCCGGCCCGCGCCGGCCGCCGCCGCGACCAGCGGCGCCGCCCGATTGAGCGCTGCGACCAGCGCACGATCGACGACCTCGCCGGCCGCGGCATGCACCTGGGGTGAGACGTAGACCACGCGCCGATCGGTTGTGCTCCGCGCCGGATCGAGTCCGATCTCGAGCAGCACGTCGTCGGCATCGGGCTTGGCGGCGAGCAGCGGCCGGAACTTCGCCGCCAGATCGCCGTGCGCGAACAGCGTCGTCGGCGCCAGGTACAGGCTCCAGCGCGGATCGTGCTCCGCGAGCACGCCGGCGAGCCGGCCGTGAAACGCCGCCAGTTCGTCGGCCCGCCACGCCAGCCAGGCGTCGCGGAGGGCGCCGCCCACCATTTCCGCGCGCAGGGCGAAGCGGTCGGCGCCCGTGGCCTGCTCGGGCACGCCGACGGACGCGAGGAAGCGGCCGAACGTCACGTCGTCGAGCCCCCAGGCGACGCCGGGAAGGTGCAGCCAGCCGTCGTGCGGCAGGAGCAGCGCCACGCCATCCACGAGCGGCCGGCCGCGGAGCCGACCGGCGAGCTCGCGCACGTGCGCCTCGACGGCCTGCTGCACGCGCGGATCGAGGATGTTGTAGTGGGGCGATCCATCGGGCCCCGATCGCCCGCGGCCATCGCGACCGACACACACCAGTCCGTCGGCGTTGCCGCGGCGCAGGGCCGCCTCGAGCAGCGGCAGCGGCGCGTCGAACGACATCGCGGCCACGAGCCGCAGCCCCTCGCTGGCATGGACGCGCAGGACCGCCTCCAGCACGTCCCGCGGCGCGGCCGCCAGCCCCGATTCGGCGGATCCGCAGCCCCAGCGCGGCGCGTGCCTGGTCAGTCGCGACGGCCAGGCCGCGGCACCGTCGGCGAACACGGTCACCATGGCCCCGGCCGCCCGGCGCGCTCCGAGCAGGTCGGCGGTATGGCGAATGCCGGACAGATACGTGCCCCAGTCGGCGAACGGCCTGCCCCCCGCCTCGCCGACACGCTCCACGCCTCCGCGCCGCCAGAACTCGGGCCGGGGCAGAAACGCGTACACGGGCCGGGTCGCGGTGGGCGCGTCGCGATCCCCTTCGAAATCGAGAAACGGGAGCCGCGCCGGACCGGCGAGGATCCGCACCTTGCCGAAGATGGCGGGTCGGCGCGTGGATGGATTCGAGATCACGATCAGCGGCTGCTTCGTGGTCGGCCAAAAGACGAACCGATGCCGCCCGGGCTCCGTCGCGGCCGCCCGCTGCCCAGGGCACTCGAAGCCGCCGGCGTGCCGGCACTGAACGGCCGTGCCGGCGGCGTCCAGTTCGAGCACCGTGAGGCCGACGACCGCCTCCTGATCGGGTGGAAACTCCACCTCCACAGCCAGCGGCACGCCCGGCTGCACGCCCGCCACGACGATCCCCTCCCACGCCGGCTGACCAGGCGTCGCCGGCGGCAGCCGCAGCATCGCTCCGAGCGGATGCGGCTCGACGACGGAATGACCACTCGCAAGCAGGCCGCTCAGCCGCGGCACCAGCGCCTGCACCGAACCTCCCATCGGCGGCATCTGCGGCAGCTGCGGCATCTTCGGCAGCGACACGCTGGGCCGCGGCAGTTCCGGGAGCGGAATCGTCGGCAGGTCGGGGAGCGATACCTGCGGCAGGCCGACACCCGGCAGGCGCCGCAGTCGTTCGTGCAGCCGCGGACTTCCCGGATCGACCTCGTGGACGAGTTTCCAGCCGTCCTCCGGCCGCGGCCCCAGCGGCCGGTCCTCGATCGCCACGAGCTGGGTGGTGCGGGAGGCGAGTGGTCGCGCCCAGCGCAGCCCGCCCCGCTCCAGGACCTCGATCTCGAGGTCGTAGGCGCCCTCGCGCGGCGGCAGGGCGACGTCGAACGTGACGGGTTCCAGCGCCTGCGGCCCGCCGGCCTCCCCCGCGGCCGATCCGACCGGGCGGGGCTGGATGGACGATGCCTGTGCGGCGAGCACCTCTCCCTGCGGCACCGACTTGAGCCGGAGCCGCAGTTCGAGCGCCGACTGGTGGTCCGGCTTGAGCACCAGCAGCGGTGCGACGCGGAGCCGCACCTGGCTGCCCGGGCGGCACATCGAGGGGTCAGCGGCGTGCGTGTGCTGGTCGCCGGGCTCGACGACGACGGCCAGCGCGTCTCCGGCAGCCTGCCGGACGGTGAGCCGATTCCCCTCCGTGTCGAGGGGCTTCTGCACCGGCGCAGCGAGCACGTCGGCGACGTCGATCTCGGTCACGACGGCGGGCCGCGCGCCGCCGGCGGCTTCGAGTTCCACCCGCACCCGTCGGCCGCGCCAGTCGTCGAGGACAACTTCCACTCCGTCGAACGCGGTCGGCCGCGGCTCGTGAACGACGACGGCGTTTCCTTCGGCATGGACCCGCATCGCGGCGTCGCGGTCCGGGGACAGGGTCCGCCATTCGCCGATGCCGCCCCCGTGCCCGCCGGCGTCGGCGGCGCCGAGGGTGATGCGCCCGGCCCATGCCCGGGGCGTGCCCCCGCCCCACTGAATGTGCAGCGTCACCGGCCGCGCCGCCGGGGCAGACTGCGGCGGCGCGGCCGGTACCGGTGCGGGCAGCGGCAGATCGCGGGCATCCGCGGCGCGGCAGCACGCGAGCCACAGGGCTGCGCTGGCGACCAGGGCGCGGACTGTGCGGGGCACGACCATCGCGGACTCGTTGGAAGGAACCGCGGCCGGCAGCCGACGGGGGGAGGATGGTAGCGGCCCCGATCGGGCCGGGCAAAGCGTGTTTCGCCCGTGAAAAATCGGGCAACCGCAGCCGATCGACCCCACACGGCAGGCTCGTGCCGCCGCTGTCGTGGTATAATTGCCTGGATAGGGTTGTGCGAACGAGTTCGAGCGTCAGACCAACGACGCAGGCTGTGGGCGGCTGCCGCCGTTCCAGCGTGCATTCCTCTCCGGAGACTCAGCGATGAAGGTCCGTTGCCGGTGGGCGATGTGCCTCGCTCTCTGCCTTGGCCTCTGCCTTGTCCTCTGCCTCGAGTGGCCCGCTCCCGCGGCCCGCGCCGCCGCACCGGTGGATTCCGCGACGCTCAAGACGCTCTCCGTCGACGACGCGAAGCGACTGGCGGCGGAGATTCGTGGACGGTTGTCGCTCGACTCGCTCACGACCCTGCCCGACGACGTCGCCAAGGAACTCGCCAAGCGCGAGGGCTGGCTGTCGCTCAACGGCCTGACCACGCTCTCGAACGGCGCGGCCGAGGCGCTGGGCGGCCACAAAGGCTACCTGCTTCTCGACGGCCTGACCGCGCTCTCGAACGAGGCGGCGGCCTCACTCGCCAAGCATGGCGGCTACCTGTCGCTCAACGGCATCAAGACGCTCCCAGACGAGGCGGCCGCGCCGCTGTTCCAGACCGGCGGCATGGCGGGCCACGCCGGCACCCGCGGCGGCCTCTCGTTGCGCGGCCTGACGACGCTCTCCCCCGCGGCCGCCAAGGCGATTGCCGGCCGCAAGAGTATCGAGATCCGCATCGACGGCCTGACGACGCTGACACCGGAAGCCGCGGCCATCCTGATGACGGTCCACCCCCACGCCTGGAACGGAGCACTCCCCGGGATCACGACGGTGTCGGAGGAGCTCGCCCAGATAATGGCCAGTCGCGGCGTGTCGCTGCCCGGCCTGAAGGAACTGTCGCCCGCGGTCGCCAAGAAGTTCGAGGGCAAGCTCGGCAGCGATCTGCGCGGGCTCACGTCGCTGTCTCCCGAGGCCGCGACACTCGCGCTGAAGCAGGCCCGCGGCGTCAATCTCGACGGCCTCACGGAGCTCTCCGAGGAGCTCGCCCAAGTGCTCGCGAAGACGTCAGGCCCGCTTTCCCTCAACGGCCTCAAAACCCTCTCCGCCTCGGCCGCCGAGGCGATCTCCAGACGAGACCAGGATATCTCTCTGCTCGGCCTCGCCGAGATCGAGTTGGGCGCCGCGAAGATACTGGCGGCGCATGGCGGGCATCCCAACTATCGCACCCGCGTGCACCTCGATGGCCTGACAAAACTCTCCGCCGAGACCGCCGCCGTTCTCTCCGGCTGGAACAAGTGGTCCGGCCGGCTGCCGCTGCTCACGGAGTTGTCCGAGCCGGCCGCGGCGGCGCTGGTCTCGAGCCGTAATTTCGATGGCCGACTGCCGGCTCTGAAGACCCTCGACGCCGGGGCGGCGAAGTGGCTCGCGGAGTCCCGCGGCGGCCTGGTTCTCGACGGCCTCACCGCGCTGCCCGACGACGTCGCGGCGGCGTTCGCCAGCCACCGTGGCAACCTTTCCCTCAACGGCCTGAAGACGCTGTCCGACAAGGCGGCGGCGGCGCTTGCCAGCCAGCAGGGGATTCTGTTGCTCAACGGCCTGACCACGCTCTCCGATGCCGCCGCCAAGTCGCTCGCCGCGCACGCCGGCGAGCTCGTCACCATGGAACTCGGCAAAGAAAAAGACAAGCGCACATTCGAGCAGCGGAAGTCGGGCCGGCTCGGCCTCGACGGGCTGACGACGGTCTCTCCGGCGGCCGCCCGGGCGCTTGCCGCCAGCGCCGGCCACGTCTCGCTTCGCGGCCTGAAGGCTGTGCCGGACGACGTGGCGGCGATCCTCCGAGAGAGCCGCCACGTCGAACTGCCGGCGGCGGTCGGCCTGAAGTCGGCCAGCGTCGCGGCCGCTTCGGCCGACGAGAAGGTCGTCCACGCATTTCTCGGCACGCACTGCGGCGAGTGCCACGGAGACGATGCGGAAGAGATCAAGGGCGAGTTCGCCATCGACAAGCCCTGGCCGACGATGGGCAGCATCGCGGGCCGCGTCGCCTACGCCTCGATTCTGGAGCGGCTGCGGGCCGGCGACATGCCGCCGCCCGACGTGAAGGATCGGCCCGCCGCGGCGGACTCGGCGCGGGTGATCGGCTGGATTCTCGGCCAGCTCGACACGCCGCTGGCCGGCCCGGCGACACCGTATGCGGTGAAGGACAAGCCCGTCGACGGCAACCGGCTGCCGCATGCGATCCTGTTCGGCGGCCCGCGCGGCCCGAGTGTGCCGCCGCCGCCCCGGCTGTGGCGGCTCTCGCCGGCGGCCTATTCGTCGTGGGTCAGCAAATCCTTCAACACGAACGACGTCAACCAGCAGCCGTTCGGCCTGATCCAGGAATCCGGCATCAAGGACTTCGCCGCCCTGTATTCGCCCGACGAGGGGGCATCGGGCCTGCTGCTGACCAACGCCGAATTGATCGTCGAGAGCCAGACCCGACCGCACTCGCTGATCAACGTCAAGGAAAAGCCCGACGAGGCGAAGAAGCGGCCCTGGCCTGTAGACGGCCGGTTCGACGCCTGCTCGCCCGCGGAGAAGAAACTACTCGACGACGGCGTCCGCGTCGCCGGCGGCGGGGCGTTCGCGGCGATCCTCCACCCGCACGTGGCCGCCACCCGCGCCGAACTCGAGGCCGCCATCGCCCAGCAGTTCAAGACGGCCCTCGCCCGCGATCCGCTGCCCGCGGAGACGGAGAGCCTCGTGAAGCTCTACGAGACGTTGGCCCGCGACGGTGATCACCGGATCGCCGGCAAGACGATCCTCATGGCCCCGCTGCTCTCGCCCGAGGCGGTGCTCCGCTTCGAGGTCGGCACCGGCGCGGAGGTTCGCCCCGGCGTTCGCATGCTGTCGCCGCGTGAGATCGCCCTGGCGGTGAGCCTGGCGCTCGGCACCATTCGCGAGCCGGGCCTGTTTCAGGCGGCCGCAGGCGGCGGCCTGACGACCCGCGAGGATGTCGCCGCCCACGTCCGCCGGATCCTCGACACGCAAAACACACCCAAGCCGCGGGTGATGCAGTTCTTCCAGGAGTACTTCGGCTACCACCACGCTCCCGACGTCTTCAAGGACCCGCCACCGGAATACCATCGCCACCGCGGCCGGCACTTCAGTGCCAGTAACTACGTCACTCAGAGCAACGCCCGCGTGCTCGACGTCCTCACCGAGGACCGGCAAGTGCTGGCCCGGCTGCTGACGGGCGACGAGGCGATCGCGGAGCCCGGCGAACTCCACTGGGGCGCGATCAACGCGGCCGCCAACGCCCCGTTCCGCACGCTCCCTCCCCACGCCGTCAGCGTGGCGAAAGGCCCGGCCGAGGGCCGGGTCGGTCTGCTCATGCAACCGGCTTGGCTCGTCGCCTGGTCGACCAACTTCCACACCGATCCCGTCCGCCGCGGCCGCTGGATCCGCGAGCAACTCCTCGGCGGCCGCGTCCCCGACCTGCCGATCAACGCGGCGGCCATGATCCCCGACGACCCGCACCGCACGCTCCGCGAGCGGCAGTTCGTGACCCGCGAGGCGCAGTGCTGGAAGTGCCACTACCGGATGGAGGACCTTGGCCTGCCCTTCGAGGCCTACGATCATTACGGCTGGTCGATGGAAGGCGAGGAGGTCGTGGATCTCGCCGCGATGGAGAAGTCGGGCAACAAGGGGCAGAAGCTGTTCCGCAGCGCCCCGCTCGACACCACCGGGTTCATCGCCAACAGCGGCGACCCGGCCCTCGACGGCCCGGTCGCCGACGCACCGGAAATGCTCCGCCGGCTGGCCTCTTCTGAGCGGGTCCGGCAGGTCTTCGTCCGCTACGCCTTCCGGTTCTTCATGGGCCGCAACGAGACGCCCGGCGATGCCCCGACCCTCCAGGACGCCGACCGCGCCTATGTTGAGAGCGACGGGAGCTTCAGGGCGCTGCTCGTGTCGCTGCTGTCCTCGGAGTCGTTCCTATACCGGACCGTGAGCGGGCCGGCAGCCGGACCAGCCAAGCCGCCAGCCAAGACGGCGCAACGCTGAGCCTGATCCGGCCGGCACCGACGACTCCTCGCCGGTCCGTCCATGGTCGCCGCGGTCACAGGGGTTTCCCGCGAGAAGCCGACGCCGACCACAAGCCTCACGCACCGCGTTGCCTCGGCACGCGCGGTGAGGCTATAAGTCAGCGTTCGACTCGTGAACGCATTCTCCACGACGCAACGTCTCTGGTAACGACGATGTTCGAGTTTGGTTTATCGGTCCATCGCCTCGCCCCTCAACCCTTCGGGACTCGACGTTTTTTTGTGTCTTGCGTTGGGTTGATTGGACTCATTTTTTTCGCAGCCGCGTCTCGCGGTGCTGACGAGACCGGCAGTGCAGGCCCAACCGCTGCAGACGACGGCGTTCCTGCCCGCATCCGGCGACTGACGAGCGAACTTGGTTATGACAGCAAGGTTGGCGACCTGTTTGTCGAGTTCGTCGACACGTGGCGGCTTCCCGAACTGAGCCAACGAATCGACAACGCAAAGCAAAAACGTGCAGAGGGGCCTCGGGCAACGGCGGACGTGGCGCGAGCGCAGAGTGAAGTGCTCGACCAGATACAGCAATACGTGCGTGCAACGTTCAAGCAGGTTGACATTGGGCCGGGTAACAACTCGCAGGAATTTCATCACCTGCAACGGATTCTTGAGACACGACAGTCGCAGTGCGTAGGAAACAGCCAGTTGTATATCGTGCTGGGATCTGCCGTCGGGCTGGATGCCCGGGCTATTGACGTCATTTTCCCTTCGGTTGGATGTCTCGATGAACACACGTTTCACATGGCGCCGGTGGTCCGTCTGGCGGACGGTCGCATCCGTATCATCGATGACCGTGGCGAGGTCAACAGTCCGCCATTTGTCTTCAGCGAACACTACAAACGGCATGGCTCGTCTTGGAAATTGATCGATCGAACGAATCCCCTGCGATTGCATCGCCAGGTCAGGCCCATTGATCTCAATGAAGTGCGGGCTTACGTTCTCGTGGGCACCGCTGCCTCGTTCTTCGATTCTGATCGCTCGCACATCGGACGTCCTTTGGTCGAGACGGCTTTTGAACTCTCTCCCGACTCCTCGTTAGTCTTGTTGGCGATGGCTCGTTGGCTTGAGCACAAGGACGGAGACGTCGACCGGGCTGAAGCCTTTCTCGAGCAAGCCCTGCAAAACGATCCGGATCGCGCGAACTGTTACGGTCGCTATGCGGAACACCTCTTGCGTAGGGGGCGGCTCAAGGAGGCGCAGCCTTTGTTCAACCGGGCAATTGCGCTTTTACCGGAGGCGCCGAACACGCTTGTCTCACGGGCGCTCTGCTACCACTGTCTCGAGGAACGGCAAAGTGCCAGCAAGGATGTGGCTACAGCCCTGCGACTTGCACCGAACCACCTTGGGGCATTGGCGTTGCGAGCCGAGCTTCGAAGTTGGGAAGGGAACCTCGAAGGGGCCCTGGTTGACGCCGACTTCGTGCTGGCACGGGATCCAAAGAACAGCAGCGCCTTGCGCGCGAGGGTGAACGTTCGGATGCACCGCGGTGAGTACGAGGCGGCCGAGAGAGACTGCGATGCCTTACTGACGGTCGACCCGGGCGTGAGCGCTGGTTGGAGTTCCCGCGGTATTTGCCGGTCCCAGCTTGGACGACTCCACGAGGCTATGGAGGACTACTGCAAGGCGGTCGAGCTGTCTCCGAGCGATTTCCAGGTCCTGGCCAATATGGCGTATTTGCACCTCGAGTTCGGGGAGCCAGACAAGGCGCTTGCCGACTGTGACGCGGCATTGAAAGCCAAGCCGGACTATGAACTGGCGCTTTTTAATCGCGGTGTCGCGCTCGCACAGCTTGGACGGAAGGCGGAAGCAAGGGAATCCATCGCGCGATCGGTCGAGGCTGCGCCAGAGACGCGAGCACGCGCCGATGGTGCCATCAAGCGGTTTGGCTTATGACGGACCGCTGGCTCATGGTGTTTACCCTCTGAGGCCGTGGACGTCGGAGGCGGCCGACTGCGGCTGCGGGCTCAGGGCGCTCGGGCGACTCTCCGTGATCCGCGGCCCAGACGGCCGTATCGCCCGCATCCGCCACGCGCTGCCAGGGCACAAAGCCGCCAACTGGGTCGGCCCGGGCCGCGCTCGCAAGTCCACGCGGCCGGGCGCCAATGGCGTCGTCGAACTCTCGCCGTTCGCCGACAGGATGCCGGTGCGGCGGTCCAGCCAAACCTTGGCTTTGGCTGCGACCGCCCAAGGCGGCAGGGGCCAGGGATGGCCCTGCCGCCGGAATGCAAGCTCGACCGGCTCGCCGATCTCGTGCCGCCGCCGCGGAAGCACCGGCATCGCTATCACGGAGTATTCGCGCCGAATCACCGGCTGCGGAAAGCCGTCACGTTGCTGGCGAAAAGGGAACATTGGCAAGCGGCGCGACGCCGCGACCGGCGGGCACCGACGACTCCTCGCGAGCGCGGTGCGCCGTGGACGACGAGGGGGCATGAAACTCCCCCGATGCCTCCAGGGCTGTGGGACACCGCCCTGGCGGGCTGGCGGCGCAGTAGCGTGTCTGCCGGCCGGGCCGCCGGCGCCGCCCGGCGTCAGGGTTTGGTGGCGGCCGCGGGCTGCTGCAGCAGGTAGGCGAGCAGATGCGGCAGGTTCGCCTCGCCGATCTGGTCAATAACGTTCGCCGGCATCGGTGACAGCCGCGACGTCATCGTCTCCTCGATCTCCACCTTCGGCACCCGCACCTCCGTGCCCGTCGCGTCGGCGAACACCACGTCGCCCCCCTCCTCACGGAGCCGGAGTCCGGAGACCACGCGGCCGTCGGCGAGCGTCACCGTCGTCGTGCGGAACGCCTCGTCGACGTTCCGGCTCGGATCGAGCATGTCCTCCAGCAGCCGCTCCGGCCCGCGCTGTCCGATGCCCGCGAGTTGCGGGCCAACGAGCCCGCCCTGATTGGCGAACCGATGGCAGGCGGCACAGTTCTTCGTGAACAGTTGGGCCCCGGTCTCGGCCGACCAGCCACCCTTGCCGAACTGCCCCGCCACCTCGCGGATTGCCCTTTCGATCCGCGTGTCGGCCGACTGCAGGCCGGTCGTCAGCGCCTTGATCCGACCGTCGAGGTCGGCGATGCCGCACTTCCTGAGCCGATCGACGATCTGACCGTCCTGAAGCAGCAGGGCCGACGCCTTGCCCGCGTTGACGAGGTCGAGGAGGGCCGGGCCGCCCTCGGGCCGCGTCAGCAGCGCGATCGCCAAGTCCTTCTGCTGTGCCGCGCCGGCCGTTTTGATGGCCGCACCGATCGCCCCACGCAGCGGCGCGGAATCCTCGGCGGCACACTGCCGGGCGAACGCGATCCGCACCGGAAACGGCTGGTCGCCGGCCGCGATCGTCGCCACGGCCGCCTCCAGCGCCCGGCTGCGATCGATGGCCAGGAGCGCCGCGATCGCCTCGGCCCGCAGCGTGTCGTCCCGGCCGCCCTTCCGCGCGATCTGCAGGATGTCGTCCCAGGCGGCCGCGAACCGCGGCTCCTTCACCAGCCGGGCGACGGCGACCGCCGTCTTCAGGCGCGGTTCGGGCACGCTCGTGCCGCCGCCGGCCAGCAGCCCGGCGGCGCACTCCACGGCCCAGCGGCCGAGTTCCGTGCCCGCATCGGGCCCCTGTCCCTTCGCCAGCCCCGCGCCCAGCAACGGTTGCAGCACATCGGCCTGCAGGCCGACGTCTTCGCCGCAGGCGCGCCGGGCGGCCCGCACCGCCTCCTGGACCTGCTCCGGGGTGCACACGGCGGCCACGGCCTCCACGGGCTTCGCCCACGCCGCGGCCGGCAGTCCGGCGTCGCGGGCGATCTGGAACGCCAGCCACGCGGTCGCCGGGGTTTTGACGGTCGCCGCGATCTCGCTCAGCCGCCCCGCATCCTCTGCCGTGGCCCCGAGCGACGTGATCGCCGACAGCTCCTCCGGCTTTGCCGCCGCGAACTGGCAGCGGATGGCGATCCGCAGCAAGTGGATGAGCTGGGTGTCCTCCGCCGGCGTCTCCCGCCAGCAGCGCAGGAGCGGCGCGATCGATGCGGCCGCCGGAAATGCCGCCAGCGCATCGACCGCCGCCCGGCGCACGAACGGGTCGGCGTCGGCGAGCCGCTCGCGGACGATCGCCGCCCGTGAATCGTCCCAGCCCGGCAGGGCTGCGACCGCCTTCACGGCATGCACGCGGACGAGCCGCGACTCGTCGGCCAGCGCCGCGGCGGTCGCGGCCGCGTCGAGTTTGCCGAGCAGGGCCAGGGCCCGCACCGCCCGGGCCCGGTGCTGCTCCGAGGGCGACGTGCGGCGCAGCGCCGCCGCGACCGCGGCGTCGCCGCGGCCCCGCTCCACCAGTTCCTCCATCGCCAGCCGCCGGACGGTCTCGGAGGTGTCTCCAAGCCGGGCCACGAGGGCGTCGGTCGCGAGTCTGGTGAGGTCCAGCGGCACGGCCGGCTCGACGGGTGCGGCTCCTGGCTCCCCCTTCCACACCACCCGCCAGATCCGGCCCCGTTCGCGATCGCGCCGCGGGTGCTTCAGGTCGACCTCGTAGTGGCCGATGATGCAGTTGTAGAAGTCGGCGACGTACAGCCCGCCATCCGGCCCGAGCTGGAGATCGACCGGCCGAAACCAGAGGTCGTCGCAGGTCAGGAAGTCGGTCGGTTTCTCCACCCATGGCGACGAGCCGCGCCACTCGATCGCGTCGGCGTGCACCCGGCAGGTAACGGCGTTACCGACAAACACCTGATCGCGATAGGCGGGGGGAAATCGATCCGTGTCACTGATCGCCACCGCACAGATCCCGGTCGAGCCGTGGTCGTTCCGCGTCGTCTCGGGCGCCGGCCCGAGGCCGTCGTCGTAGTCGGCATTCTTCCCCGCGAACACGCTCGTGTAGCGGCCGCCGGGGAGCAGCATCGTCAACGGGCGGGTGTGGCAGTCCGCATTGAACCGGTTGCCGAGGGCGTCGAAGGCCATCCCGAACGGGTTGACCTGTCCCCAGGTGACGTGCTCGATGGCGGACCCGTCGGGGCGGAAGCGATAGGTGTTGCCGGAGATCAGTTCGAGAACGACGTCTCCCACGCCACGAGATTTGATCTTCGAGTGGTTCGCAAAACCGTGGTTCGCATACACCCAGCCGTCGGCGCCGAGGCGAAAGGCATTCTGGTTGCCATGCGTATCCTTGAAATCGAACGGCCCGTAGAGCACCTCCCGCTGGTCGGCCTTGCCGTCGTCGTCGGTGTCGGTGAGTTTCCAGATGTGCGGGATCGACCAGACGATGGCGGCCGTCTTTCCGCCCGGTGGCCGCGGCAGCGGCAGGACGCCGATCGGGATGTTGAGCTCGTCGGCGAACAGCGTCGCCTTGCGGGCCCGGCCGTCGGGACCGAAATCCTCGAGGACCGTCAGGCCATCCCGCGGCTTCCTGTCGGCGGCGGCCGCGAATGGATACTCGACGGAGTGCGTCACCCAGAGCCGGCCGCGGCCGTCGAACGCCATGTTCATCGGCTTCTGGATCTGCGGCTCCGCCGCCACGAGCTGGATCTCGAAGCCCGCCGGCAGCTTGAACCTGTCCCGCTCCTGCTCGGGCGTGAGCGGCTCGGTCTGCACGACCGGCGGTGCCGCGGCGGCGATCGCCATCCAGGCCATCGCGACGGCGAACGCGAAGCCAGTTCTCCGGGCCGGGCGATGCGTCAGACCTGAACCCACTCGATGGGCAGGCATGGGGACAGTCTCCGGGCATGTCCGAGGGAGGCGGAATGCGGCTCGCGCGTGAACAATGATAGTCGCCTGCCGGACAGGCACCAACCGCATCCGTGCCCGACGCGGCCGCGCTGCCCGACCGTCAGGCCCCGTCGCGGGCCGCTGCCGACAGGGGCACCTCCCAGGCCTGCTCGGCCTTTTCATCTGCGACCTCGGCCCACACGGCCTGGAGTTCCTCAGCCACGGCGGGGCAGCGGTTTGCCACGTCGCAGAGCTCGAAAAAATCATCCGGCTTGTGAAACAGCCGCGCCGCCGGCCGCGGGCCGGCCGCGGACGACGGCACGACGAGATGCCAGCCCGGCGTGACGACCGCGCCGCCGGCACTGCCGCGGACGAGCACGCGGTCGCGGGCCGGAGCGGACCACGACGTGAACAGTCCGGCCAGGCTGCGCCCCGCGCGGCCAGGCCCCGGCACGTTCTCCTCCGCCGGCGCGCGATCGGCCGCGCGATCGACGAGCGTGGCACCGAGATCGGCCGGCACCACCAGGCCGCCATACCGCTGAGCCGCCATCCGACCGCGGGCGTCCACGAGGATCGCCGGCAGGTGGACGAGCTCGCCGTAGGGCGGCAGCGGCCCGGTGCCCGCCCGGCCGTGGAGGCCGAGCGGCATGCCGCGGACGCCGGCGACGAGCACGGCGCGGTCCTGCGCCTCCGGGAGCGCCAGCAGGGCCCCGAGGCAGCGGTCGAGGAGCGTCAGCTGACCGGCGAAGGCCTGGCGCACGCCGACGAGCAGGTCTGGATCGGTGTCGGCCGTCACGGTGACGTCGGGCACGGCTGCGCCCTCCGGCGGCGGCGGATCCTCCGGATCGACGTAGGCATCGCGAAACTCCTCCGGCGCATCCCAGGCGACGCCGAGGCTGGCGACGTGACACCAGAGGAGGTCCCGCGGCCGCGCGGCGAGCGTCTCGGCGGCCGCGGCGAAGAGCCGGCCGAGGCTCGTCTCCGCGACGCTCGCCGCACAGTCAGCCACCGCGCGGGCCTCGATCAGCCGCACATCCGCAGCGGCTGCCGCCAAGGGTCCGGCGGCCACGGCCGCGTCGTCGGTGACGAGGGACGTCCCCTGCTCCGCAGCCCGCGCCGCCGCCAACGGCCCGGCGACGAGCTGGGCGAGCGTGTCACGCACGTCGTCGCCGGTGGCGATCAGCCGGTCAAACAACACGCCCCGGCCGGCGAGGCCGGCGAGGGCCGGCATCGCCACCCAGCTGCAGCCGTAGGCGGGAAGCATCCAGGCCGGGAGGCGGTCGATGGTGACGAGGATGGCCGGGGAGGACGCGGGCACGGGCTGCGGCATGAAAACTCCTGATAGTTGCCGTTATGCCCGACCATCGCCCATGCTGTCACCTCCCGGCTTATTTCAACCGAGGCAGGATGGCATGACCGCACCCCGTTTCCGCACCCAGCCCGCCGACACCGCCGGCATGCCGCACGGCATCCCGTTCATCATCGGCAACGAGGCAGCGGAGCGGTTTTCCTACTACGGCATGAAGACGATCCTCGTCGTCTTCATGATGAAGCACCTCCTCTCCGCCGCCGGTGAGCCGGCCGGGATGAAGGAGACCGAGTCGCGTGAGTGGATGCACCTGTTCGTCGCCAGCGCCTACTTCTTCCCGATCATCGGCGGCCTCGTTGCCGACGCCTTCCTGGGCAAGTACCGGACGATCCTCCTGCTCTCGGTCGTCTACTGCCTCGGCCACCTCTGCCTGGCGCTGATGGACATGCCCGGCTGGTTCCTGCAGGCGACGCTCGAGCCGCGCGGATGGCTGCTCGCCGGCCTCGGCCTGATCGCCATCGGCGCCGGCGGCATCAAGCCCTGCGTCTCGGCGCACGTCGGCGACCAGTTCAGCCACTCCAACCGGCACCTGCTGGAGCGGGTCTTCGGCTGGTTCTACTTCGCGATCAACTTCGGCTCGTTCTTCTCCACGCTCCTCACGCCCTGGCTGCTCGAGCACTACGGCCCCGGCTGGGCCTTCGGCGTGCCGGGGATCCTCATGGCGCTGGCCACGCTCGTTTTCTGGCTGGGCCGCAACCGCTTCATCCACGTGCCCCCGCGCGGCCCCGCCTACTTCCGCGAGACCTTCAGCCGCGAGGGGCTGACCGCGATCCTCAAGCTCGTGCCGCTGTACCTGCTCGTGGCCGTGTTCTGGTCGCTCTACGATCAGACCGGAGGCGCCTGGGTGCAGCAGGCCGAGCGGATGGACCGGCGGTTCCTCGGCATCGACTGGCTGGAGAGCCAGATCCAGGCGATCAACCCGCTCCTCATCCTGCTCTTCATCCCGCTGTTCGGAATGGTGATCTATCCGGCGGTCGGCCGCCTGCTCGAGTTCACGCCGCTGCGCCGGATCCTCGTCGGCTTCGCCCTCGCCGTGGCGGCGTTCGCGATCTCGGCCCACGCCCAGGGATTGATCGACGCCGAGTCGGCCCGGCTGACGGCGGACGGCCTCGGGCCGGAGGCGGCCCGCTGGCCCTCGGTGGTCTGGCAGCTGGCGGCCTTCGTGGTCATCACCGCCGCCGAGGTGCTCGTCTCGATCACCTGCCTGGAATTCAGCTACACGCAGGCCCCGCCTCACATGAAGTCGCTCGTCATGAGCCTGTACCTGCTGAGCGTCTCGCTCGGGAACCTGTTCACGGCCCTGGTGAACTGGCTGACGAAAGACGGTGCCGGCAATTCCACGCTCGCCGGCGCCTCCTACTACTGGTTCTTCACCGGCTGCATGGCCCTGGCGACGGTGCTGCTCGTGCCGGTAGTGCTCCTCTACAAGCCGCGGGAATACCTCCAGGACTCAGGCCCCGGCCACTGAGCCGCCGTCAGCGGCCTGCGCCGGCCTCGAAGTCGAGATCGACGACCACCGGAAAATGGTCGGAGACGTCGAGGTCGGTGGCGTGGCAGATGAAGGCCCGGCGGATCGCCGGCTCGAGTTCCCGCGGCACGAGGATGTGGTCGATCATCGTCATCACGTCGTCGGAGTCCGGGCCGCCGTTCTCGTTGAAGTCCCAGTGCGACGTGTAGCGGTCGGCCACCCGGGGAATGAAGGCCGCGACGTTGACGAGCTCAGCCCCCTCCCGGTCGGGATCGAAGTCCTTGAGGTCGCGGAGCACGGTGGTCTGCGTCTTGCGGCGCTGGTCGGCCATCGGCACGTCGGGGTCGTAGTCGTTGATGTCGCCGAGCACCACCGGCAGATAGCCCCGGGCCACGATCTCGCGCCGGATGATGTCCCGCGCGATCCGCGTCTCGGCCGTCCGCTGGGCGTTGGCCGAGCGGTCGGAGGGATTGCTCTTCAGGTGCACGCCGAGGATCCCCAGCTTGCGGCCACAGACCGTGAAGTAGGCCAGCGCGTGGCGCTGCAGCACGGCCTCCTCGGCCCGTTCGCGGCCCGTGTCGTCGACGGTCGTGTACGCCTGCCGCAGCCAGGCGTCGTCGGCCGCGGCCTGCGCCGGGCCGGCCGGCTCGGCGTCGTCGCGGCGGCGAGCCGACTTCTTGGCCGGCACGTGGATCGTGATCCGTTTGCCATCCACGAGGTCGGGCTCGATCCGCGCGAGTATCGCGACGTCGAACCCGGAGAACACGTCGCTCCCGTCGACGTGCCAGCCGCGGTACTCGGCCAGCCCCTTCTCGCGCAGGATCGCGGCCAGCGCCTCGACGCCGCGGCTCGACACCATCTCGGGCAGGACGATGATGTCCGGGGCGAGAGCCTCGATGACCGCCGCGACTCGCTCCAGGTGCCGGCGCCGCGCCGGCTCGAAGCGGAACCGGTTCATCCGCGGCTGCTCCCCCGGCGCCGCCAGGTTCTCGACGTTGAAACAGGCGATTCGCAGCCGGCAGCCGGTGCCGGCGGCCCTGTCTGCGGCCCTGTCTGCGGCCGTGACGTGGCCTGCCGGGCGGCCCCCGGGTTCGTCGCCGACCGCGGCCGCCGCCAGAACCAGGAGCGTTCCTCCGACGAGCAATCCGCATAGCCGCGGCAGCGGCATGGCCGACCGTTGACCTGTGACTCGGCGCATCGGTAGAGTTCCGCCTTCAGTTCGTGAGTCTGATACCCGGCGATCCATGACCCACCACAATACACCGTCCCCTTCCGCCCCGTCCGCAAAACTGGACCGCCTGATCCGCGTCGGCGAGACCCACGTCGGCCGCGGGGTCTTCGCCCGGCGCCGGATCCCCGGCGGGGCCGTCCTCGGCGAGATCCTCGGCGAGATCCTCGACGACCATCCCGAGGACTCGAGCTACGTGATGGAACTGCCGAGCGGGAAACTGCTGGAGCCGGCCGCACCGCTGCGGTTCATGAACCATAGTTGCGACCCGAACTGCGAACTCTTCTACTGGTTCGACGAGGACCAGACCGTCCAGGAAGACCGGTTGTGGCTGCAAACGATCCGTCCGATCGAACCGGGCGACGAACTCCTGATCGACTACAGTTGGCCGGCCGACGCCGCGATCGCCTGCCGCTGCGGGGCGGGGAATTGCCGGGGCTGGATCGTCGATCCGGCGGAGCTCCACCTGATGCCGCCGGAGGGGTCGTCGGACGAGGACACCCCGCCGACGCCCTGATGTCTGACGCTCGATGGCCGCCGCGGGCCGGCCGCAGGCTGGCCTGGCTGGCGGTGATCGCCCTCAGCGGCCTGGCGGTCGCCGGCCTCTCCCGGCTGCGGTTCGACGATGACCTGCGGTCGCTCGTCCGCGACGTGCGCGGAGACTTCCGCCTCGTGGACGAGGTGGCGGCCCTGTTCGGCACCCCCGATCGCGACTGCATCGTGCTCGCCCGAGCCCGCTCCGGCGACCTGTTCACCGAGCCGGCGCTCGAAGAGCTGCGCGACGTCGTCACCGCGCTGGCGGCGGTCGAGGGCGTGGAGACGGTGCGGTCGATCTTCGACGTGCGGCGCAGCGGTGCGGCCGGCGCCCTGCTCCCCGTGATCCCCCGGTCGGCGACGGCCCTCGACGACGACGCGCGTGAGGCTGCCCGGGAGCGGGCGCTGCGGCACCCCCTCGTCGCCGGGCACTTGCTCACCGCCGACGCCACCGTCGCGCTGCTGCTCGTCCGTCTTACGCCCGCGGCCGACCGCCCCCCGCGGCTCGCGGCGACGGTCACCCGGCTGGAGGAGGCGCTCGCGTCCCGCACCGGCGGGTCCGCGGCGATCGACCTCGAGCTCACCGGCCTGCCGGCGCTCCGCGAGCAGGCCGCGCGGGCGCTGCGGCGCGACATGCTCGTCTTCAACTCGCTCGGCCTGTCGCTGGCGGTGATCCTCTCGGCCGTGGTGGCCCGCAGCCTGCGGTCGACGGTCGTGGCCTGCGTGCCCCCGTTCGTGGGCGCCGTCTGGGCGCTGGGCGCGCTCGGGCTGTGCGGCGCGCCGGTCAACATTCTCACCAGCGTGGTCCCCTCGCTGGCGCTCGTCGTCGGCACCTGCGACTCGATCCACTTCATCGAGGACATGCGGCGCAGCGCACGCCGCGGCATCGACCCGTTCGCCGCCTCGACAGCCGCTGTCCGGCGCGTGGGGACGGCCTGCGGGCTCACCAGCCTCGTTACCGCCGTCGGCTTCGCCTCGCTGGCGGCGGCCCGGATCGACGCCGTCCGGACCTTCGGGATCGCCGCCGCGGTGGGGGCGCTGGCGAGCTTTCTCGCCGTCACGCTGCTCACGCCGCTGATCGCCTCGACCCGGTTCTGCAGCGGCATGCGGCTGGGACGGTCGTCCCGCCGCGCCGGCCGGCTGGCCAATGCCCTGGCGGCGTTTTCCGTTCGCCATGCCCGGCCGGTCGCGGCCCTCGGCTGTGCGGCAACGCTCCTCCTCGGCCTCGCCGGGCTCGGCCTCGACGCCGACAACCGGGTCGTCGATTCGCTGCCGCGCGGGGCACCGGCGGCCCGGGCCCTGGCCCGCGTCGATGCGGAGTTTGGCGGGGCGCTCGGGGTGGACGTCTTGGTCCGCTGGCCGGAAGGCATCGACTGGCGCGAGCCCACGGTGACGAACGCCCTCGGAGAAGTGCACGGCATCCTCGACTCCGCCGCCGGCATCTCCCACGCGGTCTCGCTGTCGAATATCGCCGGCGATCTCGGCGACCGGGCCCGGCGCCGGCTCGATGCCGAGCAGTTTCGCGACCTCGTCGCCCCCGGCGAGCGGGCGGCGGTGGTGCGGGCTCGGGTGGCGGACCGGGGCTCGCGAAACCTCGACGCCGCCTACGGCCGGATCGACGCGGCGCTCGAGGACCTTGCCGCCCGGCATCCGGGCTGGCGGTTCGAGCTCGCCGGCATGTCGGTGGTGTCGGCCCGCAACATCCGCCAGCTCGTCCGCGACCTCGGCTCGAGCCTGCTCCTCGAGGTCTGCGTGATCGGCGCGATCCTCGCCAGCGCCTTCCGCTCGCCGGTGGCGGGGCTGGTGAGCCTCGTGCCCAACGTCTTCCCGCTGACGGTCATCGCCGCCATCCTCCAGGCCACCGGCCGGTCCCTCGATCCGGCCACGGTGATCGTGTTCAACGTCTGTCTCGGGCTGGCGGTGGACGACACGGTGCACGTGCTCTCGGCGCTGGCCCGCAACCGGCGGGCCGGCCTGTCGATCGCCACGTCGGTGCGTCGGGCGATCGCGGAGACGGGCAACGCGGTGGTGATCGGTGGCGTGGTGCTGGCGGTCGGGTTCACGGCGGTGACGGCGAGCAGCGTGCCGTCGCTGGCCGGCTTCGGGCTTCTCGCCTGCGGTGCGGTGGCGGCCGCCACGCTCGCCGAGCTCGTCTTCCTGCCGGCGCTGCTGGTGGTGACGGAGAGCGTGATTCGACGACGCCGTCCCTCGTTCCGCGACGGCATCTTCGGCGGTGCGGCCCCGGCGATGACCGGCCTCCTTGGCAGCCGCCTCCCGGCCGCCGAGTGACGTCGGTCAGCGGCACCTCGTGCGCCGAAGACGAGGGCTGGAAGCCCCGTTCACACGACGCCTTCAGGATCGGCTGGACGAAACTGATGGCCCGGGTGGGGGGAGTTTCCACGGCAGTGCCCGAGTTGCGGCGGCGACATCCGACTGATCGGGTTCATCGCCGGGCCCGGACCGATCCGGATGATCCCGAGCTACCTCGGCGAACCGCTCGAGCCACCGCCAGTCTCACCCGCGCGCGGCCCGCCTGCCGACTGGGGCGAGATCGTGCAGGTGCACGACGAGCGCGATGGCTTTCACGCGGCGGGCAGACGAGCTGCCCGCGATCGACAGTCACTCGCCGTGACGCCGACGCAACCAACCGGCCGATGCCCGGATGCGGAGACGATCGTGAGCGCACACCACCGCGATAGGCTCCGCGGAGCGGACGGCGGTGAGCAAGGAATCATCAGCCCCTGCTCGCGATGCGTCGCCGGGCCCGCTTGACCGCCTTGGCGTCTGCCCGGGAGCGGCGCTGCTCACGAGCGACATCAGGTCCGCGGCGCGGTAGCCCGCAGCGACGCTGCCGATAAACATCCAGTTCTTCCGGCCCACGGCCACCCCTTCATCAGCGTCGAGCCGCAGGATGCAGACAGGTCCCGCTGCCGATACACCGGAAGTGGAGTAGCGCGGGGGAGTTGCATCCCCGCGGTCTGCCAGAATCGGACGTGAGCGTCTCCACTCATCCGGCTCCTATCATCCCATCGCCTTACGGCACAAATCCGAGTCCCCAGTGCGCGGACAGCCTGGGCTGCTCCTGTGCGATCCGACGAAGCCATTGCGTCGCCAGTCGATGGTGGCCGCGAAATCGCTTGCATTTCTTCATGCCCCACCGCACCTGTCGCCTGTTGATGCAGTCGAAGGTGCGATGAAGAGCTGACGGATAGTCGCGACCGTAATCGTTCACCCAGCCACGAATGCGCTTATCGAACATTCGCGAGAGATCTGCCAACTCCTTATCGCTGGCCATGTGCAGCCGCCACCCGCGAACGGTTCGTGCAATTTCCTTCATCGCATTCCGGCTCATCGCCGGCACGCAGCTGGTGAAGTACTTGCCGGATCGCGGACTGAGAGCCGAACGGCGGCAATCAGCGGCTCGCGGCCAAGGGATTATCCACACCGACCGAATTTATCATTTATCGCGAGTCTGCTGCATCGCTTCGTTCGGCCTGCGCGGGCTCTCACTCGCGGCTCTGCCACACAGCAGCGTCACGGTTTCCCTGGACCAAAGTAATCAATCGCCTCGGCCGCGTCCTTCGTGGCCTCCGGACGCAGGACGACGGGCAAACTCATGAACTCCTCGACAATCGCGCCAGCACCGTCTCCCAAGGTTCAGCGGCCCCAGGATTGGCATCAGCGGCTGCAATTCGCCGGTCTAGTTCTTGGATATGCCAGTCGGGAGGTGTGTATGGCGCATCGTCGGGAAGGCTGTCCCATATCAGACCGATCAACTCCACCCGCTGCTGTGCGTCGAGGCGGTCGATGCCAAATTGCGATAAGGACAGGCTCATTGATGATGTCCTCCGCAGTTGGAAGAAGCCCCCGCTCATCATACCGGGCGGCAATCACACGAAGACGTCAGCGTAGTGGCCGAACGAAAGAGCCGAGCAGCGGCGGGGGCCGAGTGAGCTATGCACTCTGAACATCGCTACCCGTCCCCGCCGTTTGCTGCAGCGGCTGGTTCGCCGTCTTGAGCCTCACCCTGCCGGCCGATCATCGGTCGATTCGCCCAGTGCCCCGCCCGACCATAGGCAAACCAAGGTGGCCGTATGGACCACGGCGACGATCAGGTTGCTTGCCACCACCGGGTTGGTGACCGTCCCGACCGTCAGCGGCGTCGTGACCTTGTACAACACCTGCACGAGCAGCAACGCCGCGACCGCCTTCGGCTCGCGGCGGATCAGCAACAGCCCTGAGCAGAGCCCGATCGCCATGTAGACCGATAGCAGGATGGCACGGGCCGGCGTAGCCTCGCCATACGCCGACGTCGTCCACGAAGCGTTCGACAGCAGACCGGCACACACCGGCACAAGAACGGCCACGTTGATGAGGAGCGACAAGACGGTCATCAGCCGCATCGCACGCACTCCTGATACCGCCGCTGCCGAACGGTCGAGCTCACCCACGGCGGCCGCTGGTGGGAGAGCGAACTCCGAAAAGCCGGCATGCGGCCGCCGTTGGGTGCAGCGACTTGTTCGCGGCGAGGCGGCTAGACCTTGGCTTCTCGCTTAACTTCGATCACACTGCGAATTCTCTTCACGACCGTCTTCCGGAACGACTCTCGCAGCTCTCCCTTGTCTTGCCACGAACGAACTGCCTCTTGTAAATCCGCAATGCTCTTTGATCGAACAAAATCGTCGAACGGCAAGACTTCGACCTCTACAGCTTCGCTGCAACAGTCGGGGCAAGTTGGCCATTCGACCTGAATTTCGCCCGCCTCGAATGTACGCCAGCAGACAGGGCAGATAGATCGCTGAAGCATCGACGGATCCACCCGCGAACAATCTAGTTGGGCCGTACTGAGTCGGCTTGAATACGGTTATTGCCGGAATTATTCCAACGGCCGGGCGGGGGCGTCAAGCGAGGCCGGCCGGAGATTCACGGCACCCAACTGCGAACACATCCCCGAAAAGGACGGGTCTTGACGCGGGTAGGAAAAGAGTGTACACATGTTCCTATACGGGCGAGCGCAGGCTGGAGTGATCGTCGCTGTGCGGGGTGTGGCATGAGTGTTGACCAGTATTGTGAGCGATTGCGGCAAAGCTCGCTTGAGCGGTTTGATCAGCAGTGGTTTTCCATCTGGATTCGCCGATGCGCTGAGGGCACGAACACGCCGCAAGGCCCGCTGCCTGTCTCCCGCGAAAGCGTGATCGCTTTGGGTCGGGCCCGGCCGGAAGCGAAAGCCCACGCAGCCGGGCACGAGCGGCGTCATGAACCTCGCGCTGTTTGAATTCCTCGACCGGCATCTTCGGCGGTGCCGCCCCGGCGATGACCGGCCTTCTCGGCGGCCGCCTACCGGCCGCCAAGTGACCCAAAACAGCGGATGCGTCCCGTTTCCCCATCCTCCAGGGAAAAGGGGTGGGCATCGACCCGTCGTAGGGTCCGTGAGGGGGTGCCCATGCCCTGCGTGTCGGGCTGTGGGAGCAAGCGAAGCCAGGATGGCGAAGCGCAGCGGACATGCAGAGAACCGAGGCCTGGAGGGCCGAGGCGAACGTCCGACGCTCGGGGGCATGGGCACCCCCGAACCGCCACAGCATGTCGTCGTGTGACATCAATCAGCGGCCCCGGATCGTCGCTCTGCGACGATCCGGGGCCTTCCGTTTCCCCATCCTCCAAGGAAAAGGGAATGAGCATCGACCCGTCGTAGAGTCCGTGAGGGGGTGCCCAGGCCCTGAGTGTCGGGCTATGGGAGCAAGCGAAGCCAGGATGGCGAAGCGCAGCGGACATGCAGAGAGCCGAGGCCTGGAGGGCCGAGGCGAACGTCCGACGCTCGGGGCGTGGGCACCCCCGAACCGCCAACCACGGCTCTCAGCACGTGCCGGTCAATCGCCCGCCAGCACCCGACCGCTGCTCATCCCAGCAGCTTCCGCAACACGAAGGGCAGGATCCCCCCGGCCCGGAACTGATCGAGCTCCACCGGCGTGTCGATACGCACGAGGCAGGGAATCTCCCGGACCTTCCCGTCCGGGGCGGTCGCCTTCACCACGACCGTGGCCCGGGGCGCCAGCCCCTCGAAGGGGATGTCGAACGTCTCCTCCCCCGTCAGGCCGAGCTGCTGCCAGGGCTCGGGCAGGACCAGCGGCAACACCCCCATGCCGACGAGATTCGAGCGGTGGATCCGCTCGAAGCTCGCCGCGAGCACCGCCCGGACGCCGAGGAGCATCGTCCCCTTGGCCGCCCAATCGCGCGAACTGCCGGTGCCGTATTCGGTGCCGGCGAGCACGACCAGCGGCGTGCCCCGCTCCCGATACTGCATCGCGGCGTCGTACACCGGCATGACGTCGGTTCCGGGGAAGAGCCGGGTGACGCCCCCCTCCGTGCCCGGGCAGAGCAGGTTGCGGATCCGGATGTTGGCGAACGTGCCGCGGGTCATGACCCGGTCGTTGCCGCGCCGGGCGCCGTAGCTGTTGAAGTCGGCCGGTGGCACGCCGTGCTCGACGAGATACGTTCCCGCCGGGCTCGCCTTGGCGATGCTTCCCGCGGGAGAGATGTGGTCGGTCGTCACGCTGTCGCCGAGCGCGAGCAGGACCCGCGCTCCGCGGACGCTCTCGGGCGGCGTCGGCTCGCGGGTGATGTCGGCGAGGAACGGCGGCTCCTGGATGTAGGTGCTCGCGGCATCCCAGTCGTAGAGCTCGCCGGCGGTCGTCGGCACGGCGTTCCAGCGCGGGTTCGACTCCCAGACGTTGCCGTAGCGGGCCTGGAACTGCGCCGGCAAAACCGCCTGCTCGACGGTCCGCCGCACCTCATCGGCCGTCGGCCAGATGTCGCGCAGGAAGACGGGGCGGCCGTCCTTGCCGGTGCCGAGCGGCTCGGTGGCGAGATCGATGTCGGTCGTGCCCGCGAGGGCGTAGGCCACCACGAGCGGCGGGCTGGCGAGCCAGTTCGCCTTGACGAGCGGATTGACACGGCCCTCGAAATTGCGGTTGCCCGAGAGCACGGCGGCGGCGACGAGATCCCCCTCGGTGACCGCCTGGGCGACGGCGTCAGGGAGCGGCCCAGAGTTGCCGATGCAGGTCGTGCAGCCGTAGCCGACGGTCTGGAAGCCGAGGGCGTCGAGATCCTTGGCCAGACCCGACCGCTCCAGGTAGTCGGTGACGACACGCGATCCGGGCGCGAGGCTCGTTTTCACCCATGGCTTCCGTGACAGCCCCTTCTCAACCGCCTTCCGTGCCACGAGGCCGGCCGCGACCATCACGCTGGGGTTACTCGTGTTGGTGCAACTGGTGATCGCGGCGATCACGACGGCGCCGTGATGGATCCGCTCGGCCCGGCCGTCGCTGCGGACGGTGCCGGTGCGGTCGAGCGCCGGCCCCTCGAGGCCGAAGCCGCGCTTGGCGGTGGGGGCGGTGAGCGACTCGGCGAAGGCCCGCTTGACGTCAGCCAGCGGCACCCGGTCCTGCGGCCGCTTCGGCCCGGCGAGGCTCGGCACGACGCTGCCGAGGTCGAGGGACAGCCGCGTGGTGAACTCGGGCAACGGGGCGGCCGCGGTGCGAAACATTCCCTGCTCCTTCATGTACCGCTCGACGAGCGTCACCTGGGCCTCGGGCCGGCCGGTGAGCCGGAGGTAGGCGAGGGTCTCGTCGTCGATGGGGAAGAAGCCCATCGTGGCCCCGTATTCGGGGGCCATGTTGGCGATCGTCGCCCGGTCGGCGAGCGACATCCCGTCCAGGCCCGGTCCGAAGAACTCGACGAACTTCCCGACCACGCCGGCCTTGCGCAGAATCTCGGTGACGGTGAGCACGAGGTCGGTGGCGGTGGCGCCCGCGGGGAGCCGGCCGGTGAGCTCGAAGCCAACGACCTCCGGCAGGAGCAGGGACAGCGCCTGCCCGAGCATCACCGCCTCGGCCTCGATGCCCCCCACGCCCCAGCCGACCACGCCGAGGCCGTTGATCATCGTGGTGTGGCTGTCGGTGCCCACGAGCGTGTCGGGAACGGCGACGGGCAGGGCGTCGGGACCGCGCGGGTCTGGCTCGCGCAGGAAGACGCAGCCGGCGAGGTATTCGAGATTCACCTGGTGCACGATGCCGATCGCCGGCGGCACGACGCGGAAGTTGCGGAACGCCTGCTGCCCCCAGCGCAGGAACGCGTACCGTTCGGCGTTGCGCTCGAACTCGATCGCCACGTTCCGTTCGAGTGCGTCGGCCGTGCCGAAGGCGTCGACCTGCACGGAGTGATCGATGACGAGGTCGACCGGCACGAGCGGGTTGATCTTCCGCGGGTCGCCGCCGAGCCGGCGCATCGCCGCCCGCATTGCCGCCAGGTCGACCACGCAGGGAACGCCGGTGAAGTCCTGGAGCACGACCCGGGCCGGCTTGAAGGGGATCTCGACCTCCGCCGGCCGGGCCGCGTTCCAGGTCGCCAGCGCCCGGATGTCAGCCTCGGTCACCTCGTAGCCGTCGCAGGTGCGCAGCAGCGCCTCGAGGACCATCCGCAGGCAGTAGGGAAGCCGGGCGGTGTTCGTGACGCCGGCGTCGTCGAGGGCACGGAGCCGGTAATAGGCCACCGGGCCGGCGCCGGTCTGCAGGGAAGCGCGGGCGGAAAACGGGTCGGCGGCGCGAGCAGTCATGGGTGATTCCGGGTGTGGGGATGGTGGGAGCCGGCGCAATCCGCCTGCCGGACGGGGAGAAAGTACCGCATGGAGCGGATGGATGCCCAGCGGCCCCGGCAGGGGACGGACAAAACGTGCCCCCGCTCGGGCGGCCGCCGCCCGTGGACCGGCACCATGGGGAAACTCCCGCGAATCGCCCAGTTTCGCGGGCACTGCCCCGGTTGCCCCGTCCTCATGGGCCGGCCAAAAAAAACCGCTCGACACGGACGCCAATCGTGGCGTATAGTTCTTTTACCTTGCGAGAAGGTATATTTTCGCCACTATCCGAACATGAGCGTCTCGTCAGCGGCTGTTCCCCCCCCCAAGACCCACACTTCGATAGCCGCTTCGGACCCGTGGTTTCCCCAACCACGGGTCCTTTTCTTTTTGCAGCGTCCTCCGCGCAACTGGATCTCCCGACGCCCGCCCCGGGTCCGCACGGGCGGCAGCGATGACTCCGCTGCCGCGTTTCAGTATGATTCAAAGTTGTCGGAGGAGTCGATACACGGTCGAACGACAATTCGTTGAGTCAGCGAGTCGCAAGGAGCCATGATGATGAGATCTTCCTTCCGTTCGATCAGGCCCACGATGGTCACTCCCGACAGGCTCGACCGCCGGTCGGTCATCAAGGGGATCTCGCTCGGTGCCGGCGCCACCGTCCTGCAACCGTTCCTCCAGGGTCTGGCCGCCGAAGCCGCCGGCCAGGCGGCCCCGCCGCGGATCATCTTCTTCATCGAAAACAACGGGCTTTGGACGCATCACCTGCGGCCAAAGGGGCCGGACTCCAAGGGTGATCAGACCATCGACCTGCCGCTGAAGGATCTCGAACTTCCCGAGGCCATCGCGCCCCTCGCGCCCCTCAAGGATCGGCTCACGCTCCTGCCGGGCGGGATCTCCTGCGTCAACGCGCAGCCCAACCACGGTGCCTCCTTCGGTGCCCTCGGCGCCTTCAACCCGAACGTCGGCAGCGGTAAGGCCCCGCGCAGGCAGACGATCGACCATGCGATCGCCGCCGCGAATCCCTCGATCATCCCGGTGGTCGGGCTGGGCGTCAGCGGCTCGAGCGGCGTCTTCAAGGACACCGTCTCGGCGTCGCAGCCGGGCCGGTCGATGCCCATGGTCCTCGATCCGGACGTCGCCTTCCGCCTGCTCTTCGGCAGCGTGGCCGAGGGGGCGGCCGGCCAGACCTTCCAGGCCCGGCAGGATCTCGTCGACTACCTGCGGTCCGACATCCGCCGGGTTGCGAACGCCCTGCCGGCGATGGACAAGCAGAAACTCGAGGTGTATCTCGACACGTTCGAGCAGATGCGGAAGCGGCAGGACAAGATCGACGCCATCCGCGCCGACGTCCGGGCGGCGACCCCGTCGATCGAGACCTTCAAGAGCAGCGTTCAGACCGAGCGGTTCGAGGCCCAGTGCGCCATCGCGGTGGCGGCCCTCGCCTCGCGGCTCACGAACGTGGTCGTGCTCGACGCCTCCTGCGGCCCGCACAACTACAAGACCTGGAAGGAACTCGGGATCACGACCGACGGCCATGCCATCGGCCACACGCTGCCCGGTCCCGAGGTGGAAAAAATGCAGGTGCCGATCCGCCAGTACCACGCCAAGCGGGTCGTCGATCTCGCCCAGCGGCTCGAGGCCTTCAAGGAGGGCAATGGCACGCTCCTCGACAACACGCTGATCGTCTGGATGAGCGACGCCGCCGAAAGCCATCATGGCACCGGCCTTAACTGGCCGATGGTGCTCGTGGGGTCGATGGGTGGGCGGCTCAAGCAGCCGGGTCGGTGGCTCGAGTTCCCCGGCTACCAGAAGGCCGGCCACAAGACGCTGCAGAGCTTCTACCTCGCGCTGCTGCACGCGGTGAGGGACAAGCGCGAGTCGTTCGGCGAGCCCGACAACGACCTCAAGGACATGAAGATCGGCGGCCCGCTCTCCGAGATCCTCGCCTGAAAGGCCGGCGGCCTCCGCAGCGCGGAGCGGCAGGCACGGCTAGCGACGGAGGAGGCCGGTCTCGTGGAGGTGCTGGAGGAGGATGCGCTGCATCTCCTCGATCGTCCGCGGGTGATGGTGAACCCGGGTGTGCGAGGTGGGCACCGTGATCTCGCTCACGGCGGCCGCCGTGTGGGCGCTCTCCACCGGCACGACGCAGTCGTCGCGGCCGCCGAGCACCGAGACGTGGCCGTCCCCCACGACGCTGTGAACCGTCACCCAGCAGGCCGGCCGGAGCCGCTCCAGCGCCTGGAGGATCGACGAGTCGGGACGGAGGATGTCGATCGTCGTCGGCAGCCGGCGGGCGAAGTCGGCCCGGAAGGTGCCGGGGTTCTGCCGCTCGATGTCGGCGTACAGGGCCGTCATCTCGGGCGGCCGGCGAACCGTCAGCGACGCCACCTTGCCGACGCCGCGCACCGCCAGCGACGACCCGCGGTGCGGCGTGGCGATGCACACCACCCGCTTCACAAACGGCCGCGGCGCGAAGAAGAAGTTCCCGGCCAGCTGCTTCTTGAGGTCCGGCCGCAGCCGGATCTCTGCGTACGGCCGGGTGCTGACCGCGTCCCAGAGGGCCGTGCCCGGGTCCACCACCTGCAGCTTGGCGTGCAACCCGCCCATGCTGTGACCGACGAGGACGACGTTGCGCAGGCCGGGATCGGCGCCGGCCGGGTCGAGCCGCGTGACCGCGTCGGTGAGCTGGCGGCGGATCGCGGCCGCCGATTGCAGGAACGACGCGCCGGTCGGATAGTGAAAGACCCAGGGCTCGAAGCGGCGCTGGAAGACGGGCCAGGCACGGAGCTCGTTGATCATGTCGTACCACGTGCCGTCGTCGCTCGCGAGGCCGTGGATGAAGACGACCGGGATCCGGCCCGGCTGCCGCGGCTCGAGCATCTCCAGGTGCGGCTGCGTGTCGTCCGCACCGAAGGGCTGCAGGAAGCCCTCGATCCCCGACCGCGGCATGTCGGCGAGCGCGTCGAGGAGCGGCGCTGACAGGTCGGCGGCGAGCGGGGGGCGGGCCGGGCCGATCTGCACGGCGGCGATCTCCTGCGGATTGGCGAGGTCGAGGACCGCCGGGGCATGATCCCGCGCCGTGGGGCCGGCGAACGACTGCAGGAACGTCTCCCCGCCCGGCATGCGAAAGCGGAGCACGGCGGTGGCGGCGAGCGACTGCCGCGCCGCCGCGTAGTCGGCCGCGACGCTCCCCTCGGGGCCGGGGGCGAGCCGGACCACGACCGGCAGACCGAACCCCGCCCGCAGGTGCCGGCGGCTGATCCGGTCGTCGTCGGGCTGGGCCTGCGGCTCGATGCTGCCGATGTCGGCGGCGACGACCGGCAACGCCCGCGGCTCGATCGGCACCAGCAGCGGCCGCGACGACGTCCCCAGCCACAGCCCCTCGGGCCGGAGCCTGTCGTGCCGCCGTGCCGCTTCGAGAAGTCCGGCCAGTCCGTCGGCATAGACCTCCGCCCCCTCAGCGAGAACCTCGGCCGAACCGGGGCATGTCCAGACGGCGTTCCAGGCCTCCTCGCATGCCGTGTAGTAACCGTCGACGGCGTGCCGGTCGCCGTCGCGCAGCAGCGCACACGACGCATCACGATGGGACCGCGCCCGGCGCAGGTGGCCCTGGGCGACGGGCAGCGGATCCGCGGTGCCGTCGATGACGACCGGAGCGCCCGCCGGCACGCCGCCGGCCACGCCGGGCTGCGGCTCGGCAGCGGGATGGTTGCCGGACCAGGCCGGCACGCCCCCGAGCGCGACGCCGACCAGCAGACCGCGGCAAACGGCTCCCGGCCAGCGACCCGCAGCCCGTGTCCGCGACGCGCTACGCATGGTCTTCCGACCCCCGGCAGAGGCTCCGCCCGTGGCCGCCGACGACGGCCTCAGCTCTGCCAATCGTCGGCTACCGCCGCGCGTCCCGCGGCCGCCGGACGTGAGCGGCACACTTTCGCCAGATTCCGCGGTCGGACGCGGCGCAGAGCCCCGGGCCCCCGTGAACCACCACGGCGTCAGCCCCTGTGCGCCGCGTGCTCCTCGGCCACCAGTTCCATGTCGGCAGCGAGATAGCGGACGGTCGCCGAGGGGGCGAGGTTGAAGTACACCCGCCCCTCGGTGCCCCAGCGGCCGCCGTCGTGGAGAAACTCCGCGGTCGCGGCCCGGACGTTGGACACCGCCTCGACCTCCTCCATGCCGCCGCCCTCGATGGCCTCGAAGCTGACCTCGATGGCGACCAGCGCCTTGAGCCGTCGGCTGCGCCGGTCGCGAACGTAGATCACGTCGTCGTCGAAGGCGACGTCGGCCCAGCGCAGGCCGCGCGGCTTGCCACTGGCGGCGGCCCGCTCGATGAACTTCGCCTCCAGCATCTCGCGCTGGCGGTGGAAGTCGCGCTGGGCGATGGACAATTTCTCGGCGGTCCGCGCCTCGCGCAGCGGACGCAGGGCCACGGCGATCGCCATCCCGATCACCGCGGCAGCGCCGAAGATCGCGACGAGGTGCACGGGTTCAACCACGGCAATCACTCCGCAGGGCGGTCCGTCCGGGGACGGGCCGAAATCGCCATCCGTCAGTCGGCACGCACCAGTGTAGGACGCCCGGCCACGGACGGCAAAGTCGGCCGGAAAACCGCTACACTGCGGCCGCACCCCACGGCGGCGATCCGGGAGCGTATTTCCCGGCACCGCGTTCCTCGGGTGAGGACCGGTCGATGGCAAAAAAACGCGGCGCGGACGGCGAACGACTCCTTGGGGCACACCAATCGATCGCCGGCGGCTTCCAGCGCGCGGTCGAGCGGGCCACGGAGACCGGCTGCACCTGCCTGCAAATCTTCACCCGCAACATCAACCGCTGGGATGCGGCACCGATCCCCGCCGCCACGGCCGCGGAGTTTCGCGCCGCGGTCCGCGCCGCCGGCCTCGGGCTCGTCGTCGCCCACGACTCCTACCTGATCAACCCCGCCTCCGCCGACGCCACCCTGCGCCGCCGCTCGATCGCCGGACTGGTGCTGGAACTGGAGCGGGCGGAGCAGCTCGGGCTTCCGTGGGTGGTCGCCCATCCGGGCGCCGCCGGCGATCGCCCGGTGGACGAGGCGCTGCGGGCCGCGGCCGACGGCATCGCGGAGGCGCTCGACCGGACCGCCGGCCTGAAGGCCGGGATCCTCGTCGAGACGACGGCCGGCCAGGGATCGTGCCTCGGCGCCCGGTTCGAGGAGATCGGCGCGATCCTCGCCGTGGTCGACGCCGACCGCGGCCGGCGGAAGCGGATCGGCGTCTGCCTCGACACCTGCCACGTGTTCGCGGCCGGCTATCCGCTCGCTCCCAAGGCCGCGCTCGACGACACACTCGCGGCCTTCGACCGTCATGTCGGCCTCGGCCGGCTCAAGCTGATCCACGCCAACGACTCGAAGCGCGAGCGCGGCTCGCGGGTCGACCGCCACGAGGAACTCGGCCGGGGGAAGATCGGTCGGGTGGCCTTCGCCCTGCTCGTCGCGCACCCCGGCCTCGCCGGCATCCCGCTGATCCTCGAGACGCCCAAGGAGGGTCCCGACGGCCGGCCCGCGCCGGAGAACGACATCCGCAACCTCGCGGTGCTGCGGCGTTGCATGGCGGCCCGCCGACCGACTCGCGGCGTCAGCCGGCGGTGAACTGGGCGAGGTGGCGGTGGCTCTGGGCGAGGGCGGCGACGCGGTCGGCGGTCGTCTTCTCGTAGGCCCGGTCCTCCACCTCCACGCACACCGGGCCCCGATAGCCCGCGTCGGCGAGCACCGAGAAGAACCGGCCCCAGTCGATCTCGCCGAGCCCGGGAAGTTTCGGCGCGTGGTACAGGTTCGGATGGGCGAAGCTGCCGTGCTCGGCGAGCAGGTGGCGGTCGATCCGCACGTCCTTGGCGTGGACGTGGAAGATCCGCTCGCGGAACTCGCGGATCGGCTTCAGGTGGTCCATCTGCTGGAGCACCATGTGCGATGGATCGTAGTTCAGCCCGAGGTTCGGGCTGCCGAGGTCGGCGAACAGCCGGCGCCACAGGGCGGGCGACGAGGCGAGGTTCTTGCCGCCGGGCCACTCGTCGGCCGTAAACAGCATCGGGCAGTTCTCGATCCCGATCCGCACGCCGTGCCGCTCGGCGAGGTCGACGAGCGGCTTCCACGTGGCGAGCATCCGCGGCCAGTTGTCGGCGATGCTCCGGGTGTGATCGCGGCCGATGAACGTGTTGACCTGCGCGAGCCCGAGCCGGGGGGCGGCCGCGATCACCGCGCCGAGGTGCGCCACCGACTGCTCCGCCTCGGCCGCGTCGGCGGCGAGGCAGTTGGGGTAGTAGCCGAGGCCGCTGAGCTGCACGCCGGTCTGCCGGACCAGGCCCTTGATCTCCTCGATCCGGGCGGCGGACAGGTCGCCGACGTCCACGTGCGTGACCCCCGCGTAGCGCCGCTCGGCCCGGCTCGGCGGCCAGCACATCACCTCGACGCACGCGTAGCCGATCTTCGCCGCGACGCCGAGCACCTCGGCGAGCGCCATCTCCGGCAGGATCGCACTGACGAAACCGAGCGGCATCATGATCGACGTCCCTTCGAGTCCGAGCGCGGCGCAGGAGAGCCACGCCGACCGTCTGCGGCGGATTATGTCCCCGCGCCGGTACGGCCACAACGCCGCGTCACGACTCGGGAGGGATGTCGCGGCCGTGCGGATCCCCGACGCCGCGGCCCAGCTCCTCCTCGATGCGGTGCCGGAGGCCGCTGCCGAGGTGATGCTCGACCCACTCCGCCGGCGGATGGAGGTGATCGACCGGAAGGTCCGCATGCCGGCCGAGCCATGCCTCCCAGAGCCGGTGCGAACGGACGATCATCTCCGCCTCGCGTCGCCCACGCGGCGTCAGCCGCCACTGCGTGCCGCGCCGCTCGATCAAGCCGCCGATCCGCAGTCGTGCCGTCGCCAGCCCCCCCAGCCCGGCGGACGGCACCGCGCCGCTTTCCTCGGCACGCCACAGCCCTGCCAGCGCGTCCTCGCACGCAATCCGCCAGGCGAGGCCGACTCGGGCCCGGAGCCGGGCGACGAACCCGTCCTGCGGCGCGAGGCAGGCGGCGAGGACATACTCGACGCCGAGCACGACGGCGATCGCACCGGCCGCGTTTACGTTCCACGTCCAGGCCGCGAGGTAGCCGACGGCCGCACCAACCACGGCGAGGAGGACGGCGACGACCGCCACGTGATGCAGCCGGCGGACGAGCAGTTCCGCCGCCGCCGCCGGCACCACGAGCAGGGCCACGACGAGCACGGCCCCGACCGTCTCGAAGCTGGCGACGGTCGCGGCGGCCGTCGCCGCGAGCAGTCCGGCCGTGACCGCGGCCACCGGGACGCCCGCCGCCCGGGCCGCGGCGGCATCGAAGGCGGTGAACACCTGCAGCTTCCACGTCGCCAGCGCGGCCGCCACCAGCACGGCGAGCACGACTGCGCCGACGACGAAGGCCCGGGGGACGTCGACGCCCGCCAGCGCCACCGTGTCGAAGGGGACGTATTCGAGGTCGCCGTATAGCAGGCACTGCGGGTCGAGGTGCATCCCGCGGGCGAAGGCCGTCACGAGGACGACGCCGAGGGCGAACATCGTCGTGAACACGACGCCCGCGTTCGAGTCCTCGTCGAGGCCGCCCGCCGTCCCCAGGGCCCGTGCCCCCCAGACGGTGACGAGCGCCGCCGTCACCGCGCCGACGAACACGAGCACTCCCCCCGGCCGGCCGCCGGCGAGCACCGCGATCGCGAGCCCGGGGAGGACCGCATGGCTGACCGCGTCGCCGAGCAGGCTCAGCCGGCGCACCACGAGCAGCGTGCCGACGAGCGCACAGCCGGCCGCGACGACCGCCGCCGTGGCGATCGCCCAGCCGTGCATCGTCCCGGCGGTTCCCATCGTCGCCAGCATCGGCAGGCAGGCCCCGCTCACGGCTCGGTCCTCCCGGGATCGGGCAGGTCGATGGTCAGCCCGCGCCGCACGGCATCCGGCGCGGTCTCGAGGAGCCGGAGCCAGCCCGCGCGGCGCCGTGCCCGTTCGCCGGCCTCCGCGCGACCGCTTGCCGTCAACTGCCAGAGGTCCCCGGCCGGCGCGACACCGGCCGGCGCGACCACTCCCTGGCGGACGAGAGCCTCCCACGCCCGACGCACTGCCCGCCCGGCAGCTGCGCCGTCTCCGACGACCGACGCCACGACCGCGGCGCCGGCGAACGGATCCTCACCCGCCGCGCCCGCGGCCCGCCGGCAGGCGTCGAGCACCATCCCCCGGGTCGCCCGCCGAGCGACCGCGGCCTGCTCGAGCCGGCGGGCGACGAGACCGCGGCCCGGTGCCGCAAGCAGCGACAGGCCGCAGATGGCCGCCGCGGCCAGGACCACCAGCGGTCCCGTCGGCAGCCGCGGGACGAACGCGCTCGCGGTCACCCCCGCGAGTGCCGCGACGAGTCCGATCGCGCCGGCGAGGAGGAGCAGCGGCCCGATCCGCTCCGTCCATTGCCGCGCGGCCACGGGGGGAATGACGAGCAACGCCGTGACGAGCACCGCCCCGGCGGCCGGCAGGCCGGTCACCACCATCGCCGCCACGAGCCCGAGCAGCACCACGTCGATCGCCATGACCGGCCAGCCCGCCGCCGCGGCGAAGGCGGCATCGAAGGCGACGAGCGTCGCCTCCTTCTCGAAGCAGGCCACGACGAGGACCGCCAGCGCCGCGACCGCGGCCAGGAGCGCCGCATCGGCGCCGGTGACGGCCGCCGTATGGCCGAGCAGCATCTGCTCGAGCCCCGCGCTGCCGGTGAAGCCCCAGCGCGGAATCCCCGAGACGAGCATGATCCCGAGGCCGAACGAGACGCCGATCACCAAGGCCGTCGCGGCGTCGTCGCGGGTCCGGGTGAAGCGGCGGACGAGGATCAGCGCCCCCATCCCGGCCGCCGCGGCCACGAAGGCGCCGGCCAGCAGCGTCGGCAGGTCGCGCCGGCCGGTGAGCAGGAACGCCCCCGCCACGCCGGCGAGGCTGGCGTGGGCGGCGGCATCGCCGACGAGCGCCCGACGGCGGAGCATCGCGAAGCTGCCGACCACGCCCGCGGCGAAGCCGACCGCGGCCATGGCCGACGCCACGACGAGCGTGTTGTAGGGAATCGTGCACAGGATGCCCGGGGCATGGCCGAGCACGCCCGGGACCGCGGCGGGGCTCATGATGTCCGCCCCCGTGCGGCGACCGCCCGGCCCAGTTCGTCGAGCACGTCGAGCTGCCCAGCGTAGGTCCGGCGCAGGTTCTCGGGTGTCAGCACCTGCGCGGTCGGGCCCGCGGCCACGAGCCGCATGTCGATGAGTGCCACGCGGTCGAACCACTCGACGGCGGTGCGCAGGTCGTGGTGCACGACCACCACGAGCCGCCCCTCCGCGCGCAGGCCGGCGAG
This sequence comes from Planctomycetia bacterium, assembly GCA_014192425.1. Classification (NCBI taxonomy): domain Bacteria; kingdom Pseudomonadati; phylum Planctomycetota; class Planctomycetia; species Planctomycetia bacterium. The sequence continues at coordinate 225,725 of BJHK01000001.1, read as the reverse complement.
GACCGCGAAGATCCGCTCCTGCGAGCGGACGTCGACGCCCGCCAGCGGCTCGTCGAGCAAGTAGACGTCGGCCTGCTGGGCCAGCGCCCGCGCCAAAAAGACCCGCTGCTGCTGTCCGCCGGAGAGCCTGCCGATCTGCCGGTCGGCCACGTCGACGAGGCCGACGCGGTCGAGGCACTCGCGGGCCAGGGCCCGTTCCCGCGGCCCGGGCCGCCGGATCCAGCCGAGGCGGCCGTAGGTCCCCATCAAGACGACGTCGATCGCGGTCACCGGGAAGTCCCAGTCCACGGTCTCGCGCTGCGGCACGTAGCCGACACGCCGCCGGACGGCGTCAAACGGCGCGCCAAAAAACCGCACCTGCCCGCCGAGCAGGGGCACGAGCCCGAGCGCCGCCTTGAGCAGTGTGCTCTTGCCGGCCCCATTGGGGCCGATCACACCGAACAGGCAGGGGGCGTCGATGGCCAGATCGACGTTCCAGAGCACGGGCCGGCCGCCATAGGCGACGGTGACGTCGTGAAACTCGACGAGCGGCTGCCGCGTGGCACCGTCGGCGGCCATGTCACGGCTTCCCGGGTGGGACGGGCGTGCCGTCCGCCGCGCCGTCGAGCGCGGCGGCGATCGTGCGGGCGTTGGCCTCGACCGCGCCGACGAGTGTTTCGGCGCCGCTGCCGGCAGCGCCCAGTGAGTCGGAGTACAGCCGGCCGCCGATCGCCACCTTGTGGCCCCCGACCGCCGCCCCCTCGACGAGCGCGGCGACGTTGCGGTCCGACACGCTCGTCTCCACGAACACGGCGGGGATGCCCCGCTCCACGAGCAGGCCGACGAGCCGGTTGACGTCGTTCAGCCCGGCCTCGCTTTCCGTGCTCGTGCCCTGCACGCCCACGACCTCGATACGATAGGCCCGGCCGAAATAGCGGAACGCATCGTGGGCCGTGACGAGCACCCGGCGCGACGGAGGAATGGCGGCGATCGTGCGCCGCACCGCCTCGTCCGCCGCCTCGAGTTCGCGGCGGTGGGCATCCGCCCGCTGCCCGTACTCGGCGGCACCCGCGGGGTCGATCGCGACGAGCGCCTTCTCGACCGCCGGAATGCACCCGCTCCACAGCCGGGCGTCGAACCAGACGTGCGGATCGTGAAATCCGGCCCCGGCGTCGAGGAGCTGGTCGCGCGGCAGGCTGTCGGCGACCGCCACGACCGGCACGCGATCGGCGAGTTTTTCCAGCAGGTCGGCGAGTTTGCCCTCGAGGTGCAGTCCGGATGCCACGACGAGGTCGGCGGCCCGCAGCCGGTCGGCATCGCGGGGCGTGGCCTTGTAGGAGTGCGGATCGATGCCGTCACCCATCAGGCAGTCGATCGTGACCCGGTCCCCGGCCACCTGGCGGACGAGGTCCGCCACGATCGTCGTCGTGGCGACGACCAGGGGCTTGCCTCGCACCGGCGCGGGGCCGCGGGGTGCGCAGCCGATCAAGGCTGCCAGCCCGAGCAGCGCCGCCGCCAGCAGCCCAGGGACCGGACCGCCGCAGGCGACAGGTTTTGGAGAACCAAAAAACATTTTTTGACCGCTCAAAATCTTACGCTGAAACCCCGTCCGGCTGCAACCCGCACGGAGAATGACCGGGCCGGACGATGCCGGGGCCGACGTCCTCCTCCCGCGTCTGAGCGGCCGCGAATCGACCGGCGCGTTGACCGTTTCGCGTGGCATTCTTACCGTGCAGGAGGGCAGGTGCCGGGATCGCATTCCTCCGAGCCGGAGCCGGGGCGTGGATTCAACCTATTTCAAGCGGTTTCGCATGGAGGCGGACCGGTCGACGCCGGCCCTGCCGACCGATCTGCCGGCCGGCTACCGGTTCGTGGCCTGGAGCGAGGACCTGCTCGACGCCCACGCCCGCACCAAGCACCGGGCATTCCGCGACGAGATCGACGCCGTCGTGTTTCCCTGCCTCGGCGACCTGGACGGCTGCCGCCGGCTGATGCGGGAGATCCGGCGCAAACCGGGCTTCCTTCCCGACGCCACCTGGCTCGTCGTCCACGGGGACGGCATCGCCACCCTGCAGTGGTGCGGCACGATCCAGGGGGTCGTGGACGCCTCCGGCGTGGGAATGATCCAGAACATCGGGGTCGTCCCCGGCCATCGCGGCCTCGGCCTCGGCAGCCGCCTGCTGGCCCAGGCCGTGGCCGGTTTCCGCCGCTCCGGAATCGGCCTCACCGCCCTCGAGGTGACCGCGGAGAACTCCCGGGCGGTGCGGCTTTACCAGCGGCTCGGTTTCCGTCGGACGCGGACCGTGTACAAAGTGGTGCAGGCGGCGGAGTCGGCCCTGGCCGAGCCGGCCCTCCTCTGACCGACCCGATCGGTCGGGACCGCCGTCGTCGCCACCGCATTCCCAGCTCCGCACCGTGAAACAATCCCTTTTCTCCACGACCCTCGACAACGGCCTCACGCTTCTCGGCGAGCACCTGCCCGGCCTCGAGTCGGCCGCCGTCGCCTTTCATGCGCCCGCCGGCGCCATCCACGACGGGCCCGGCCGCTGCGGCCTGGCCACGCTGGCCGGGGAGATGTGCCTGCGCGGCGCCGGCGAGCGGACGAGTCGCGAGGTGGTCGAGGCGTTCGAGATGGCGGGCGTGCAGTGGTCGCAGGCCGTGTCCTCGAGCCACGCCAGCTTCTCCGGTGCGATGGTCGCCCGGCAGATCCCCGCGGCGTTGCCGATCTACGCCGACATCCTGCGTCGGCCGCTGCTCCCCGAGGAGGAGTTCGAGAACGCCCGGCAGATGATCCTCCAGAACCTCGCCGGCACGGAGGACGATCCGGCGCACCGCACGCTGCTGGCGCTCCGGCAACTCCACTACCCCTCCCCGTGGGGCATGCCGTCCGAGGGCGTCAGCGTTGACGTCGAGCGGCTCGTGCCGGACGACGTCCGCCGGTTTCTCTCCGCCCACATGCGGCCCGACGGCGCCATCGTGGCAATCGCGGGACGGATCGACTGGGACGACTTCGTGGCCCGCATCGACCGGCTGCTCGGCGACTGGTCGCCGGCCGCCGCCGCGCCGGTGGTTGGCGGGAGCCGCGGCCCCAGCGTGCGGCACGTGCCGCACGACTCTCAGCAGACGCACGTCGCCCTCGGCTGGTCGGTGCCCCCGTATCGCTGCGACGAGTCCTACGAGGCGACCGCAGCGTTGGCGATCCTCGGCGGCGGCTCGAGCTCGCGGCTGTTCACGGAGGTCCGGGAGCGGCGCGGCCTCTGCTATTCGGTCTCGGCCGGCTACCAGACGCACCGCGACTTCGCCATGGCGGTCTGCTACGCGGGGACGACGGCGGCCCGGGCCCAGGAGACGCTCGACGTGATGCGGGCGGAGATCGACCGGCTGCCGGGCACGATCACGGCCGACGAGGTCGAGCGGGTCAAGGCCCGGGCCAAGAGCGGGCTCGTCATGCAGCAGGAGTCGAGCGCCGCCCGGGCCGGCGCGATCGCCCGGCAGTGGTATCACCTCGGCTGCGTCCGCACGCTCGCCGAGGAGCTGGCCCGCTACGACCGGCTCACGGCGGCCTCGATCGAGGGCTGGCTGGCGGACCAGCCGCCGCGTGACCTGTCGGTCGTCTCGCTGGGCCGCGAGCCCCTGGAGGTGCCCGGTGCCGTTCCTGCATGAGCGACTCGACAACGGTCTCGACGTGATCGCCGAGACCACGCCCGGTGCCTGCTCGACGAGCGTCGGCTTCTTCGTGCGCACCGGGGCCCGCGACGAAACCGCGGCAATCTGGGGCGCGAGCCACTTCCTCGAGCACATGGTGTTCAAGGGCACCGCGGACCTCTCGGGAGACGAGATCAACCGGCGGTTCGACGCCCTCGGCGCGGCGGCCAACGCGTTCACCAGCGAGGAGGACACGGTCTACTACGCGGTCGTCCTTCCCGAGCAGCAGGAGCAGGTCGTCGACCTGCTCGGCCGGATGATGCGGCCGGTGCTCCGGGCCGAGGACTTCGCCACCGAGAAGCTCGTCATCCTCGAGGAGATCAGGATGTACGACGACCAGCCGCCGTTCGGCGCCGACGACCGCTGCCGGGCGGCGTTCTTCGGCCCTCACCCGCTGGCCCGCAGCGTGCTCGGGACGGTCGAGTCCATCGAGGCCCTGCCGGTGGAGGCGATGCGCGACTACCACCGGCGCCGCTACGCCCCCGATTCGATGGTGCTGGTGGCCAGCGGGGCCGTCGATTTTCCCGCGCTCGTCGCGTCGGCGCGGCGGCTGTGCGGCGACTGGGCGCCGCAGCCCGACGGCGGCCGGCTGCTCCTCCCTGCCCCCGCGGCCCCCGCGGCCCCCGGCACCAGCCACGTCGTGCGGCCCGCGGCGGCCCTCGAGTACGCGGTGCGCATGTCGGCCGGGCCGGACGAGCGCGACGCCGACCGCTATGCCGCCAAGCTGCTGGCCACCGTGCTCGGCGATTCATCCGGAAGCCGGCTCTACTGGGCGCTCGTCGATTCCGGCGCCGCCGAGCAGGCCACGCTCCACCACCACGACTTCCTCGACGCCGGCCTGTTCGTCACCCAATTGTCGTGCGACGCGGCCGATGTCGACGGCCTCCTCGAGCGGGTGCTGGAAATCTACGCCGCCGCGCGCCGGGACCATCTCGACGCGGGCGAATTCGCCCGCGCTCGGAGCAAACTCGCCAGCCGCGTCGTCCTCGCCGGGGAACGGCCCCGGCGCCGGCTGTTCGACGTCGGCGGCGAGTGGGCCCACACCGGGCGGTATCGCACGGTGGCCGAGACGCTGGCGATCGTCGAGTCGCTGACCCTCGACGACGTCCAGCGCGTGCTCGACCGCTGGCCGCTCGACGGGGCCGCCTGCACGGTCCTCGCCGGCCCGCGGGAAGCCGGCTGACAGGGCTCCTTCTCGATCCGCGCGCGGGTTGCTGGTGGTGCCGCTCCCCGTGGCGTTCCCACCCCCGTGGCTTTCCGCGCCGGGACGGGCCGGGCATAATCATGCTCGGTGTTCCGCCATGTCCCGGGACGGTCCCGCATGCCGCTCCTCGCCAATCGCCTGCTCATTCCCCTGCCGCCGATCTGGCTGCTCGGCGTCGCCGCCGCGGCGACGCTCGCCTGCGCCCTTGCCGGATACGGTCTGCTGCGGCTCGTCCTGCCGCGGTCCGCCGCCGAGGCGCGGGCCAGCCTGCGGGACGGCTTCCTCGGACCGCTCAGCTGGCTGCTGGCAGCCTTCGCCGCGCTGGCGGCGGCGATCACGCCGGCCCTGTGGAGCACGAACCCGTCGCCACTCGAACAGATCGGCCGCTCGCTGGTTCGCCTCGTGGCCGACGACGGCAGCGGCGCGATCGTGCCGATCAATCCGCGATCCGTCTTCAGGCTCTCCTTCCCGCGACTGCGACCGCAGGAGATCCGATCGCTGGAACTCACGAGCACCAAGCCGCTCGTGGTCCGCGCGCCGCAGCCGAGCGACGGCCTCGCCCGGACGCCGGATCTCGATATCGCGGCCGACCGCCCCTGGTCGTGGCAGCGGACGGACGGGGCGCCGAACCCGCTGCTCGGCCAGCGGCCGCAACTCGAGGTGAGCAACCTCGGCACCGAGCCGGCCGAACTGCGCATCCTCTGGTCCCTGGCCCCCGAGCAGCCCGAGGTCGCCATTCTCCCCGCCGCGTTCGCGACACTCGCCTCGATCGTCCTCCTCTACTCCCTGTTCCGCCTCGGCGCCCGCCGCACGGCCGCCGTGGCGGCGGCGACGACGAAGGAGGCGATCGGGCAGCCCGTGTTCCCGATCGCCCTGATCGTGGGCTGCTTTCTGCTCCTCCTGTTCATCGTCCTGCCCTACAACACCTTCGGCGAGGACGTGAAGATGTTCAAGGACAGCGGCCTGACGCTGGTCAAGGTGCTGGCCCTGCTGGTCGTCGTCTGGACCGCCTCCGTGGCCGTGGCGGACGAGGTCGAGGGCCGGACAGCGCTCACCGTGCTGTCGAAGCCGCTGCGGCGCTGGCAGTTCCTCGTCGGCAAGTTCGCCGGCCTGACGCTCGTGTCGCTGCTGGTGTTTCTCGTGCTCGGTGGCGTCCTCCTCGCGGCGACGAACTTCAAGGTCGTCTACGACGCCCGGGAGAGCAGCCAGACCGAGCCGCTCTGGCAGGCCTGCGCCGCGGAGATGACGACGCTGGTGCCGGGACTGGCGCTGGCGTTCCTGGAAACGATCGTGCTGGCGTCGATCAGCCTCGCCGTCTCCACCCGGCTGGGAATGGTGCCGAACCTGGTCGTCTGTTTCACGGTCTACACCCTCGGTCACCTCGTCCCCCTGATCGTGCAGTCGAGCGTCGGCCGTAACGAGATCGTGCGCTTCGTCGGCCGCCTGCTGGCGACGATCCTGCCGGTGCTCGAGCACTTCACGGTGGAGGCGGCCGTGATGAGGTCGGTGGCCGTGCCCTGGGCCTACCTCGGCTGGGCCGCCGTGTACGCGGGACTGTACGCGACGGTCGCCCTGCTGGTGGCCTACGTGCTGTTCCAGGATCGCGACCTCGCCTGACGCGGCCGACGACCGGTCACTCGGCGGCCGGCCGCGGCAGGCCCTCGGCGTCGAGGACGACCGCCCGGGTCGCCATCTCCACACCGCGCCCCTTGGTGAACGTCAGCGTGACGATCCAGCCGGTCCATTCGGCAGGATCGCCCGGGAAGTAGTCGAAGACGAAATTGCCGAGGCTGTACACGATCGGGGCCCCACGGTGGATGTCCACCGTCTGCGTGACGTGCGGGTGGGCGCCGATCACGGCCGCGGCTCCGGCCTCGACCATCGCGTGGGCCAGCGCGATGTCGGCCTCGCGCGGCTGGGCGACGAGTTCAGGTCCCCAGTGCACGAACGGCACCACCACATCGGCGACCTGACGCGCAGCGGCGATGTCGGCGAGGATCTCCCGCTCCCGGAGCGGCGCCACCCCCGCCCGGTCAGGGCCGGCCGCGTAGGCGTCCGCCCGGAACGCGTTGGCACCGAGCAGGGCCAGCCGGATGCCATTTTTCTCAAGCACGAGCGGTCGCCGCGCCGCGGCGTCGTTCCGGCCGGCACCGAAGCAGGGGATCTTCTCAGCCTCCAGGATCCGCAGCGATTCCAACAGGCCCTCGGGGCCGAAGTCGTAGGCGTGGTTGTTGGCCAACGAGACCGCGGAGAAGTGCCGTGCCAGGCACCGGGGCGCGTCGGCCGCGGCCCGGAACGAGTATGCCTTGAGGATCTGCTTTCCACCCTTGCCGAGCACGCATTCGAGGTTGCCCACCGTCAGGTCGGCGGCGGCGAGCAGGTCCGCGCATCCCGCGAACGGATCGCGGCCCGAACCGATCGCATGGCCCGGCCCGCCGTCGAGCATGATGTCGCCCACGAAGGCCACGGACAGGGTGCCGGGCCTGGCCGGCGGTCGGGCGGGTGGTGCGGCGGCGGCCGTGACGGCGGCAAGCCCGCAGGCAACCACGATCGACAGGGGGCGCATGTGCATGGGCGTTCTCCTTCCTGCCCAAGCATACGTTCAGCCGCGTCGTCGCACCCGCCGCGTCGTCCGGCCTTTTCTGCGGCCTCAGCGGGCGATTCCGGTCCGGGCCGTCACACCGACCGTTGTCGAGCCGTCGCCCGCCGCTCCGGGCAGGGACCGCCAGCCCTGTTCCGGCCGCTGCGCCTCGGCCGCGGCCCGGCCGTCGATGAAGAAGGTCGTTCCGCGGCGCAGCCGGCGCTCCAGTCGCGGCCCCAGTTCGACACCGAGTTTGCGGTCGGCTTCGCTGCCGCCGAGGGACGTGCGCAGTTCAAACACCTCGCGGCCGGCCGGATGCTCGTTCGCCACCCCGACGCGGCCCGACCATTCCGTGGCCTCGAGCGCCGTGCTGCGCTGCTCGGCCCGAACGCCGGCCGCGACGTCGAAGTTCCTGATCCTCGACCGCAGTTCGGCGGACAGTGGCCCGGGCCCGCCACCGTTCGGGCCGTGCACGGTCACGTCATGGACGGTGAACCCGGGCAGCCGGAGCAGGCCGGCCTGTTCGCGGGCGCGCTCCTCCTCGAACCGGCGCAGCGTCGCGCTGATCGACCCATCGCCGACAGGCCCGACGACGCCGGGCGCGGCGGCCTCGACCGCGTCGTCGACCGGCCGCGAGCCCGCGGGCGGCTCGCACCGTCCGCGACCGCCCGCGAGCAGGGCAGCGCAGGCACTGATTGCGATGTGAAGGATGACCCGCCTCATTCGCTGCCTCCTGGGGCCGGCACCGGCCCCATCTCCCTTGCCGGATATCGGCAGCCTGTGCCGCGAACCTTTCACCCGGCAGCCCCGACCAGCGAACCATACGAGCTTCCAGCGCGAGCCGCACCCGCGCCATATCAGCCGGTCTTGCGGCGCGGGTAGAGCGGAATCGTACCCCGTCGGCTCGTGTCGCCGCCCAGCCGGGTGCACTCGAGGGCATCGAGCACCCGGGCGGCGATCTCCACCGCCGCGGCACCGGCGGCGGCCGGCACCAAAGGCGGCCGTCCAACGCGGATCGCCTCCAGGAAATCGTCATGCTCCGCGGCGATCGCATTCGCCTCGGCGACCGACAGCGACTCCAGCGGGAGGACGTCGGCGAAGAATCGCTCTTTGAGACCGGACCGGTCGGCCGGCGGCACCTGCGCCGCCACGAACGACCCGTCGCGAACGATCGCGGAAGGCGTGACCGCCTCCACGGACCGGGCGTTGAAATCGACCGTCACGATGCCGTCCGCAGACCAGGCCGTGAACGACCGGCGAAGCACCGGGCTGATCCGTGACGCCGTCAGGTCGGCGACGAGGCCCGACGAGAAGACGAGCCGGGCACGAACCGCGTCCTCGTGCCCCCCCGCGGCCACGATCCCCTGCGCCTCGACCCGCTCCAGCCGGCCTGGATCGAGCGACAGGACGAGGTCGATGTCGTGGATCATCAGGTCGTGGACGACGCCCACGTCGAGCGATCGGAACGTGAACGGGGCGAGCCGCGCGGCCTCGACCGCGATCGGCCGGCCGAATCGCTCGGCGGCCGCCCGCCAGGCCGGATTGAACCGCTCCACGTGGCCGACGGCGACCGTGCGGCCGTGCCGCCGGGCCGCGATGGCGATCGCCCGGGCATCCTCCGGCGTTGCCGCGATCGGCTTCTCCACGAGCAGGTCGATGCCCGCCTCGAGGAGCGGCACCGCGATCGCGGCATGCAGCCCCGTCGGCGCGGCGACGATGCAGGCGTCGGCGAGCCCGACGATCTCGCGCGGATCGGCCAGCCCGCGACAGCCGTGGGCCTCGGCCTGCCGCTGCCTGGGCGCGGCGCACGGATCGACGACCGCGACCAACGTGGCGTCCTCCCGCGCCGCGACGAGCCGGGCGTGGATCGCCCCCAGGTGGCCGCAGCCGACCACCGCCACCCGCCGCCGCTCCGAACCCACCTGCGCCGCGCTGTCGCTCATGCCGCCCTCCGTCGTTCCCGGGCCCGTCCGTGTCGCCCCTCCTGCTGGAGGACGAGAAAATCGAGCAGGTGCATCACCTCGGGGACGAGCATCTGCCGCTGCCGGAGCACCTCCCGCGCCGCCTCGCAGCCGACCTTCGCCCGGTACAGGAGCCGATGGGCCTCGACGATCGCGTCCTTCGTGTCGTCGTGAAAATCTCCGCGCTTGAGGGCCACGAGGTTGACGCACCGCGGCCGCGCCGGCGATCCCTCCACGAGCATGAAGGGGGGCACGTCGTGCAGCACACGCGTCAGGCCGGCCACGAACGCCCAGCCGCCGATCGTGGCCCAATGATGGACGGCCACGGCCCCGGAGAGCGAGGCCCGGGACTGGATGCGGACGTGACCGCCGAGGAGCGTGCCGTTGGCGATGATGACGTGGTCACCGATCCGGCAGTCGTGGGCCACATGGCAGTTGGCCATCAGGTAGTTGTAGCTCCCGATCGCCGTCAGCCCCTCCTCCTTCTCCGAGGCCCGGTTGATCGTCACACCCTCGCGGATCACGTTGTCGTCGCCGATCTCGACCCGCGTCACGGTGCCCCGGTAGCTGACGTCCTGCGGCTCACCGCCGATGACGCAGTTGGGGAAGATCCGGTTCCGCTCCCCGATCCGCACGCTCCCCAGCAGCGTGACGTTGTTGGCGAGCACGGTGCCCCGGCCAATCACGGACTGGGCCGAGACGACGCAGGACGGCCCGATGCGGACCCCCGCGCCGAGCACGGCCCCCGGCTCGACGATCGCGGTCGGGTGGATGAGCGTCGGCTCGCGGCCGATCGGCAGCGTCAGCCCCCCTTCCTCCTCGTGACGACCGGCCGCGTCCATGCCCGTCAGGCCGAAGCCCGCCTCCCGTGAAGGGCCACGAGCCGGGCGGCGAGCGCCGCATTGAGCCGGTGCCCGCTCCGTGAGCAGCGGACATGGGCATGCAGCGGCCTGCCGACGAGCGCCAGGTCGCCGACCAGGTCGAGCACCTTGTGCCGCACGCACTCGTCGGACCAGCGCAGCGTGTTGCCGATCGGGCCATCGGCACCGAACACGACCAGATCCTGCGGCGTCACCGCCAGGCCGAGGCCGCTGGCCCGCAGCCGCGTCGCCTCGGCGGCTGAGATGAACGTCCGGGCGGCGGCCAGCCCCTGCCGATAGACCTCGGGATCGACTCGGACCGCCAGCGACTGCCGGCCGATCGGCCCCGGCCCGTAATCGAGCTCGTATTCGACCGTCAGCCCGGCAGAGCGGGGCGCGGAGGCCTCGATCCACGCCTCCCCCTCCTCGACCCGCACCGTGCCCGCCACGACGAGCGGATCGACGGGGGCCGCGAGATCCTCGAGCCCCGCGGCGTCGATCGCCTCGACGAACGCCCGGGCCGAGCCGTCGAGGCCGGGCAGTTCCTCGGCCGACACGCGGACGACGCAGGCGTCGACGCCCAGCCCCGCCAGCGCGCTCAGGCAATGCTCGACCAACTGCACCTGCACGCCGGCCACGGCGAGCGTCGTCCGATTCATGGCCTCGACGCGATGCTCGACGGCGGCCGGGATCCGCACGCCGACGCCGACGTCGCCACGCACGAACACCAGGCCTGCATTCGCCGGCGCGGGCAGCAGCTCGACCACGCAGTCGCGGCCGCTCCAGTAGCCCGGGCCGGAGACCGCGGCGGGACGACACAGGGTGCGCTGGGATCGAAGTCGCATGACGCTCGACGCGGGTAGGCGAAACGGAGCCGGGCGACCCACCGCGAGCCGCCCGGCACGGAAACCGCGGTCCGCTCAGCGCAGCGGCTGCCGCTGCGGCTGCGCAGCGACGGGGCCGTTGAGCATCCGGAGGACGTCGGGAGTGATGTCGACGAGCCCGTCGTGATAGACGATCGGTCGGCTCAGGTGGGCCATGATCTTGCCGCGGTCGGCCTCCTTGGGATCGACGGCCTCGCCGTCGAACCGCAGCACCACGGCAATCCGGTTCGACTTGGCGAACGTCGACACCGCCTGCTCGACCTCGCCATACACCCGGTGATAGACCTTCGCCTCGCGTTCGAGGAAGTCCTTCTTCTCCAGCTGGGCCTTGACCTGGAAGTCGCCCTGCGCCTTGGCGACGTCCCCCTCGAGCTTGCGATACTCGGGCGTCCCCGGCTGAAAGATCTTGAGCTGCTCCATCATGCCGCGAATCCGCTCCTGCTCCTGCTTGAGACGGTTCTCGACCGTCATCACGTCATCCTTGATCTTCGCCATTTCGGCGTTGAAGCCGGCGTGATTCTTGAAGATGTAGCCGACGTCGAGCACGACCACTTGGGTGGGCGCGGCACCGGCGGGGGCGGCCGCCGGCCGAGGCACGGCGACGGGAGCCGGAGCGCCGGCGACGACAGCCGGAGCGCCGGCGGCGGGCGCGACACCTGGTCCGGGGCGGCCGCCGGGCTGCCCCGAGGCCGAGGCCATCGCGGTGATCATCACCGCAGCGATCGCGAAACCGACATGTGTCCTGCTCACGTGAAGCACTCCTTGTCTGGCGAAATAGGCTGGCGAAATAGTCTGACGAAATAGCCTGGCAAAACGGTCGCGCATCCGGATGGTTCACGGGAACCACCGACGGCCTCGTGCGACCGTCCTGAACTCGAATGCGGCAGGATGATGCCGATCGCCGTCGGCCGGCTCAAGGCCAGATTTCCGCCGAAAAACGGGCCGCATTCGCCCCCGCTCGCCCGCCGCGCGTCACTTCGGCGGGCCGAGGACGACCTCCAGCCGCAGTTCCGCACCGGCACGGACGACCACCACGGTCACGGTGTCGCCTCCCTTGTGCTTCCGCAGCGCGCTGTCGAAGTCATCGAGCCCGGTGATGGCACTCTCGCCGAGCCGCACGATCAGGTCGCCCCCCTTGAGCCCCCCCTTCTCCGCCGGCGAGTCCTTGGCGACACCCGAGATCGCATAGCCTTTGCCGGCCGACCCGAATTCGGGAATGCTGCCGAAGTACGGGCGATCACCGCCGCGGGCCAGTTGCTTGCCTGCCACCTCCAGGTAGTCGGGCCGCTCGGGGGCGCTGGCCAATTCCCTGACCAGGTCGGTGACGAGCGTTGCGATCCGCTCCATCCCCTCGTAGTTGATCTTCTCGGCGGTGTCGGTGGGGCGGTGGTAGTCGGCGTGGGAGCCGGTGAACAGGTGCAGCACCGGGATCTTGCGGGCATAGAAACTTGCGTGATCGCTCGGCCCGAACCCGCCCGACTCCTTGGCGATCGTGAACGTGCCCGCCGCCCCGAGCCGGTCGATCAGCGGGTCGAGGCCGGTGCCGGTGTCGGCCCCTTGGACGATGAGCTTGTCGGCGTTCAACCGGCCCACCATGTCGAGGTTCACCATCGCCACGGTGTCGGCGAGGGGGAGCGGGGCGTTGGCGGTGTAATGACCGCTGCCGAGCAGCCCGCGCTCCTCCCCGGAGAAGGCGACGAACAGCACGGTCCGCGGCAGCGGGCCGGCGGCCGCCAGCCGCCGGGCGACTTCGATGAGCAGCGCGGTGCCGCTGGCGTTGTCGTCGGCACCGTGGTGGACGGCGTTCACGCCGGGTGCGGCCGAGTTGACGCCGCCGAAACCGAGGTGGTCGTAGTGGGCCCCGAGGACGACGGTCTCGGCGGCCGGGATCGCGGGCCGCCCTTCGCCATCCTCCGTGCCCCGGCCACGGAGGATGGCGAGCACGTTCCTGGCCTGCGTCTCGCGGCGCTCGATCGCCGTCTCGCCGCGGATGCGCCAGCCCTCGAGCGGGCCGCTCGCCGGGGCCAGCGACGCGTCGATCCCCTTCTGGATCTCGTTCAGGCCGCGGCCCAGCGATCGACGCACGACATCGTCGAGCAGGCCGCGCCGCACGTGGAGGATCGGCTGCGACCGGCGGTCGGTGCCGTCGCCCGCCCGCGTGAACTCCATCAACCGGTCGCCGTCCGTGTCGGCGTCGTCGCCGAACACGATGCCGCCCGCCTCGTGCTCCGAGGCGTTGGCCACCTTGCGGGCCAGCGCCGCGTACTGCGACGCCTGGTTGCCGGCGAACACGCTGTGCGGGTCGTCCTTCTGCGGCTCCTGCCGGAGGACGATCACGGCCAGCCCCCGGGCCCGGCCGTCGCGGCCGGCGAACGGGGCGTAGTCGTCGTATTTCTCGGCCGGCGCCGTGATGCCGTAGCCGGCGAATGCCAGGGGCAGGTCGAACGCGCCCGAGCCGCCGGCGGCCAGCGGCGTGAAATCCTTGCCGAGCACGAGCGGCACCGTCGCCTGGCTGCCGTCGGCAGCCGGTGGGCCGACCAGTTCGGCCCGGTTGCGGGCCTCGGGCCCGAGCTTTGCCTCCAGCGTCATCGCGAACGCCTGGTAGGGGCCGTCGCCGACGACCTTCGTGTCCAGGCCGGTCTCGGCCAGCCGCGCGGCCACGTACTCCGCCGCGGCGTCGATGCCCTTCGTGCCGGGGCCGCGTCCCTCGCGGTCCGGGGCCGCGAGCCACTCGACCGCCGCCCGCATGCGGCCGACGGCGTCGCTGTCGGGCGACCGGCCGGCCGCTGCCGGCTCGCCGGCGTGGGCCAGGGCTCCGAGGACCGTCATGCCGAGAACACCGCCGCACGCCGCACGCCACCGGCGCATCGATCCCCGCTGTACCGCCATGCCCTGCCTCCACTTTCCGAAGTCAATCCGTCGTGTCGGATCCACGGCTCGCGCGCCGCCGAACCCCCGCCATTCTAGCCCCCGCGCCAGCGTTCGCAGCGACGGCGTCGTGGCCGCGCTTCCGGCCGCCGCGATCCTGTGCCACAATCCGGGAACCTCGGCGACTTTTCGCCCCCTTCCCCGCTGGCAGCCGGCCCGTGGCATCGCTCCTCGTCATCCAAGGCACGAACACGGGCGTGCAGCACGACCTCGGCGGGCTCGCCGGCGCGGCCACCATCGGCCGCGAGGCGGGCAACCTGATCCGGCTCGACGACAGCGAGATCTCGCGCCGCCACGCGGAGATTCGCCGCATCGGGGACCGGTTTCGCATCGCCGACCTGAAGAGCTCCAACGGCACGTTCCTCAACGACCGCCAGATCGAGCAGGCCGACCTGCGCTGGGGGGATCGAATCCGTGTCGGCCAGACGGTGCTGGCGTTCACGGACGGCACCGGACCGATCGCCGCCGGCCTCGACGACGTGGTCACGGCCGACGGCCTCGACGGCTCGCACATCGTGGCCGCGATCCGCGAGGACGACTCGATCGCCATGGCCACGCCGCTCGACACCCACGACCGCTGGCTTGCCCGGGCCCGCGGCAGCCTGCAGGTGATGTACCGGACGGCGATGGCGGTCAGCCACACGCTCGACATCGACGAGCTCCTCGGCCGGATCCTCGACCTCGTGTTCGACTGGGTGGCGGCCGACCGGGGCTGCATCATGCTCGTCGATCCCGCCAGCGGCGCTCTGACGACGCGGGCCCGGCGCGACCGGCACGGCGACGGCGGGGAGTTGGTCGTGAGCCGCACGATCCTCGACTACGTGGTGACCCGCCGCGAGGGCGTGATCACCAGCGACGCACGCGACGACGACCGCTTCTCCGCCGGCAACAGCGTCATTCGCACCGGCATCCGCGAGGCGATCTGCGTGCCGATGCAGGGCCGCTACGGCATGGTGGGGGCGATCTACGTCGACACCACGACCCCGCTCTCCAGCGACACGACGGGCCCGGCCGTGTTCGGCGACGACCACCTGAAGCTCCTCGTCGCCATCGGCAACCAGGCGGCCCTCGCGGTCGAGGACACCTCCTACTACTCGGCGCTGGTGCAGGCCGAGCGGCTGGCGGCGATCGGCGAGACGATCGCCACCGTGTCGCACCACATCAAGAACATCCTCCAGGGGATCCGCGGCGGCAGTTACCTCGTGGAGATGGGCCTCGCCGACGGCGATACCGACACGCTGCGCAAGGGCTGGGGGATCGTCTCCCGCAACCAGGACAAGATCGCCTCGCTGGTCATGGACATGCTGACCTTCAGCAAAACGCGGGAGCCGGAGCTGGCCCCCGCCGACCTTGGCGCCGTCGTCACGGAGGTCGTCGAGACGGTGCGGCAGCGGGCCGCCGCGGCGGGCGTCGCGATCCGCTGGCAGCCCCGCGCGGACCTGCCACTCCTGCTCTTCGACGCCGAGGGGATGTTCCGGGCGATCCTCAACGTGGTCACGAACGCTCTCGACGCCGTCGAGGAGCGGCCCGGCCCGGCGATCGGCCTCGACGTGGCGTTCGACGAGACAGCCCGGCTCGCGCGGGTCACCGTGTCCGATAACGGCGCGGGGATTGCGGAAGAGGCGCGGGGGACGATCTTCGACCTCTTCGTGTCGACGAAGGGAACGCGCGGCACGGGGCTCGGCCTGCCGGTGAGCCGGAAGATCCTCCGCGAGCACGGCGGCGACATCCGCTGCACGAGCAGCGTGGGGCAAGGGAGCACGTTTGTGCTGGAGTTTCCGCTCCGGCTCGCGGACGATGTGGCCGCCGCGTCGGTCGCGGCTCCCCCTGCCCCGGACCCGGCCGCCGAGGGAGAACGCCCATGACGGCCGCGGACCGCGGCGCCGCGATCTCGGCCGTGATCATCGTGGGGGAGTGCGCCCCGCACCTCGAGGCCGTCCTTGCGGCCCTCGACTTCTGCGCCGAGCGGCTCGTCCTCGATTCCGGACCGGGGCCCGGCGTGGCGGCGGTCGCCAGCGCGGCCGGCGTCCGCGTCGAGCGGCAGCCGTTTCTCGGCTACGGTCCGCAGAAGGCCCGGGCGGTGGCGCTGGCGAGCCACGACTGGATCCTGTCCATCGACGCCGACGAGATCCTCGACGCGGAGGCCGCCGCCGCGATCCGCGGCCTCGATCTCTCCGATCCGGCGGCCTGCTGGGAGGTGCGGCGCCGGACCTTCATCGGCAGTCGCGAGATCCACCACGGGCCGTGGCGCGATGATCGCGTCCTGCGGCTCTTCAATCGCACGCGGGCCGCCTTCAAGCCCCTGCTCGTGCACGAGCAGGTCGCGGCCGCGTCAGCCCCGCGGCTCCTGCCCGGATCGATGCTCCATTACAGCTACGTCGATCTCGTCGACGTGCTCGCCCGCACGCTGCGGTACGCCCCGCTCAAGGCAACGCTAATCCGCGACAGGGGGGAGCGGGTCCGGCTCTGGACGCTCCCCTTCCGGGCGCTGGCGGTGTTCCTCAAGGCGTTCCTCCTGCGCGGCGGCTGGCGGGACGGCGCAGCCGGCTTCGTGATCGGGCTGGCCCGGGCGATCGACTCGACTCTGCCCCGCGCCCTGCTGCGCTTCGACCGCCGCGGTTGACGCGGCGCGAAGAGCATCCATCCGCCCGGCAGCGGGGGGCCGCCCGTCACTCATTCCGCCCGCAGGGCGTCGAGGACGCGCCGCATGTCGGCGGGCAGCGGCGCCTCGAAGGCCATGCGCACGCCGGTCCGCGGATGATCGACGACGAGCCGCGCAGCGTGCAGCGCCTGGCGGGCGAGGAGCGGCTCCGCGACCGTCGCTCCCGCGGGCGGACCGGGAAAGCCCTGGTCGATCCGGCTCCGGCCGCTGTACAGGGCGTCGCACAGCACCGGGCAGCCGATGGCGGCGAGGTGGACGCGGATCTGGTGGGTCCGGCCTGTTTTCGGCGTCACGCGCACCAGCGCCGCCGTGCGGAACCGCTCCACGACCTCGAACCGGGTGACGGCCTCGCGGCTGGTGGAGTGGCCGTCGCGGATCGCCATCTTCTCGCGCTGGTAGGGATGGATGCCGATCGGGAGGTTGATCTCGTCGCGGTCGAACCGCGGCGTGCCCTGGGTGATGGCCAGGTAGGTCTTCTCGACGGTCCGCTGCTCGAACTGGCGGGCCAAGACGTGGTGGGCCTCCTCGCTGCGGGCGACGATGATCGCGCCGCTGGTGTCGCGGTCAAGCCGGTGGACGATGCCCGGCCGCGTCGGGCCGCCGGCGGTCGACAGCCCCTCCCCGGCCGCGCCGCCGAGGTGCCACTTGAGCGCCCCGGCGAGCGTTCCCTTCCAGTTGCCCTTGGCGGGATGGACGACCATCCCCGGCGGCTTGTCGACGACCGCGATCCACTCGTCCACGTGGAGGAAGACGAGCGGGATCTCCTCGGCGACCGGCCCGGCCCGGGGAGGCTCGGGCACCGTGAAGCGGACGCAGGCTCCGGCCCTGAGCTTGTGGGACGCCCGTTCCACCACGCCGTCCACGCGAACGGCCGACTTCTCGATCGCGCGGGCCAGAAACGACCGACTCCGGCCGGGCAGCGCCCGGACGAGAAACTGGTCGAGCCGCATGCCCGCCGCGGCCTCGTCGACGTCGACCGCGACCTCGGTGCCGGGGGACGGTTCCGCATCCTCTGCGGACTCCGCCTGCGGGCCCGGCTCCGGATCGTCGGCGCCGCCCAGGTCGTTCATCGCGTCGTGGTCGTCACTTGGCGGCAGGCTCGGCGCCGGACTCCGGCTTTGCCGCGGCTCCGGGCTCGGTGCCGGCTCCGGCGGCTGGCTCTGCGGCCGGCTTGCCTGATGATTCGGGCGTCGCATTGACGGGAGGCGTGGCCTGTTCCTGCGGCTTGTCGAGGGCCGCAAAATCCTGCGCCGCAAACCAAGCATACCACTCGGCAACGGCTGGCCGAGCCAGCGCTGCGGCGCGGGTGGCGGCCAACCCGGCACAGGCGCCGTCGGCGTAGTCGCGAGCCACGGCCTCGTAGCCCCGGCGGGCCTCGGCCAGGTTGCCGAGCGACTCGTTCGTCTTGGCGAGGCCGAATACCGCCCGCTCCGCCACGATCCGGCTCGTCCGTCCCTGCATCAACTGTCCGTAGCGGGCCACCGCTTCCTCCAGCCGCTTCTTCGCCTGCACACGATCGGTGAACAGCAGGTCGGCCCCTTCCTCGAAGGCCATGTCGGCCGTGGTCAGTTCGGCCCAGTCGGCCGCCGACGTGCCCGGGTACAGCCGGGCGACTTCCGCCAGCGCGGCGGGGTTGCCATCGCGGGCGGCGGAGAGCCCGGCCCGCCAACTCGCCCCGCCCGAGGCGGCCCGCTGCCCTGTAAGCACCGTCCACAGGGCGAGCCCCGCGAACAGCAGCCCCACCAGCGCCGCGATCGAGCGGACGTGCGGACGTATCCGGTCGACCGTCTGCATCGTGGCAGCGGCCAGGTCGTTGTCCTCGAGATCGATCCGTTGTGGGGGCTGCATGTGCCGTCTCTCCCTGGCTCTTCGGCGCTGGCGAAGGCGGGTCAATAGAAAAGTTCGAACCGATTCCGTCAAGGCGAATCGGGCTTCCCGGGCTCGTGCGCCGCTGCCCCGGAGGCGGCCTGATCGTCTGCTACATTCTCGGTTCGACATTCTCCGTTCCGGGTCGAGCCCCAAACCCCCCGACGCTGCGAGCCGCCATGGATGGAGTGACGACCGAGGCCGATGCGGCACTGCCGTCGGCCCGCGAGCGGCCTGTCCGGCGCACCGGGGTGCCCGGCCTGAACGCGGCCCAGTCCGACGCCGTGCTCGCCCCGCCGGGCCCGCTGCTCGTCCTCGCCGGCGCCGGCACCGGCAAGACGCGGGTCGTGATCGCCCGCATCGCCCAGCTCGTGCGGCGTGGGGCGCGTCCGTCGCGGATCCTCGCCGTCACCTTCACCAACAAGGCGGCCCGCGAGATGCAGGCCCGGGCCGCCGCACTCCTCGGCCGCAAGGATGGCGACCGGCCGGAGATCTCCACGATCCATTCGCTGTGCGTGCGCATCCTGCGCCGGCATGCCGCCGCGCTTGGCTATCCGGAGCGGTTCGCGATCATCGACCGCGGCGAACAGGAGACGGCGGCCCGCACGGCGCTCAAGGAGCTGCGCGTGCCGGAGACGACGCTCCGCCCCGGCGACCTGCTGGCGCGGATCGGCGGCTGGAAAAGTCGCGGCGTCCGCCCCGACACGGCCCTCGACACGATCGCCGCCGACGCCGACGACTCGTGGACGCTGACGGCGGCGGCCTACCGCCGCTACCAGAACGCGCTGCGGACGGCCGGCGCGGTCGACTTCGACGACCTGCTGCTCCTCGTGGACGAGCTGTTCGCGGCCGACGAGGCCGCCCGGCGCGTCGAGGCGGGCCGGTTCGACCACCTGCTCATCGACGAGTATCAGGACACGAGCGCGATTCAGGAGCGGATCCTGACGGCGTTGGCCCGCGACCACGCGAGCCTGTGCGTGGTCGGAGACGACGACCAGTCGATCTATTCGTGGCGTGGTGCGGAGGTGTCGCACATCCTCGACTTCGCCCGGCGCTGGCCCGGCGCGCGGATCGTCAAGCTCGAGGAAAACTACCGCTCCACGCCGGAAATCATCCGCGCCGCAAACATGCTCATCGAGCGCAACGCCCGGCGGCACGGCAAAACGCTCGTCGCCGCGCTCCCCTCGGGCCAGCCGCCGGCGATCGTCCAGGCCCAGGACGAGATCGACGAAGCCCGGCGCGTGGTCGGCGACCTGGAGGGCCTGCTCAAGGAGCGCCGCGTCGATCCCGCCGAGGCGGCGATCCTCGTCCGCACCGGCGAACAGACCCGCGTCTTCGAGCAGGAGCTACGCCGGCGGAACGTGGCCTACGAGCTCGTCGGCAGCCGCTCGTTCTTCGACCGGCGCGAAGTCAAGGACGTGATGGCCTTCCTGCGCGTGCTCGTCGATCCCGACGACGACCTGGCGCTGTCGCGGATCGCCAACGTCCCGCCCCGCGGCCTGTCGTCGCAGGCGATCCAGGGGGCGCGGGCGCGGGCCCAGGAGCGCGGGGCGAGCATGTGGCAGGAGCTCGTCGCCTCCCGTGACTCGGGCCGGCTGTCGGGGGCCGCGGCTGGCGGGGTCGCAACACTCGAACGGTTGATCGCCCTGCGGCAGGGCCCGCCGGCCGCCGAGCCGGGCCTGACCCGCTGCGGCACGATGCTCCGCGGCCTGCTCGACACGGTCGGTTACCGCCGGCACCTGGAGAAGGAGTACGAGGCGGAGCCGAACGAGGCCGAGCAGCGCTGGGACTGCGTCGAGGAGGTGGCGACGGCGCTCGACCAGTACGAGCGTGGGCATCCGCAGGTCACGGATCCGGCGGCGCTGGTCCGCGGCTTCCTCGACGACTTCGTGCTCGACACGGAGCAGGACGACCGCTTCGAGTCCGACAAGCCCAAGCCGGGGGCGATCCGGCTGATGACGCTCCATGCGGCGAAGGGGCTGGAGTTCGACTGCGTGTGGATGGTCGGGATGGAGGAGACGCTCCTGCCGCACCACCGCTCGCTGGCGGCCGGCCTGTTGGCGATCGACGAGGAGCGCCGGCTGTGCTACGTGGGCGTGACGCGGGCCAAGCGCCGGCTCGTGCTCTCGCTCTGCCTGACGCGGACGAAGTGGGGGCGGAGCAAGCCGACGCGTCCGAGCCGGTTTCTCTACGAACTCACGGGCCAGCCGGAGAAGTTTCGCGAGGCGGGGGAAGAGAAGCCCGAACCCGGCCCGCGCCCCTCCGGCCGCCGCCCCCGCGGCCGCCGCGCGTGACTCGCGCCGGCAGTCGCGCCGGCATTCGCGCCGGCATTCGCGCCGTCGCAGCCGACACAGCGGCTGCTCCGGCTTACGGTCGCCGGGCGTAGCCCGGCTCCCCGCAAGCGATCATCGCACCGTTACAGATACTCTCAGCAGCCGACACAGCGGCTGCTCCGGCTTACGGTCGCCGGGCGTAGCCCGGCTCCCCGCAAGCGATCATCGCACCGTTACAGATACTCTCAGCAGCCGACACAGCGGCTGCTCCGGCTTACGGTCGCCGGGCGTAGCCCGGCTCCGCGAGGCTTGCGTCTCGCTTTCCCCTTGCCGGCGTCCAATACTGTCCACGCTCCGCTCTCGCGGCAGCCGGTGGCCGGCGGAAGCTCGACGAGCGTGAGGCTGGATGCCTTGCGCGCCGTCGCAGCCGACACAGCGGCTGCTCCGGCTTACGGTCGCCGGGCGTAGCCCGGCTCCCCGCTGCGCAGCCGGTGGCCGGCGGAAGCTCGACGAGCGTGAGGCTATCCTGCCTCAGCGAGGAGACTTCCGCCGGCCACCGGCGGGTTGGGCTTGGCGACGTGCGGACTGTCACGCTGCCGCGGTCAGGAAACCCCGTCACCCGCGCAACACCCCCGGCAGCATCCGCAGCAATTCCCAGACGCCGCTGCGGCCGGCGGCAATGCTCCCGTACATCTCCGCCACGCCCCGCGCCAGCACCGCCCCGTGCGGGTGCCAGGGAAACCATGGCGGCTTCGGCCACGATTCGAGCGGCGCCCGGATGATCGCGTTGTGCACGAGGGGCAGGAGGAGTGGGTCGTGGACGCGGCCGATGCCGCTCTTCGGCTCGGCGAGCGTGGCCCCGGGAAATCCTCCCCACGGCACGCTGCCGAAGGAATAGGCGAGCGCCGACCACGTGTTGCAGGCGACGACGCCGTATTCGAGGTGCTCGACGAGCAGGTCGATCCGGCGGGCGGCGTGGGCGTCGAGCCCGGACGGCGCCGTGACGCTCGCCGCCAGCGCGCCGGGCAGCGTGTGGACGAAAGCCATGGCCCGGCTGCAGAAGTCGTCGATCGAATCGCCGGCCAGCGGCGTCTCGACGGCGACCGGCCCGAACCACTCGCGTTCCAGCCAGCGCGGCTCGCGGTCGCGATCCAGCCCCACGTGAAACACCCAGGGGAGCGTGCCGTCGGCAGGCGCCGGGCGTCCCGTCACGGTCTCCCAGGCGGCGGCGGCGCCGGGATACCAGGCCGGCCGCGGCTGCAGCGCCGCCAGCCGGCCGGCCACGAGTGAGAGAAACTCGTCGCGCTGCTCCCACGACCGGCAGGTGACGACGCACTTCGTGGCGATGCAGTTGAACGACGCGTTGTTGGCGATCGAGGCGGCGACGACGTCAGCCTGGTGCCGCAGCTGCCGCGGCGTGTAGCGGCCGGGCACGATGATCCACGGGGTGACGTTGCCGAGTTCGCAGGTGATCGGCTTCGCGAGCCGGGGCACGGCACCGGCGGGCCGCGGCCCGGGGCCGCCCCAGACGATCGCGTCGAATGCGGCCTGGCCGCCGGTGAGGTGGACGTGGGTGATCCGCGGCTCGGCCACGGCCTGTGCGGCGACGTCCGCGCCGCCGGCCACGATGGCGACGAGATCGGCCGCCACGAGCGGCGCGAGGGCGGCCCGCAGCGTGTCGGCGAGCGGGGCGTGGAGCGGATGGAGTTTCACGAGCACGGCCCGGCCATGCTCGAAGATCTGGGCGACGCTGTCGGCGACGGCAAGCCCGGTGACGTTGCCGGCGCCGAGCACGACCGCCACGCCGCCCGACGCCGGCCGCGTCCGGGCCTCCTCGGCCCACGAGCGGGCGAAGGCCGCGGTGCCGCCGGGATCGACGCAGCGGACGGTGGCCTTCATCCCCGCGGCGATGGCGGCGTCGTGCAGGCCGGGCTCGGGGAGGACGTCGACGCCGATGAGCGACACGGGCCCGGCGCGGCCGGTGACGGCGTTGAACACTCGCGGTGCGCCGGCCCCCCGCGGCACGCCTCTGGCGGCGACGTCGGCGAGCGCCCGGGCGCTGATCAGGAGCAGTCGCAGCGTGGCGATCGGCCCCGTCGCCGTCTCCTCGGCGGCGGCCACCGCCGAGCCGGAAGCCGACTTGATGGCGAGCGCGGTGGCGACCCACTCGTCGGCGACGCGGGCCACGGCGACGGCGGTGCTGCGGGCGAGCGCTGCCCGACTGCCGGCGTCGCGACCGGCGTGCCGCGTGGCGCCGGCCGCGAGCCGGGTGCAGGCGGCAGTCAGATCGTCGCTCGTGACGTGCATGGGACCCCGAACCGTTTCCGCTCCTCCGCTCAGACGTCGCCGGAGCCGACGCGACACGCGTCTGCGACATCGAAACCGCCAGCAATCGTAGTCAGCGATCGCGCGGATGGGCAAAAGGTGGATGGCGTCAACCGCCCGCCGGAAGTGATTCCAGAGCGGGGGATACCGAATGGCTTTTCAGCGATCATCGGCGGCATTGTCCTCGCCCCCCAGCCGCTCCCCCCCGTCGGCCGCACACATCAGGGCCCGAGGCTGCCGATCGGAATGACCGCCATGCCGTCCGGGCGGACCGCTGTTTCGCGATTCAGGCGCTCGTCAGCCCCAGCGAAAACGGTGCCTGCACCCATTTCCGCCCCGGAAATGGTGGCTGGCACCCTTTTCGCGGACCCGGGTCCCGATCGATCAGCCGCGACAGCGGTTATGCATTCCGCGTCGGGCTCGAGAGGGTCCGGCCGGGAAGGCCGGGGTCGAGCACCTTGCGGGCGGCTTCGGCGCCCACGACCGGCAGGCCTGTGGGATCAAGTAACCCGATCTGCACGAGAACGCTCGCCTGGTCCCAATAGATATGTTCGTGAGACACCTTGCCGTCCTTCATACCCACCACGACGACGAATGCGGCTTCGACCCGCTTCCCGGTTGGCTCGATACCCGGAAGCATCCACTCGATCTCGGCCGTGTGCGTGAACGAGATGACCATTTCCTCCACGATCTGGCTCTCCCCCACGGTCCGGGAGACGGCCGTCATCGTGACGTCGGGCGGGAAGAACTTGCCAACGAGATGGTCCCGATAGAAAGCCCGCACGCCCTCGCGGCCGACGCCTCCCATCATGGTCGGGACATGGTTGAGGTGTGGTGAATCCGTCATCGTCGCCATTGTCATCTCGAGGTTGCCATCGAGTTCCGCCTGCACGTGCCGTTGAAAAAGGTCGACCATCGCCTGGCGGGAATCCTCCGAACTGTCCATGGCGTCACTTGCCGATGCAGTGCCGGGCGAAGATCCGGTCGAGCAGGTCGGCCCCCATGCTCCGCCCCGTGACCTCGTCGAGGGCGTCGAGCGCCTGGCGGACGTGGGCCGCGAGCAGCGGTTCGTCGGCCTGCCCGTGCTCGAGGATCGCCGCCGCCGCGGCCAGCGCCGCCGCGGCGGCCTCGAGCCCCGCCGCCAGCCGGAGCGTGGCCGGCGAGCCGCGTGGCGGCAGCGCTGCCACGGCCGCGAGGATCGCCTCGCGCAGTGCGCCGGTCCCCCGACCGCTGACCGCGCTCGTGGCGTATTCCCCCACGCGAACCGCGGCGTCCGCATCACGGTCACACCGGGTGACGACGTCGATCCGCCGCGCATCGGCAACACTGCCGGCCGGCAGCGCCGCAGCGGCCGGCTCGCCCGCGTCGCGGCAGACAACGACCAGATCGGCCCGCGCGATCTCGCGCCGGGCCACGTCCGCCGCCGCCGCGTCGATGGCGGCCGGCGAGGCGGGCTGATGAGCGCTGGCCGCGGGCCCCATGGCAACGCCCGTCGCGGAGTGGGCTGCCGCATCGAGACCGTCGCCGCCGCAGGCTCCATCGACGCCCGCCACGTCCACGAGTACGCAGGCCGGCCCTGCCCCGCCCGGCGGCTCGAGCCGGCACTCGATCCAGTCGCGGGTGGTTCCCTGCTCGTCGGCGACGAGCGCGGCATCACGACCGACGAGCACATTGAAGAGGCTGCTCTTGCCGATGTTCGGCCGACCCATGAAGACGACCCGCGGCAGGTCGTGCGCCGCGGCGGCCCGCGTTCCCAGCCGCGCCAGCTCCGCGGCCAGGGCCGCCCTGGCCACCCGCAGCCGCTCGCCCACGGGCCCGTGGGCGAGCGGCGTGGGAACCGTGTCGGGGGCCGTCTCATCGGCGAAGTCGATCGTCGCCTCGATGTCGGCAAGCAGGTCGAGGAGATCGTCGCGGACGCGGCCGAGGGCCTTTCCTGCGCCCCCCGCCATCCGGTCGAGGGCGACGGCGAGTTCCGCGGGCGACTGCGCGTCGACGACCGCCAGCACCGCCTCCGCCTGCACGAGGTCGAGCCGGCCGGCGAGGAAGCCGCGGAGCGTGAACTCGCCGCCGCGGGCGAGCCGGGCGCCGCGTCTGCACGCCTCGGCGACGACCGCCTCGACGAGGGGCGGGCTGGCGGGAAGCTGGACCTCGGCCAGCGGGCCGCCCGTCGGCCCGGCCGGCCCGGGCCAGTGGAGGATCGCGACCTCGATCGCGCCCCATTCCCGACCCAGCCCGGCGGCCGCGAGCCGCGCTGAAACCACGCGCGGCCGCGTGCCTGACGCTGCAAAGCCGCTCCTCTCCGGCGTGAAGAGCGTCGCCAGGAGCCGGTCGAGCCCGTCCCCCGCGATCCGCACGATCGCCCGCGCCCCGCCGCCGGGCACGGTCGCCGGGGCCACGATCAGGTCATGCGCCGACCACATGGTGGGCATCCCCGGCGGCCGCTGTTCAACGCTGTTTCTTTCGCGACTCGCGCTTCTGCCGGGCGATGTCGGCGGCACCGTTTCCCGAGGCCGACTTCTCCACCGGCGCGAACACGGCGTCGACCGTGCGCGTGGCGGCCGATCCGCCGGCTGCCACAGCCGGCAGCGATTTGGGCAGCCAGAGGAGCCGCTCGGCTACGCCCCACAGGCTCGAGGCGATGAAATACAGGCACAGGCCGCAGGGGACCTTGAAGAACGCCAGGGCCATGAACCACATCATGAAGTTCATCATCTGCTGCTGCATCCGCTGCTGCTCGTCCATGGCCGGCGGCATGAAGAGCTTCTGCTGCCAGAGCATGAGCGCGATCGTGGCGATCGGGAACAGGTTCAGGTACGGGCCCAGATAGCCCTCCGGCGCGGTGAGGAAGGCCGGCAGGTACTTCGACCAGTCGAGGAGCATGTCGGGGGCGGCGAGGTTCGAGCACCAGCGGATCGCGGAACTGAACAGCGGCGCCTGGCGGAGCTCGACGTCGGTGGCCAAGGCCCGGTACAGCCCCATGAAGATCGGGATCTGGATGAACACCGGCAGGCAGCCGCCGACCGGGTTGACACCGTGCTTCCGCCACAGGTCCTGCGTCGCCCGGTGCCGCTTCTCGGGCTCGTTCTTGAACTTGTCGGCGATCACCTTCATCTCTGGCTGCAGGGCCTGCATCTTCTGCGACGAGATCGCCTGCCGGCGCGAGAGCGGAAACATCGCTCCCCGGACCAGCACCGTGAGGAGGATGATCGCGATCCCGTAGTTGCCGATCAGCGCGTGCAGCCCGTGGAGCAGGGCGATCAGTGGCCGGGCCACCCAGCCGAACCAGCCGAAGTAGACGAGGTCGTCCATCCGCGCGTCACCGGCGCCGAAGCGGCGCAGCAAATCGGGCTTCTTCGGTCCGGCGAAGATCTCGTACTGGTGCCGCACCGCGGCGCCGGGGGCGACGTCGAACGTCCGCGACACGAGCCGCGGGGTGACGTCCACGAGCCTGCGCCGGGCGGCCGCCGGCGGTTCGCCGACGGCCAGCGGCCGGACCTCCGCCAGAGGCGGCGCCTCGGGCCCCGAGGCCGCCGGGATCAGGGCCGCCGCGAAGTACAGGGCGTCCACGCCGGCGAACGCCAGCGGCTTGCCTTCCTGCACAGCCGTCGCGGGGTGGGCGAGCGAGCCATCGGCGATCTTCAGGCCGCTGACGAGCGCCGTCGGTTCGCCCACGAACCGCATGGCGACGTCCCGCACCGCGAGCGATCCCCAATCGCGGGCAACCCGCTGGGCATACCACCAGCCTTCGGTCGGCAGGCCGGTCGGACCGTCGAGCGCGTAGGCCACCGACGTCGCCCGGGCCCCCTCTCCCGCAGCCCGAAATTCGACGGTGAGTTCCAGCCGGTTCTCGGCCTCACCGGCGGGCGCGAGTCGAAACTCCTTGACGACCAGGAGCCCGTCGGCGAGCGTCCGCGTGAACCGCACGGCGCCGTCGGTCGTCGTCTCCGCGAGCCAGTCGACGTCGGCCAGGTCCTGTCCGGGAAGTTCCCCGTCCTGCGGCCGCCGGCCGCGGCCGTCCCGCGACTCGATCGCCAGCCGGAAGGAGAGCGGATCGTGCGGGTCGCCGTCGGGATCGGCCACCGGAGCGCCGCGGATTTCGGGCCGCACGACCTCCAGCGGCCGGCGCTCGAGCGCCGCCTCGAGTGTCGCCTTGCTCTCGCCGCGCAGCACGGCGAGCATCACCTTCTGACCGGGCCGCCGGGCCGCGAGGATCTCGCGGAGCGACCGGGCGTCGGCCACCGGCGACGAATCGACGGCCGTGATCACGTCGCCAGGCTTCAGTCCCGACCGATCGGCCGGCGTGCCCGGTCCGACGACGCCGACCTGGCACCCCTCGGGCGTCGCCGCGCCGGCGAGGTGGCCGAGATAGCCGCCGCGGTCGTCCTGATCGTGAAACTGCTCGTCGGCGAGTTCGATCCGTTCGATCGCCGCACCGCGGCTGGTGAGCGTGACGAGCATCCGGGCCGGCGCCGCGGGATCGAGCGACCCGAGCGTGAACCTGGTCCGCGGCGCCGGAACTGCGGCCTCCGGAGTCTCCACGCTGACGGCCGGGGCAACGGCCGACGATTCGTCCGTCGGCCGGCCGGTCGTGGCATCGCGGCTCTCGGGCCGGCTCGCCGCCGCCGGCGCGGCGGTGTTCTCGGCCTGCTGCCGCAGGTCGCGCTTGGGCTGCGGATAGAACCAGGCCTGTAGCGCCTGTGCGCCGAGAAGAATCGCCAGCGACAGGGCGATGAACGTGAAGGTGCGGCGTTCCACGGCAGGCTCCGGCGGGCAAAGCCTCCAGTATAGGCGGCTCTGCGGCCCCTGCACACCGGCACCGAACGCCTACCGGCCCTGGCCGAGCCGATCGCCGAGGAAGTTGTCGAGATCCGGGATGGCGTGAATCTTCTTGCAGGTCGTTTCCCACGGATACTGCAGCCGGCGAAACCGGACCGCCGCCTCGTCCTCCACGATGGCGTAGCAGGCGCGGGGATCGCCGTCCCGCGGCTGACCGACCGAGCCCACGTTGACCATCGCCTTGTCGCCGGCGAGTTCGATCCGCACCTCGGCCGCATCCCCCTTCGCCGCCGCGGGCGCGATGAAATCGGGGGCGTTGGTGAACACGCCGGGGATGTGCGTGTGTCCCTGGAAGCAGACCCGACCGATGAGTTCGAAGATCAGTTCCATCTTCAGGGGGCTGTAGATGTCCTCCGGAAAAACGTATTCGTCGAGCGGCCGGCGGGCCGACCCGTGGACGAACATGACGTCTCCCTCCACGTGCGTCCGCGGCAGCTCGCCGAGGAAGTCGGCGAGCATCGCCTTGGAGTTTCGCGGCAGCCGGTCGTGGGCCTCGATCTGACCACGCGTCCAACGGATCGCACGCTCCGCGCCGACGTTGAAACCGTCGGGGTCGAAGAGCGCGCCCTGGTCGTGGTTGCCGAGCAGGACGAGACTGCACCGGTCGCGAACGAGTTTCACGCACTCGCAGGGATTCGGCCCGTAGCCGACGATGTCGCCCAGGCAGAAGACCGCATCGACCTTCTCGCGGTCGATGTCCTCGAGAACCACCTGCAGGGCCTCGATGTTGCCGTGGATGTCGCTGATGATGGCCCGCTTCAAGTGATCGCCACCCTCTTGCAGGCCGGCCGCGGATGCTGGATCGTGATGAACGCCCGGTGCACTGAAACGCACGCTCCGCGATGAGCGTACGTCCGCCTCGACGGTGGGTCAAGGAGTTCGGGCCTCATCACGAGCGCGATCGTATGCGAACACTGGCCATCGACACCAGCCTGGCAGCCGGCTCGATCTCCGCCTCCGGCACCGGCCTGTCCATCGAGCGGGCCCTGCCGATTCCCGGCGCGCATGCCCGGCTCGTGGCGGCGGCACTGCGCGATGCCGCCGGGGAACTCGGCTGGGACATCGGCACGGCGGAGCTCGTCGCCGTCGTCCGCGGCCCGGGCTCGTTCACCGGCCTGCGCGTCGGCGTGGCCCTCGCGAAGGGGATCGCCTGGGCCTGCGGTGCACGGCTCGTCGGCGTATCCGGCTTCGAGACGATCGCCTGGAAGTCGGACCGCGCGATCGAACTGCTGGGCCGGCCGCTCGAGATCGCCTACGACGCCGGACGCGGAGACGTGTATGCCGCGACGGCCACCCCATGCGGGACTGCCGCCAGCGGCTGGACGGTCGGGCCGCCCCGGATCGTCGGCGCGGAATCCTGGATCGCGACCCTGCCCGCCTCCGCCGTCGTCGCGGGCCCGGCCCTCGCGGTCCTTGCGGAGCGGCTGGCGGTGCGGCCCGACGTGGCCATCGCCCCCGCGTCCTGCTGGACAGCCGGTGCCGCGGCGGCGGCCGCGATCGCCGGCGCGGAGTCGGCCGCAGGCCGCACCGACGACCCGGCCCTGCTCGTGCCCGACTACCTGCGGCCGAGCTATGCCGAAGACCGCGGCTGAGACTCCTTTCTCCGCGGTGGTGGACAGGAGGCCGTCGCGCAGGTAACACGCTCGTGCGTCAGGTCTCCCGCCACCACAGGTCCGATCCGTCCTCCACAACGAGTGAGCCAGACCATGTTCGATACGTGGTTCCATGCGTGCCCGTTTCGCTGTCCCCGTTTCCTCATGACCTTCACGGCGATTGCTTGCCTGGCTGTGGCGGCGGCCCGGGTCACGGCCGCGCCGCCGGCCCCGCCGGATGCGGCGGCCAAGGACGCCCCTCCCGCCGGGCTGCGGATCCTCTACAGCGGCGACAGCTGGCACCGCTGGATGCCGGGCACGATGCCGCGGCTCGCCGCCGCGGCCGGAATCAAGGGGCAGACGACCGGGTGGTCGGGCAAGCCCGACGAGATCAAGGCGCTCCTTGCCGGCGGCACGATCGACGTCATGAGCTGGGGCCGGCCCGGCTGGGCCGACAGCCAGTTCAACGAGAAGTACGGCGATGACCTCGTCACCGACGGGCTCGCCGGCAATCCGGACTTCCGCTTCTACCTGCAGATGGCCTGGAAGGTGCACGACGGCCTCGGCGGCAAAAAAAAGATCGAGACCGTCGCCGACTACGACGACTCCGACCTCGACGACGTGCAGAAGGCGATCGACGCCTCCCGCAAGACCGTCGAGCCCTGGGCCGATGCCATCAACAAGAAGCATGGCAAGCCCGTCTTCTTCCTCGTCCCCGTCGGCGATGCCGTCACGCAGCTTCGGCGCATGATCGTCGCCGGCAAGGTGCCCGGCGTCACCAAGCAATCCGCTGTCTGGTCCGACGCGATGCCGCACGCCGGGCCCCTGGCCGCCGAACTCGCCGCCTCCTGCAACTACGCCGCGATCTACCGGCGTTCGCCCGAGGGACTCGACGTCAAGGAGGGCGTGACCGCCGAGCAGCGCGCGATCCTCCAGAAGCTCGCCTGGGAGACGGTCTCAAAGTATCCCTACGCGGGCGTCGCGACCGACCCGCTCGCCGGCTGGAAGCCGACCGAGGACCTACCCGACGACACCGTGGTCACCGACTACAACGAGTACATCGAGGCCCTGCCGAAGTCCGAGCGGCCCGGCGTGGCGAACGTGAAGTATTTCACAGACGGCACGGGCCGCGACGCCGTGCTGGTGCTCGTCTACGTGGAAGGCAAGCCCTGGAACCACGTCCTCGTCTACGACAAGGAGCATCGCCGCACGTCCGTGACGAAGCACGCGGCTCCTCCGGAACCCAAGTGACCCGAAGCCTGCGCGGGTCCCCCTAGGCTGCCGGCGGGGGGGCGGTACCATAGGGCGTTTTCCGCTCCCTTTCCGCACCCTTCAGGCCACAGCCCCGGGTCCCGCATGCGCTCCATCAAGAAGCTGCTCGTCGCCAACCGCAGCGAGATCGCGATCCGCGTCTTCCGCTCGGCCCACGAGCTCGGCATCCGCACCGTCGCCATCTACGCCCACGAGGACCGGTTCGCGCTGCACCGCTTCAAGGCCGACGAGGCGTATGCCGTCGGCAGGCCGGGAGAACCGATCCGCTCGTATCTGGACATCGACGCCGTCGTGGCGACCGCCAAGGCGCACGGCGTGGACGCGATCCATCCCGGCTACGGCTTCCTCTCGGAAAACCCGGCCTTCGCCGCGGCATGTGCCAAGGCCGGCATCACCTTCGTCGGCCCGCGGGTCGAGCTGCTCGAGACGCTCGGCGACAAGACGGCGGCCCGCGACCTGGCCGCCAGGGCCGGCGTGCCGATCCTCGCCGGCAGCCCCAAGCCGGTCGCGAGCCACGCCGACGCCCTGCAGATCGCCCGCCAGCTCGGCTGGCCGGTGATCCTCAAGGCGGCCCATGGCGGCGGCGGCCGCGGCATGCGCGTGGTCCGCGGCGAGGACGAGCTCGCCGTCGCCCTGGAGAGCGCCCAGCGCGAGAGCAAGACCGCCTTCGGCAGCGCCAGCGTGTTCGTGGAGAAGTTCATCTCCCGGGCGCGGCACATCGAGGTCCAACTGCTTGGCGACCTGCACGGCGGCCTCGTCCACCTCTTCGAGCGCGACTGCTCCGTGCAGCGCCGCCATCAGAAGGTGGTGGAGATGGCCCCCGCGCCGAACCTCGATGCCCGGACCCGGGCGGCGATCTGCGAGGCGGCCCTGGCCATCGGCCGCACCGCCCGCTACGAGAACGCCGGCACGGTCGAGTTCCTCGTCGACGCCGACACCGGCCGGTTCTACTTCATCGAGGTCAACCCGCGGATCCAGGTGGAGCACACCGTCACCGAGGAGATCACCGGGATCGACATCGTGCGCCGCCAGCTGCTCGTGGCCCAGGGGCACCGCCTCTCCGATCCGCAGATCGGCCTCGGCGACCAGGCGAAAATCCAGCTCATGGGGGCGGCGATCCAGTGCCGGGTGACGACCGAGGATCCCGAGAACCGCTTCCTCCCCGACTACGGCCGGATCACCGCCTACCGCTCCGCCAGCGGCATGGGCATCCGGCTCGACGCCGGCACCGCCTTCTCAGGCGCTGTCGTCACACCCTACTTCGACTCGCTGCTCGTGAAGGTCACGGCCCGCGGCCTGACCCACCAGGAGGCGGCCGGCCACATCGAGCGCTGCCTGCAGGAATTTCGCATCCGCGGCGTGAAGACCAACATCCCGTTCCTCATCAACCTCGTCACCCACCCGGCGTTCCTCGCCGGAGAGTGCACGACGCGGTTCATCGACGAGACACCGGCCCTGTTCGACTTCCCCATCCGCCGCGATCGGGCGACGAAGCTGCTCGAGTTCCTCGGCGACGTGATCGTCAACGGCAACCCGCTGGTCAAGGGGCGTCCCGCCGCCGCCCGCCGCCAGCCGGCGCTGGTACCCGACTTCGACCCGCTCGCCGCGCCGCCGGCCGGCACCCGCGACCGGCTGCGGGAACTGGGCCCGGCCCGGTTCGCCACCTGGGTCCGGGACCAGAACCGGCTGCTGCTCACCGACACGACGATGCGTGACGCCCACCAGTCACTGCTCGCCACGCGGATGCGGACCCACGACATGCTCGCCGTGGCCGACGCCTACGCCCGGCTCGGCGCCGGGCTGTTTTCGCTGGAGATGTGGGGCGGCGCGACGTTCGACACCGCGATGCGGTTCCTGCGCGAATGCCCCTGGGACCGGCTCGGCGCCCTGCGCGAGCGGATCCCCAACGTCCTGTTCCAGATGCTCCTCCGGGCCAGCAACGCCGTCGGCTACACGAACTACCCCGACAACGTCGTGCAGGCCTTCGTCAAGGAGTCGGCGGCGGCCGGCATCGACGTGTTCCGCGTCTTCGACCCGCTCAACTGGGTCCCCAACATGCGGGTGGCGATCGACGCCGTCGTCGAGAGCGGGGCGATCTGCGAGGCGGCGATCTGCTACACGGGGGACGTCCTCGACCCGGCGCGGACGAAGTATTCGCTCGACTACTACGTGACGCTCGCCAAGCAGCTGGAGCGGCACGGCGCCCACATGCTCGCCATCAAGGACATGGCCGGCCTCTGCAAGCCGTTCGCGGCCGGCCGGCTGGTCAAGGCGCTCCGCGACGAGATCGGCATCCCGATCCACTTCCACACCCACGACACCTCCGGCGCCGCCCTGGCCAGCGCCCTCGAGGCGGCCCGCCACGGCGCCAGCGTGGTGGACGCGGCCTGCGGCCCGTTCGCCGGCCTCACCAGCCAGCCGAACCTCAACGCCATCATCGAGGCGACGCGCAACACGCCGCTCGACACCGGCCTCGACCCGGAGCCGTTCCGCCACCTCGCCCACTACTGGGCGGGCGTCCGCGAGCACTACACCGCGTTCGAGTGTGGCATGAAGGCTCCCGACGTCGACCTCTACCTCCACGAGATGCCGGGCGGCCAGTTCACGAACCTTCTCGAGCAGGCCAAGGCCCTCGGCCTCGGCGACCGCTGGGAAGATGTCTGCCGGGCCTATGCCGACGTCAATCGGCTGCTCGGCGACATCGTCAAGGTGACACCGACGAGCAAGTCGGTGGGCGACCTGGCGCTGATGCTCGTGACCAACGGAATGCGGGCCGACGAGCTGCTCACCGACTCCCGCGAGATCGCCTTTCCGGAGTCGGTCATCGACCTGCTCGCCGGCCGGATGGGCCAGCCGCCGGGAGGCTTTCCGGCGGCCGTCGTGAAGCGGATCGTCCGCGACGCCGACCTTGTGACGGGGCGGCCCGGCGAGTCGCTGCCGCCGGCCGACTTCGCCGCCGCGGCCCGCAAGGCCAC
Source organism: Planctomycetia bacterium (assembly GCA_014192425.1). Classification (NCBI taxonomy): domain Bacteria; kingdom Pseudomonadati; phylum Planctomycetota; class Planctomycetia; species Planctomycetia bacterium. Next base: position 191,822 of record BJHK01000001.1, on the reverse strand, counting down.
CGACATCGTCGGCCGCACCGCCTCCCCACGCGAGGTCCTGTCCTGGCTCCTCTATCCTCGGGTGTTCCAGGATTTCGCGCAGCACCGCGCCAAGCATGGCGACGTGAGCGTGATCCCGACGCCGGCCTTCCTGGAAGGCCCGAAGCCGGGGGAGGAACTCTCGATCAGCATCGAGCCGGGCAAGACGCTGGTCGTGAGGCTGCTGACGGTGGGCGAGCCCCATGCCGACGGCACGCGGACGGTGTTCTTCGAGCTCAACGGCCAGCCGCGGAGCGTGACGGTGGCCGACCGCAGCCTGGAGGCCAAGGTCCAGCGTCGGCCGAAGGCGACGGTCGGCGACGCCCGCGAGGTGGGGGCCCCGATGCCGGGCCTGATCGTGACGGTTGCGGTGCGGCCGGGCGACGTGGTGACGAAGGGGCAGAAGCTGCTCTCGCTCGAGGCGATGAAGATGGAAACGACGGTCTACGCCGAGCGCGACGGGCGGATCGGCGAAGTGCTCGTGGCGCCGGGCACGCCGGTGGAGGCGGGGGAGCTTGTTGCACGTTACGCTGACGCGTAACGGCGCGGCTGCGAAGCCATCCATGGCCTTCGCAGCCTTCGGCTCGCGGGGGAACGCCAAGGGTTCCCGCGCGAGCCCGCGGCCTTCCGGGCCGCGTTGCACGTTACGCTGACGCGTAACGGCGCGGCTGCGAAGCCATCCATGGCCTTCGCAGCCTTCGGCTCGCGGGGGAACGCCAAGGGTTCCCGCGCGAGCCCGCGGCCTGCTGTATACACGCGAAACACGGGCATCCTGCCCGTTTTCGCTTGGCCCGTCATGGGCAACGCCAAGGGTTGCCCGGACGGGCGGCCGCGGCCATCCTGGCCGCGTTGCACGTTACGCTGACGCGTAACGGCACGGCTGCAAAGCCTTGCCGTTTTCGCGCTGCCGCAGGAAGCGGCGATTGTCGACCCAGGAAAACCTCGGCTTTTCCTGCGGTCGACCAAGTGGGAAAAGGGCAGGGATGCCTTTTTCCACGGGAAGCCAGCACGGGCATCCTGCCCGTTTTCGCTTGGCCCGTCATGGGCAACGCCAAGGGTTGCCCGGACGGGCGGCCGCGGCCATCCTGGCCGCGGGGTGATACTAACGAGCGGTCGTTGCTGTTGGCGTTTTTGGTTGTGGAGTCCGTGAGGGGTTGCCCGTGCCCAACGAGTCGGCGTAGGTGGCCAGCGAAGCCCGGAGGGCGAGAGCGCAGGCACCTCCGAGTGAGCGGAGGGCAGGGATGCCCGGAGCGAACGGCCGGCGAGCGGGCATGGGCAACCCCGAACCGTGCCCAAGCAAGTGTCACCTCTTGGATGCTCCCGGTAGAGACGCCCCGCCGCAGGAGGCGGCCGCGGGGCGTCGTGCACGGGTGCCAGGCCACGATGCTACGGTCCGCCGCCGGCCTGCATGCGTGCGATGTGCTCGGCGATGGTGGCATCGCCGAAGTCCGGTGCGAACCGGTGTCCCGCCTGCGGTCGGTCCACGATCCGCTTCGTGCCGGGCCAGTTGTTGTAGGCGGCATACACGGACGTGGGTCGGCAGTGAGGATCGAGGAAGCCCACGTCGAAAATTGCCTCGCCCTTGGCCCGTGTGACGAGATTCATGCCGTCAAAATACCTTGCCACTTGCAGGACCTTCGGGTCCGGCTTGCCGTCCTCACCCGTGGGCACCAACCCCGGCCAGCCGCTCGCGCGACCGATCACACAGCCCGAGTGATCACACATCGCCGGCACATTGGCGGCAATGAAGCTCACCCGGGAATCGAGGCCCGCTGCGGCGATCGCCTGCCCGCCTCCTTGACTGCCACCGCGGACGATCAAGGTCTTGCCGTCCCACTCCGGCTGGGCACAGAGGAAGTCCAGCCCCCGCAGGAGCCGCAGGTACATTCCCAGGAAGTAGCTTTGCTCCCGGTCTTCACGGCCGAGAGCCGCGTAGTCGCCCAGTGTGCCGGCTACTTCCTTGAATGCTTCGGGCTTGTTGGGCAGACCGTGCGCGTTCATGTCCAGCACCAGCGCGTGGAACTTGTTGGCGACGCCGATCGGATCGTCGGGCTTGGTTTGAAAAACCCCCGCTCGCTGGACCATCAGGATGGCCGGCAGGCTCTTGGGCGCCGCACCCGCGGGCCGGGCGAAGTAGCCCGTCGTCGGCCGCGGCGGCACGCAAGGAATCTCGGCGTGGAAGCACTCGATCCCTTTCGGCGACTTGACGGGTTCGAGGATCGGCTTCACGGGCACGTCCGCCAGTCGGATCTTCTGCTGCGCCCAAAAAGCGTCGAAGTCCTCCGGCACGGGCAGGCTGGGCGGAATCTTCAGCGGGTCGATGGCCGCTACGGCGACCGCTGCGGCTGCCGGCTTGGCGCCGCTTCCGTACGTCACTCGACATTTCAGGAAACCAGGTTCGCCGAGGGTTCCTTCGACGGTCCCAGTCCCGTTGGTCAGTTTCAGCGTCTTCGCGTCGCTGGGCGGCATGCCGTCTTTGTCGATGGTGCAAACCACGTCGATGTCGGCCGCTTGTCCCGCCTGCTTCGCGGTCACGACGAACTTCACCGGCGTGTCAACCGCGTACGTTGCATCGCCCCGGTCTGTCGCCACGGTCAGATCGACGGCCGGCTCGGCCGCCAGCAAGCAGGCCCCGAAAAACAACCACGCACACGCACTCACAAGCAAGGGAGTTCGTCGTCGCACGCAAAGCCTCCTGAAGGAAGTTATGGACGCTTGAAAAGTCCACTCTTTGGAGTGTTGGCCCCGCTTGGGCACGGGCAGCCCTGTCCGCCGAACGATCCGCTGACCGAAAGCCCTTACTTCACCAGGCCCTTGAACACCTTGCGGACCTTGTCCACCTTCGGCGCCGCCACCGCCCGGCAATAGGGCTGGTTCGGATTGTTGGCGAAGAAGTCCTGGTGGTAGTCCTCCGCCGGATAAAACTTCTCCGCCTTCGTCACCTCGGTGACGATCTTCGCCGGAAAGGCCTTCGCGTCGTCGAGGGCCTTGATCACCTGTCTCGCCACCCGCATCTGCTCGTCGTCGTGGTAATAGATGCCCGAGCGATACTGCGTGCCCGCGTCGACCCCCTGCTGGTTGAGCGTCGTCGGGTCGTGCGTCGCGAAGAACACCTCGAGCAGCTTCTCGAACGACACCACGGACGGGTCGTACTCGATCTCGATCGCCTCGGCATGACCTGTGAGGCCGGTGCAGACCTGCTTGTACGTGGGGTTGGGAACGCTGCCGTTCGTGTAGCCGCTGACGACCTTCTTCACCCCCTTGAGTTCGGCGAACACCGCCTCCGTGCACCAGAAGCAGCCGCCGGCCAGCGTCGCCTTGGCCGTCTTGGGCGGCGCGTCGGCGGCCGCAGCAGGGTGCATCACCACCGACATCATGGCAAGGCCACAGGCAAGCAGGATTCCGAGCGTGACCTGGTTCATCGCGACGATCTCCTCGTGACTTCCGAACGCACAGTTAGTGTAGTCAGTTTCTCCGCGTCGACGACAAACCGCAGCGGCGCGTCGGCCCAGTCCCCGGCATAGCCGACGCCGATCCGCGGCGTGCGCTCGATCAGCCGCCGCGGCACCGGCACGAACGCCGCCTCGAACCACAGGCCGGCTGCCCGTCCCGCGGTCCGGCCGTCGATCCGCCGGTCGATTCCCAGGCCGCGGGTCAGCCGCCCCGGCCCGACGAACTCGCCGGCCCCACGAATGAGCACGGCGGCGGGCACGCCGGGCGGCCCGGTGACGACGTTGAGCATCCAGTGCATGCCGTAGCACAGGTAGACGTACCAGCGACCCGCCGGGCCGAACATCACGGCGTTGCGGGCGGTCATCCCCTTCGATCCGTGGCAGGCGAGGTCATGGCCGCCGAGGTAGCCCTCGACCTCGTGGACCAGGTGCCGCGTGACGCCGCCGTCGGCGGCCCGCACGACGAGGGAGGCGCCGAGGAGATCCCGCGCCACCCGGTCGGCCGGCCGGTCGAAGAACGGGGCGGGCAGCGGGCCGGTGCGGCGAGTCATGCCTGTCCTTGTACGCGATCCAGCCGCCGCCGGCGAGCGGGCCGACATCCCCGCCCCGAGCCGCGGCGGCCGTGGCGCTGGACTCACACCGCCGCCTGCTATGATGCCGCCCCTTGAACCATCACGCGCGGAGCCCCCATGGAAGCAGGCATCGTCGGACTGCCGAACGTCGGCAAGAGCACGCTCTTCAACGCCCTCACCCAGTCGAAGGCGGCGCAGAGCGCCAACTATCCCTTCTGCACGATCGAGCCCAACGAGGGGATGGTGAGCGTGCCCGACGACCGCCTGCAGCGGATCACGCGGTTCATTCCCCCGCAGAAGGTGATCCCGGCGGCGCTCAAGCTGGTTGACATCGCCGGGATCGTGAAGGGGGCGAGCGAGGGCCAGGGGCTGGGCAACAAGTTCCTCGCCCACATCCGCGAGGTGGACGCGATCCTCCAGGTCGTCCGCTGCTTCGAGGATCCCGACGTCATCCACGTGGCCGGCAAGGTCGATCCCGTCTCCGACATGGAGACGATCGAGCTCGAGCTCCTCCTCGCCGACATCCAGCACCTCGACAACCTGCTCCCCAAGGCGGAGCGGGCGGCGAAGGGCCCCGACAAGGATGCCAAGGCGAAGGTCGACGTGATCCGCGCCTGCCTCGCCCACCTGGCGGAGGAGAAGCCGGTGCGGACGCTCGACTTCGACGACGTGGGCAAGAAGGCCGTCCGTGAACTCGGCCTGCTGTCCGCCAAGCCGATCCTCTACGTCGCCAACGTCGATGAGGGGGACCTGGCGGGCACAGGGCCGCTCGTGCAGGCGGTGCGTGCGGCGGCGACGAAGGCCGGCGCGGAGGTGGTGCCGGTGTGCGCGAAGCTGGAGGCCGAGATCGCGGAACTGGACGAGGCCGACCGGGGGGAGATGCTCGCCGGCGCCGGCCTCACGGAGCCCGCGCTGGCGGCGCTCGCCCGGGCTGCCTACCGCACGCTCGGCCTGCAGAGCTACTTCACGGCCGGCGAGAAGGAGGTTCGGGCGTGGACGATCCCGGTCGGCGCGCTGGCCCCGCAGGCGGCGGGCGTGATCCACACCGACTTCGAGAAAGGCTTCATCCGGGCGGAGATCTACGCTCTCGAGGACCTCGAGCATTTCAAGAGCGAGAAGGAGATCCGCGCCGCCGGCAAGCTCCGGGTCGAGGGGAAGGACTACGAGATGCGCGACGGCGACATCTGCCACTTCCTCGTGGCGACGAAGTAACCGGCTGACATCGCCAGACACCCGCGCACAGCGCTGGCGTTCTGCCCGGAGGTCTCGCGCCTGACGCAGCCGGGCCGGCGGCTGCTCGACGAGCGTTGGAGATTTCGCCTTCACGGGCCCCCGGTCCGCATCGCCACGGGCGATCGCGGCGAAATATCCCAGCGAGGAGACAGCCGCCGGCCCGGCGACACAGCACTGTGAAACCTTTGCCAAATGCCGTCCCCTCCCTTCCCTCCGCCACCATCCGCCGCTATATTGTTCATATGTTCACTTCCTGACAGCCCCGACCGGGAGCCCCGCCATGAACGCGGAGACGATCAAGGATTACCTGAGACGCGAACCCTTCGAACCATTCGTCATCAGGATGTCGAATGGCGAGGTGCATGAAATCCGGCACCCGGAGTGTGCGTTCGTGATGAAGACCAGGGTGATCGTCTATTACCCCGACGATGACCGCAGCGTCACCTGCGCCCTGATCCACATTAACAGCGTCGAGGCCCTGCAGGCGAACTGACACCGACGCCTTCATGGCCCCGCGTGGGGCCAGCGCAGCCACGCCGGCCACCACCCGGATGCCGTCGAAGCCGGACGGGCAGGAGCCGTGCAGCCGCTGGTGCAGCCGCGGCAGACCCAGACGACCTTTCGCTCGATCACCTCTTTTTCTTCGTCCTTGGACTCCTTGACCAGTTTCTTCCGCTGCCGCACCCAGGCCCGGCAGGAGTCCGCCCCGCAGCCGTCGCTGCCATCGTCCGTGCAACCGCTGGCGCCCTTCGTGCAGCCCGCGCAGTGCCGCCGGTCCCACGGCCAGGCGAACCCGCTGCAGCCAGGCACGCAGACCGGATCGCAGGTCATGTCATATTCGGTCTTTTGCGTCTTCTTCGTCCCCGGCTTGCATTCACAGAAGGCCACGAGGCCGCAGGTCGCGCCGCAGTGAACGCAGGCCGGACGGTCCTTGCCCTCTGACTTGCCCTCTGACTTGCCCTCTGACTTGCCCTCTGACTTGCCCTCTGACTTGCCCTCTGACTTGCCCTGAGCCTTTGCCTTGTCGGCCCCCTTCCCCGTGTCGGCAGGAGCCGCCCCGTGACAGATGACGACGAGGACGAGGACCGCAACCACGGCCAGCGGCCGTCGTCCGGGATGCATGCGGATCATGATCGGCGGCCGCGATCGGCCCTCCCTGTGGTCTGGTCAGAACTCGAAGTCGATCCGCATCCCGTAGGCGTCGGTGAGGCTGTTGCCCTTGCGGTCATCCTCGAGGAAGGCGCGGATGTAGTTGAATTTCCAGCGGGTGTAGGGATTCAGGTACCAGTTCAGGCCGACCGTGAAGTCGGTCAGGTTGTTGCCACGGATGTTGTGGTCGTTGAGGACGATGTTCGAGAACCGGGCGGCGATCTCCCAGGCGCCGAGCCCGGTCTGAACCCCCTGCGACCGCGTCCGCACCCGGAAGAAATCCTCGAAGGGCTGCATCCGCGTGTGAATGCCCTGCTTGCGGTCGTAGGGCCGGTGCTCGCCGGTGAGAAACCAGCTCAGCTGGGCCATGTAGCCGTTGAAGAACAGCGGCGGCCCGCCGATCTGCTCGACGAAGGCGAAGGCATATTCAGACTGCAGCGAGACGGGCCCCATGATCAGGGCGAACTCGGGGTCGAAGAGCTGGAAGTTGCGGGCGGGGATGTTGCCCGTGTCGACGAAGATCGGGGCGAACGGCCCCGGCACGCCGTTGATGTAGTTGCTGGGGCTCGGCGGCCCGACCGGGCCGAAGACCGTGGCCGGCTGCTGCTTGCGGATCTCGGGCGTGTTGCGAAACCGGACCTGGTTCTGCGCCGTGGCCCGGTAGCTGTAGGCGGCGCCGAGGTGCATGTAGAACCGGCCGTCGCTGGGCTCGTCCCACCACGGCAGCCAGGTGCCGCGCATCGTCAGCGCCTGGCCGCTGTCGAAGGAGTCGTTGCCGGTGTTGTCGGAGTTGGTGCGAAACGTGCCGATGGCCCACGTCGCCAGTTCGTCCTCCGTGTTGCCGTAGGCCATGACCCCCATGTTGCGGGCCGGGGCGAAGGTGTCGACGAGCGACCGCTCCATGAACGTGTTGTTGCGGTTCTGCGTCACCCGCTCCAAGGAGAAGGGCTCGAAGTAGTGGCCCGCGCGGACGTTCTGCAGCCAGGGCAGTTGCTTCCACTCCAGGTAGTTGTCGAGGAAGCTGGGCTGGTTGGCGAGGGCGAAGTCGACCCCCAGCGAGTATTCGAGGACCTCGAAGCTGGTGCCCCGGGCGCCGATGCGGAGCCGGCGAAACTGGGTGCCATCCTGGAGATCACCGACGCTCGCCCGGCTGACGGGCCCCTGGCCGAAGTACACCTGGTCGGCCTGCACCTGGCCGGAGACGACGAGCGATGGCTTCTTGGCGTCGTCGGCCTTCTTTTTGTCGACGGCGGCGACGAGTTTTCCCAGCCCCTTCTCGACCGCCGAGATCCGTTCCTCTGCGGAGCCCCCGGCCTTCTCCTCGCCAGCTTTTGCCCCGCGTGCTTTCTCCGTGCTGCCCTTCTCCTTGCCGCCCGGGGCCGCGACGGCGCGGGCCGGCGTAGCCCCAGCCGCCGATCGCTGCTGGGCCGCCCGCAGGTCGTCGATCTGCCGCTGCAGGCGCTCCAATTCGCCGGCCACGCCTTGGGGCAGGTCGGGAGCCGGGGCGGGGAGCTCGACGACGGCCGACGGCTCCTCGGCGGCGAAGACAATCTCCTCGGGCGGCTCCGGAGCAGTCGTCTGCAACGGACTGCTGTCACCCGCTTCGGCAGCGGCCGCGAGCAGGATCGCCAGGCAGAGACCGCGTAAGGCGGCGTCGACAAACCGACTGCGAAACACGGGGTTGTCCCCTTCGGGAAGAGTCCTCCGGTCTCTCCGGTCAGACAGCGGTCACGCCGGGTGCCGCCTCCCGTTTTCCGGGTCGGCGCTCTGATGCACCCGCCGGAGTTATCGTCACAACCGGCACGACCGCTTGAGTCATCCCCGGCCACCCATTTACCCAGCCATCTGGAAAACTGCGAAACCGGGCGGCGACACAGGACCTGCCGGCAAACGCCCCGCCCAAGAACGACGCAGCCGCGGCGGCCTTGCCAGGCCGCCGCGGCTTTCACGTCGTCTTGATGGCCCTTGCGGGTGGAGCCTCAGAGCCCCCCGAACGTCGCCTTCCGCTCCTTGCCGGACTGGTTCCGGGTGATCAGCGCCGACAGCACCTCGATGCCGATATTCTCGTCGATAAACTTCACCGCCCCGTCGCCGACGAGCACCTGCAGACCGCCCGGATGAAACGCGTACGGCTGGCTCGAACCCTCCGTGCCGTACGGCGCCGGATAGCCGCTGCCCCCGTAGGCCTCGGAGCCGTGGTCGTAGCCATTCGTCCGGTTGATGAACGCCCCCGGAATCGTCTTCCCATCGGCCGAGGAGCCAGCGAACAGGATGTCGCTCGCCGGTCGGCACCAGCCACCGGCATTCGTGTGCGCGGTGCTGAGCTGGGCACTCTTCTGCACGCCGCGCTGGTAGACGTAGGGCCGACCGCCCGACTCGAAGACCGCGATCGTATTCGAGAGGCCGTCGGTGACGTCCTGGAACGTGATCGACGCGTTCTTGGGCAGCATGCCGTTGGTGAAACCGCCGGTCGAGGACGACGTCATCGACACGCTGGGGATGATCAGGTCGGTCCTGTTGAAGGTCGATCCCGAGATCACCACCGTGCCGGTCACCGCTCCGGGGAGCCGCGGATCGATTCCCAGCGATGCGGCGTAGTCGCCGACGGCAACAATGCCCGTGCCGAACCCGGTCGTGCTGTCCGGGTTGTGGTCGAGCTGGTTGCTGTGCCGAGGCGACGACGGGCACTCGAACGTCGGGATCCGTACGCTCGTGACCTGGGTGTTCTTGGGATCGCTCCAGGTCACGCTCGTGTCGTAGGACTGCCAGAGCGAATTCTGGTCGAGCCAGGGAAGCATGTACACGAACACGCCGCAGCGGATCGTGGCCGCATCTGGCGGCCGGCCGCCGCTGGGCAGCTTCTGCTTCGTGTCGTGGAAGCCATGCAGGGCGATGCCCTGCTGCTTGAGGTTGTTCCCGCACAGCGACCGCCGGCTCGCCTCGCGGGCCGACTGCACAGCCGGCACGAGAATGCCGGCGAGCGCCGCGATGATCGCGATCACCACGAGCAGTTCGATGAGCGTGAACCCTTCCCGTCTGGGCCTGCTCTGCGGCGGGACTGAAGGCGTGGATCTGATGACGTGTCGCATCGACTCTTCTCCTGGGTTGAAACCGAAAATCAAAACTCGTTCGCTGCGGCCCGCTGCCGCGTGAGTGGTGCACACCGTCGCGGTCAACGTGTGATCTGGTAGGGGGCCAGGGTCGTGCCGTCTGTGGCGACGGTCACCGTCCATGGCGACTTCGCCGGCGAGGCAAAGCGAGCTGGAACGGCGTTCCCGCCCACGGATCCGTCCGCGTTTACCCGGAACCACTGCACGGTGGCGACGTAGTCACCGACAGGTGCGCCGTCTTCAGCCGAGAACGTGGAGAACGTGAACGTTCCGTCCTCGCGCACCTTGGCCATCGGCACCCCGTCGCCCGGAATGGCGTGCCCCTGGGGGTGAAGCACGATGCTCGCGCCCACCGGAATCACGCTGCCGATCGTCAGGCTGCCCGAGAGCGGATGCACCGGGCAGGGCGGGCCTTCCCGGAGGGCGATCTTGGCCACGGCGACGCCCATGACGGCCGTGACGACGACCAGCACCAGCACGCGAAATGCCCACTGCGGGAGGCCGAGTTGCGCGAGCGACCCGCGGATCACGAACGAAAACTCGTCCTTGACCGACTTGAGCAGCGATGGCGCCGGCTCGGGGGGCGGCAGCTTCCCCTGCCGCTTCAGTTCACGCCGCTCGAGGACTTTCTGGATCGCATGCTCGGCGGCGTTCGATGTACTGGTCACCGACGTCGCAGCCCGGTGCCGGACCGACACGCGCTTGGCGGCCTTGCCGGCAGCGGACGCGGCGGCAGAAGCCGGTTTGTGACCGGCGGCAGCCTTCTTCTGATCGGATGGTGAGGACATGTCGAGGGCTCCTGTCGAGCCGTCGCGTGCCTCCGGTGCCTCCGGTCAGTCGCGTCGGGAATGAAGTGTTTCGAGTGTGGAAAACGCCTGCTGGGTCCGAATGAACGCCCTGGTGGTGAACTACTTGCCGAACCGAATCTTCTCCGTCCGCTCGACCTGGACGACGACGCCGTCCTGGACGATTGCCAGCACCGAGCCGTATTTGAGTCCGTGGAGCGCCTCGCCGATCCGCCGCAGCGCCGCGTCCGTCCGTCCCGCAGGTGGGACGACCGCGCCGCGTTCGCTTGCGTTCGGAACCTCGTGGTCGGGCCTGCTCATCGCTGCGACTGCCTCATGCGGACGCGTCGATCAGATCACGTACTCGGGACCGGGGAGAAACACGCGAGCGTTCCGTGGTGTAATCGCCACGTGCGTCCCCGGCTCCAGAACTGATTGCAAACCCCGTGCCGTCTCTGTCGGAATATCGACCTGCACCTCGGCCTCCGAGCCGTGGGGCCTGCAAGACACGCGTGTAATCGCTCCGGCCCGTGAAACTCGGACCACGCTTGCCGGAAGGCTGGTCCGCTCCCGGCCGTTGCCGGCCACGGCTTGCCCGTGATCAGTCAAGGGAGAGAGTTCCAGTTCATGGGGGCGGAGGTAGACGCGGGCTTCGCGGGCCTGGGCATGCGGGTAATCGGGATAGTCGATCGGGATCCCGTGCCAGAAGGCGCGGCCGTTTTCGACCCGGCCGTGGAACACGTTCACGTGGCCGAGGAAGTCCATCACGAAGGGCGTCGCCGGGTTGTCGAACACGGCATCTGGCGTCCCCTGCTGCTCGATCCGCCCGTGGTTCATGACCACGACCTCGTCGGCCAGTTCGAAGGCCTCCTCCTGGTCGTGGGTCACGAACACGCTCGTCATCCCGATCTCGTCGTGCAGCCGGCGCAGCCACTGCCGCAGTTCGACGCGAACCTTGGCGTCGAGGGCCCCGAACGGCTCGTCCAAAAGCAGGATCTTGGGCCGGATGGCGAGCGCCCGGGCGAGGGCCACACGCTGCCTCTGGCCGCCGGAGAGTTGCGACGGCTTCCGCCCCCCGAGTCCCTCCAGCCGCACCAGCCGCAGCAGCTCCTCGACCCGTTGCGTCACTTCCGCCCGCGGCGTTTTCCGGACCCGCAGCCCGAAGGCGACGTTCTCGAAGACGCTCATGTGGCGAAACAGCGCGTAGTGCTGGAACACGAAGCCCACCTCCCGCTGCCGGGCGTGCCGCTCGGTGATGTCCTCGCCATCCTCGACGATTACGCCCTCGTCGGGATACTCGAGGCCGGCGATGATTCGTAGGAGCGTCGTCTTGCCCGACCCCGAGGGACCGAGCAGGGCGAGCAGCGTGCCGTCCGGCACGTCGAGCGAGACCCGGTCGAGGGCCTTGAAACTGCCGAAGGCCTTCGTGATGTCACGGACATGGATGCTCATCGTCGATTCCCCTCCACGGGTTCGGGTCAGGGTGCTGATCAGCCGCCGGCCGCGCCGGCCTCCCGGACCGCGTCGCGGTCGCGCGACTCGGCCTCCAGCCGCCGCTCGATGACGAACTTGGCCACGAGTGTGACCAGGGCCAGGCTGGCGAGAACGCTGGCCACGGCCATCGAGGCCGGCGTGCGGTATTCCTGGAAGAGCTTTTCGACACGCAGCGGCATCGTGTCGGTGGCTCCGGCGATGTGGCCGCTGACCACGTACACGGCGCCAAACTCCCCCATCGCCCGGGCGTTGGCGAGCACGATCCCGTGCAACAGCGCCCAGCGGATGTTGGGGAGGGTGACCCGCCAAAAAACCTGCCAGCCGCTGGCGCCGAGGCTCACGGCGGCCATTTCCTCCTCCGGCCCGATCGCCTCCATAACCGGGATCAGCTCGCGGACGACGAGCGGCAGCGTGACGAACGTCGTGGCCAGCACGAGGCCCGGCCAGGAGAAGATCACCTTCCAGTCGAGCCAGGCCAGCGTCGGCCCGAGAAGCCCCTGCCGGCCGAAAATCAGCACCAGTGCCAGCCCGGCCACGACGGGCGACACGGAAAACGGCACGTCGAACAGCGAGATCAGAATCGACCGCCCCGGAAACCGGAACCGGGCCACGAGCCAGGCGGCGGCGACGCCGAACACCGTGTTGACCGCCACGGCCACGGGGGCCACCGTCAGCGACAGCCAGATCGCGTGCCGCGTGTCGGGATCGTGGGCCAGCGCGGCCCACCAGGCCGCGGGCCCGGCGGCGAACGCCTCGAAAAACACGCTCACCAGCGGCACCACGATCAGCAGGCCGACGATGCCGGCGGCGGCGGCCACGAGGCCGGCGTTGATCGCGGGGGAGGCGAGCGTCGGTGTTGTTCGGGGCGAAGACATGGGCGGCGTCCGTGCGGACGTCCTACTGGGCGTTGCGGGCGAGTCGCTGCTGCAGCGCGTTGACGACGACGAGGAGCGTCAGCGACATCGCCAGGAGCACGACCGCGATCGTCGTCGCCTCGGCGTAGGCGAACTCCTCGAGCCGGGCCACGATCAGCACCGGGGCGATCTCGGTCTTGAACGGCATGTTGCCCGAGATGAAGACGACGGAGCCGTATTCGCCGAGCGCCCGGGCGAGCGACAGGGCGAAGCCGGTGACGACGGCGGGCAGGATCCCCGGAAGCACGACGCGAAAGAACGTCTGCTGCCGCGAGGCGCCGAGGATCCGCGCCGCCTCCTCGGTGTCGCGGTCGAGGCTCTCGATCACCGGCTGCACGACACGGACCGCGAACGGCAGGCTGACGAACACGAGCACCAGCACGATGCCGAGATACGAATAGGCTCCCTTGACGCCCAGCGGCACGAGCCACTGGCCGAGCCAGCCCTTCTCGACGTACAGCGCCGAGTAGACGAGGCCGGCCACAGCTGTGGGCAGGGCCAGCGGCACGTCCACGAGCGCGTCGAGGATCCGGCGGCCGGGAAACTCGACGCGGGCGAGCACCCAGGCGACGACGAGGCCGAGCAGGGCGCTGACGGTGGCGGCCAGCAGCGAGGCGCCGAGCGACACGCCGTAGGCGGCCCGGGCCCGGGGCGTCCAGGCCGCGGCGAGAAACCCCTGCGGCCCGAGCGACGCGGCCCGCAGGATGAGCACCGCCAGCGGCACGATCACGAGCGCCGTGATGACGAGCGACGTGATCGCGGCGCTCGGTGCGAAGCCGGGCAGCACGGCCGGCCCGCGCCGCCGGCCGGGCTGGGCCGAAAACGATGCTGGCCGCCCGGGGGGCGGGGCGGCCGTCACGGATCGCGCGGCGCTGTTCATGCCCGTCTGGACCATGCTCCTCGTCTGGGCCGGGTTCCCCGTCACACCCCGGCTCATTGACCGCCCGCCGGCTGATAGATCGCGTCGAACACGCCCCCTTCGCCGAAGAACGCCTTCATGGCCACGGGCCAGCCGCCAACGGCGGCGATGTCGAACGTCTCGATGGCCGGCCATGACTCGCCCGCGGCCGGCGCCGGCGGCGACGCGCCCCATGGCCGGTAATGATGTCGGGCGATGATCTCCCGCCCCTCGGGCGTGTAGAGGAAGCCCAGGTACGCTTCGGCTGCGTGCCGCGTTCCCTTTTTGTCCACGTTGACGTCCACGACGGCAACGGGCGGATCGACGCGGATCGACCGCTGCGGATAGACGATCTCCAGGGCCCCCTTCGACTCCGCGACCTCGAGATGGGCCTCGTTCTCGAACGTCAGGTGCACGTCGCCGATTCCCTTCTGCGAGAACGTGGCCGTCGCGGCCCGGGCACCGGTGTCGAGCACGGGCGTCCGCTTGTAGAGCTGGGCGACGAACGCCTTCGCGTCTGCCTCGCTGCCGCCGGCGGCCACCACGGCTCCCCAGGCGGCGAGAAAGCTGTACTTTCCGTTGCCGGACGTCTTGGGATTGGGCGTGATGATCGACACGTCACCCTTGATCAGGTCCTTCCAATCCTTGATCCCTCTGGGGTTCCCCTTGCGAACGACGAACACCACGACCGAGTGGTAGGGAACCGCGTCGTTGTCGAACCGCCGCTGCCAGTCGGCCTTGACGAGTCCGGCCTTGGCAACCGCCTCGACGTCGGGCCAGACCGCCAGCGTGACGACGTCGGCTTCGAGGCCGTCGATGACGGCACGCGCCTGGCTGCCCGACGCGGCGTGCGACTGCTTGACCGTGACCTCCCGGCCATGCTCCGCACGGTACCGGTTCGCGAAGGCCGTATTGACGTCGCGGTAGAGTTCCCGGGTCGGGTCGTACGAGACGTTGAGGAGTTCGAGCGGAGCCTGGGCCGCCGTTCCAGCTCCCTCCGGCTTGCTCCCCGGCGCCTCCCCCGGCGGAACGGTCGTGGTCGAGCCACACCCGGCAATCGGCAACGCAACGAGCGTCGCAAGCAGGAACCGGACAACTCGTGGCGGCACTCGCATCCCTATCTCCATCGATTGCGGCGGACGGTCGCAGCCGGCCTCCAACAGCCCGGTCGCGTTCCACCGTCGCGAACCCTGGATCGCAATTGGCATGCCGGGCCGGAATTTGCATACGGAGGCCGTCACATCTGACCGAAACTGACAAAAAACGTTGTTTTTTGGCGTTCAAGAACTTAGGCCGTTATATTTCACGGTAATTATCCCGTGCTAAGTGACGGAATTCCGTTCCATATGACGGATTCATGATTCTTCAAGTGAGGCGTGCCCATGCCCAACGACCTGATCGCAGCAGTCTGGCGGGAGGCCTGCCGGCATCTGGAAATCGAGCGTTCAACGGCCGCAATCGCGGCAACCCTGGCGGTCACCATGCCGCTGCGGGCCCTGCTCGTGCTCCGGGCAGACGATGACGACCGCACGATCGAGACGTTTGCCAGCGGACTGGTCGGAGACGGCCTGCATGTGGCGGCAAGGACGACTCCGCTACCAGCGGATGCGTGGCGAAAGTACCGCCGCTGGCTTGCGAGCGGCGAACCGGTGCTGCTTGGGACGGCGGCGACCGACCACGACTGGCTGCGTCTGGCGATTCCCAGAGAGATCGCCGGCGACGTGCTCGTGGGACCACTGCGGATATCAACCGGCAACGCCGGCATGCTCGTCGCCGTGGCGACACACGGCGCGGCCTTCACCGCCGACCATGAGGGCACGTTCGCCCAGCTGCTCGAGCCGCTGGCTGTCACGCTGGAAAACGACGCCCGCTTCCACGAGCTCAAGGCGCTCCGCGAGGCGGCTGAGGCCGACCGCGAAACGCTCCTCTCCCGGCTGGGCAGGCAGGACGTCAACGAGGACGTGATCGGCGCCCGCACCGGCCTGCGGCACGTCATGGAACGGGTCGAACTGGTTGCCCAGGCGGACGTGCCGGTGCTGATCCTCGGCGAGACAGGCACTGGCAAGGAGGTGGTGTCGCGGGCGATCCACACCCGGTCGAAGCGGGCCGACGGCCCGTTCATTCGCGTCAACTGCGGCGCGATCCCGGCCGAGCTCATCGACTCCCAGCTGTTCGGGCACGAGAAGGGGAGTTTCACCGGGGCCGCCGAGCAGCACCAGGGCTGGTTCGAGCGGGCCGATCGCGGCACGTTGTTTCTCGACGAAATCGGCGAATTGCCGCTCCCCGCCCAGGTCCGCCTGCTTCGCGTCCTCCAGGATCATCAGATCGAACGGGTCGGCGGCAAGTCGCCGGTGCACGTGGACGTGCGGATCGTCGCCGCCACCCACCGCGACCTGGCGGCGATGGTTCAGGCGAAGACGTTTCGCGAGGACCTCTGGTATCGGATCAACATCTTCCCCATTCTGCTGCCGACGCTCCGCGAGCGGCTCGAGGACATTCCCGCCCTTGTCCGGCACTTCGCCCAGCGGGCGGCAATCCGCTTCGGTCTGCCGGCGGTCGAGCCCACCGCGGCCGACCTGCAGCAGCTCGCCGCCTACGACTGGCCAGGCAACATCCGCGAACTCGGCGCCGTGATCGACCGGGCGGCGATCCTCGGCGGCGGCCGCCGGCTCGACGTCGGCGCCGCGCTCGGACTCGGCCGGCAGCCGCTGGCCCCGCCCCCGCGGCCGCCGGCCGACGCCACGCTCTATGAGGTCGTGCCCGAGGACCCTCCGGCGCCGCTTTCGTCTGCGATCTCCGCGGCGCCGGTCGGCGGCGAGATCGTCTCACTGGCGACGGCGATGCGGCAGCACATCGAGCGGGCTCTGATCGCCACCCGCGGCCGAATCGAGGGCAGGCGTGGCGCCGCGGCCCTGCTTGACATCAATCCGCACACGCTCCGGGCCAGGATGCGGAAGCTGCGCGTCGACGTCGAGAGTTTTCGGGAATGACCGGGGCGACGGGACGAACCCGGGGTCTTGGCAACCACCGACCTGCTCGCTAACCTAGGAAAACTTTGCGGACGAGGAAGACTCGTCCGTCGTCGATTTCAACTTCGCGACGCTGACCGGTCCTCTTGGAGGCTCGCCTGACTGCCCGCTGACGCGGGCCGAGCAGGAGGCTCTCCATGTCAGTGTTCGTTGACAACGTCGAAACGATCGGGCGGACGCCCCTCGTCCGCATCAACCGGCTCACGCACGGCCTGAACGTCCGGCTTCTGGCCAAGATCGAGGGCCGGAATCCGGCCTTCAGCGTCAAGTGCCGGATCGGCGCCGCGATGATCTGGGACGCCGAGAAGTCGGGCCGTCTCCAGCCGGGGCAGCACGTCATCGAGCCGACGAGCGGCAACACCGGGATCGCCCTCGCCTTCGTCTGCGCGGCCAAGGGCTATCCGCTCACGCTCCTGATGCCGGAGTCGATGTCGATGGAGCGGCGGCAATTGCTCAAGGGGCTCGGCGCGGAACTCGTGCTCACACCCGCCACGGAGGGGATGCGCGGTGCCGTGGCCCGCGCCGAGGAGATGGCGCAGGATTCGAAGTACTTCATGCCCCAACAGTTCAGGAACCCGGCCAACCCGGCGATCCACTTCGCCACCACCGGCCCCGAGATCTGGAACGACACAGAGGGGAAGGTCGACGTGTTCGTCGCCGGCGTCGGCACCGGCGGCACGATCACCGGAGTGTCGCGGTTCTTCAAGGAAGCCCAGGGACAAAAACTGCACACCGTCGCCGTCGAGCCGGCCACCAGCCCCGTGCTGTCCGGTGGCGCGCCGGGGCCGCACAAGATCCAGGGCATCGGCGCCGGATTCATTCCCGACGTCCTCGACCGGACGCTCATCGACGAGGTGCTGACCGTCACCAACGAGGAGGCGTACGCCGTGGCCCGGCGGGTCGCCAGGGAGGAGGGCATCCTCTGCGGCATCTCCTGCGGCGCGGCGATGCATGCCGCCCTGCGGGTCGCCGCCCGCCCCGAATCGGCCGGCAAGACGATCGTCGTCGTCCTGCCCGACTCCGGCGAGCGTTACCTGTCCACCGGTCTTTACGAATCCTGAGCCCGCGCCGTTTCGCCCTCTGCGTTCACGCCCCCACAGTTCACAGTTCACCCCGAGGACCCATCCCCGATGAGCGACAGCCTGCTGCAACGCAGCGTCACGACCGCCGTGGCCCGCAATCTGGCCACGACGACGAAGACGCGGCCGATGATGATGTCGATCACGCCGCGGCATCTGCTCGACCTCCTGCCCTGGGTGCAGGTCGAGGGGGGCACGTACCGCGTCAACCGCACGAAGGTCGAGCTCTCGAAGGCGGAGCGGATCGAGATTGCGGCCGGCGACGCGGGCCTGTCGTTCACGGCGGGCGAGCTCCGCAGCGTGCCGCTGTTCGCCAACCTGCCCGACACGCTCCTCGACCGCATGCAGGCCCGGTTCCGCACCGAGGAGGTGCCGCTGGGCAGCGATCTGCTCATCGAGGGCCAGGACCGGAGCACGTTCTTCGTCATCGCCCAGGGGCAGGTGGAGATCCTCTCCAAGGGCGCCCACGGCCGCGACCTGCGGGCGGCGCTGCTCACCGAGGGTGAATTCTTCGGCGAGGTGGACCTGGTGAGCGATCGCCCCTCGGGGATCACGGTCCGCACGATCACGCCCTGCGTGCTCCTCACCCTCTCGCGCAAGGACCTCGACGCCGTGCTCGACGACGTCCCCACGCAGCGGGACGCTTTCCGGGCGGCGATCGAGGAGCACCTCGCCCTCCGCTCGGCGGTCAACCGCTACGGTGAGCGGAACATCGACCTCGTCTCGGGCTATGCCGAGAACGTCGAGATCCCCGAGACATTCGTCGACTACGCGGCCAATCCGCGGGAGTACTCGCTGTCCGCCATCCAGACGGTCGTCCGCGTCCACACCCGCGTCTCCGACCTCTACAACGGGCCCTACGACCAGCTCGAGGAGCAGATCCGGCTCACGATCGAGGGCATCAAGGAGCGGCAGGAGTGGGAGCTGGTCAACAGCCAGAAGTTCGGCCTCCTCCACGCCGTCGATCCGGCGATGCGGATCTCGACCCGCTACGGGGCGCCGACACCGGACGATCTCGACGACCTGCTGGCCCTGGTCTGGAAGAAGCCGGCGTTCTTCCTCGCCCACCCCAAGGCGATCGCGGCCTTCGAGCGCGAGTGCACCAGGCGCGGCGTGCCGCCGGTCACCACTGTGCTCCACGGCACGCCGCTGATCATGTGGCGCGGCGTGCCGCTGGTTCCCTGCGACAAACTGGAGGTCAAGAGTCGCTCGGGATACAGCCAGTCGTTCGGCACCACGTCGATCGTGCTCGTCAGGGTGGGCGAGGCCGATCAGGGCGTCGTCGGTCTCCACCAGACCGGTATCCCGGGAGAAATCATGCCCAGCCTCTCGGCACGCCTGATGGGGCTCGACAGCCTCGGCGTCGCTTCCTACCTGCTCACCAACTACTTCTCGCTCGCCGTCCTCACCGACGACGCCCTCGGCGTCCTGGAAAACGTCGAGGTCGGCTTCTACCACGACTACCGTTCCGACGGGCGGACGGCCTACGCCCAGGGGGCGGGCATCTGATGGACGCCGGCCACGACATCGCCACGGCCGCCGCCCGGCTCCTCGCCGATGCACGGGCCGTGGTGTCACAGACGCCGGTTGCCCGAGGCATCGATGTGCCGATGTCGGGTGGCGGGCCCGGGCTGCCGTTCTCTCCCGAACATGAACACATGCTGCGCAATCAGACGTCGGGCGGGGCTACCCATGCCCCGGGAGCCGGCGTGAGCAGCCAATTGCAGGACGGACTCGGAGCGCAGGACGGACTCGGAGCGCAGGCTGGTCCGAGTGAGCGTAGGGCTGGAGGCCCGGAGCGAACGTCCGGCGATGGGGCATGGGTAGTCCCGACCAGCGAACCACGCGAGGTTCAACAGCACACGGAATCCGGCATCCGCTCGTTCGTACGCCGGATTCGCGGCCTCGACCATCTCCGCACCGATCCGCCGTTCGGCGCCGTCTCGCTCGGCGGCGCCGGCGATTCGGCCCTGCCCGGCCTCCCGGCAACGCTCACCCCGACCGGCGGCCCGTTCGACGTCGCGGCGGTCCGCCGCGACTTCCCGATCCTGCGCGAGCGGATTCACGGCCGGCCGCTCGTCTGGCTCGACAATGCGGCGACGACGCAGAAGCCGCAGGCCGTGATCGACGCCCTCGCCGCCTTCTACGCCCACGACAACTCCAACATCCACCGTGGCGCCCACGCCCTCGCCGCCCGGGCGACAGACGCCTACGAGCGGGCCCGGAGCATCGTCGCCACGTTCCTCGGTGCGGAGAGCTCCGACGACATCGTCTTCGTCCGCGGCTGCACCGAGGGGATCAACCTCGTCGCCAACATCCTCGCCCCGGGCCTTTCGCGGGGCGACGAGATCGTGGTCACCGAGCTCGAGCACCACGCCAACATCGTTCCCTGGCAGATGGTGGCCGAGCGGACCGGCGCCGTGCTCCGCGTCGTGCCGATCGACGACCGCGGCGACGTGATCATCGAGGCGTACGCCCGGCTCCTTTCGCCACTCACCAGGATCGTCGCGCTGTCACACGCCTCCAACAGCCTGGGGACGATCCTGCCGGTCGAACTGATGACGGGCATGGCCAAGGCGCTGGGCGCCCGCGTGCTCGTGGACGGCGCCCAGAGCGTGTCGCACTTTCCTGTGGACGTGCGCCGGATCGGCTGCGACTTCTACGTCTTCTCCGGGCACAAGATCTTCGCGCCCACCGGCATCGGCGCCGTCTTCATGCCCCGCGACGTGCAGCGGTCGCTGCCGCCCTGGCAGGGGGGCGGCAACATGATCCGCGACGTGACCTTCGCGCGGACGATCTATTCCGACCCGCCGGCGAAGTTCGAGGCCGGCACGCCGAACATCGCCGACGCGATCGGCCTCGGCGCCGCCCTCGACTACGTGACGGCGCTGGGCCGCGAGCGGATCGCCGCCTACGAGCACGACCTCCTGCACCACGCCACCGCGAGGCTCGCGGCGATCGACGGCCTCCGGCTCGTGGGCACGGCCCGCGACAAGGTGGGCGTGCTGTCGTTCGTGATCGACGGCCGTGACCCGATCGAGATCGGCCGGGCGCTCGACCGGGAGGGGATCGCCGTCCGCGCCGGCCACCACTGCGCCCAGCCGTCGCTCCGCCGCTACGGTCTCGAGGCCACCGTTCGGCCGTCGCTGGCCTTCTACAACACCCACGCCGAGATCGACCAGCTCGGTGCGGCCGTCGCCGCGATCGCCGGCCGCCTGCGAGCACGCTGAAATTAGACCCCCGCCGACTGCGGGCGGTCCTCGCGGAGGTGATCTGGCAGCCACTCCCGCTCGGCCTCGTCGGGGGCCACGCTGCCGGAGCCGGCCACGCCCGGCCCGGCCGGGGCATGCCCGTCCAGATACTCCTCGACGTGCTCCTCGCGGGCGCTCGTCCCGAAGAACGAGTACATCACGGGCACGAGAATCAGCACGAGCAGCGTGGTCATCATCAGCCCGAAGGCAAGGGCCGTCGCCATCGGCACGAGGAACTGGGCCTGGAAGCTCTTCTCCAGGAGCAGGGGCAGAAGGCCGCCGATCGTCGTGATGCTGGTGAGCATGACCGGGCGAAACCGCAGGCAGCCGGCCTCGCGAAGCGCCGCCCGCAGCGGGTGCCCCTCGCGCACGCGGAGATTGATGAAGTCGATGAGGCAGATCGAGTCGTTGACGACCACGCCCGCCAGTGCGACGAGGCCGAACATGCTGAACAGCGTCAGCGGCATCCCCATAACGGCATGACCGAAGACGGCGCCGGCGATGCCGAAGGGGATGGCGGCGAGGATCAGGAACGGCTGGAAGTACGACTTGAACTCCATCGTCAGGAGCACGAACATCGCGAACAGGGCCACGACGAAGCCCACGCCGAGGCTGCGCAGCGACTCGTTCGACTGTTCCCGTTGCCCCTCCCAGCGGACCCGGACCGCCGGATAATCGGCGGCGAACGACGGCATGAGCCGCCGCTCCATGTCCGCGATCACTTGTGAACTGGTGAGCGTCGTCTTGGCCACGTCGATGTCCGCCGTCACCGTGATCGCACGCTTCTGGCCCAGACGGTTGATCTCCGAATAGCCGCGTTCGACCGCCACGTCGGCCAGTTCACCGATCGGCCGCTTGACGCCGTCGGGGCTGGTGACCCGAATCTCGTCGAGGGTCGCCAGCGTCCGCCGCTCCGCCTGCGGGTAGCGGACCATGAGCTTCACCTCGTGCCGCCCGCGCTGCAGTCGCATCACCTCCTCGCCATAGAACGCCGCCCGGATCGTGCCCGCAAGATCGGTGAGCGATACGCCCATCGCCTCCGCCTTGGGCTTGACCTTGATCTGGTACTCCCACTTGCCGGGTCGTGAGTCGTCGTCGATGTCGATCACGCCCGGGTACTGGGCCATCCACTCCTTGCACCGCTCCACCGCCGCCTCCAGCTGCCGCACCCCCTCCGGGTCGGCGTTGGCCAGCAGCTTGAACTCGATCGTCTTGCCGCCGGGGCCGATGTTCTCGGTGCCGAAGACGAGCGATTCGGTGCCGGCGAACTCGCCCGCCTGCCGGCGCCACTCGCTGATGAACTGTTCGCTGGTGACGGTCCGCTCGCGGCCGTCCACGAGCTCGACCGCCACGGCGCCCACGTGGCTGCCGCTCATCCGGGCATTCGGCCCGATCTCCCCCTGCGCGGCCACCTGCCCCACGGCGCGGTGGATGAGTTCGATGACTGGCCGTTCCTCCGGAGCAAGCGTCCGCGCCGCCGAGACCGCCGCCTGCTCCAGCCGGCTCGTCGCCTCCTCGGTGACGTCCGCCGGCGTGCCGTCGGGAAACACGACCTTCACGAGGAGCCGGTTGGCGTCGATCTTCGGAAACAGCAGAAAGGGGGTCATGCCGCTCCGCACGATGCCGAAGGCGACGAGCAGGATGCACGCCGCGCCGGCCAGCACCGACAGTCGGTTCTCGAGCGCGAGATCGAGGGCCGGGGCGTAGACGTGCTTCACGAACCGCTTCAGGCCGCTGTCGCAGGCCCGCTGCAGCCAGGTGACGACGGGCAGCAGCAGCCGCAGCGGGTAGAGCACGATCCCGAGGATGGTGAACACGAGGTTTTTCTCGTGGGCCAGATGCCCCGGCAGGACGAGCGTCGATTCGGCCAGCGACACGAGCAGCGTGGAGATGAAGGCGAAGGGCATGACGGCGATGAACTTGCCCATCACGCCCGACACGAAGCACAGCGGCAGGAACGTGATCACCGTCGTCAGCACGCTGGAAATCACGCTCGGCACCACCTCCACCGTGCCGTCGATCGCGGCCGTCGTCAGGCTCTTCCCCATACGCCGGTGCCGGTCCACGTTGTCGCTGACGACGATCGCGTCATCCACCACGATGCCGATCGCCATCAGGAAAGCGAACATCGACAGCATGTTGAGCGTCTGGTCGGTGCCGAACATCAGCGCTCCCGTTCCGAGCATCGAGAACGGGATCCCCATCGCCACCCAGAAGGCGATCTTCAGGTCGAGGAACAGGGCCAGCATCACGAACACGATGATCAGCCCCTGGAAACCGTTGCTGAGGAGCATCTCCAGCCGGTCGCGGACGTCGATCGACTGGTCGGCCCAGATGGCGAATTCGTAGCCCTCCGGCAGCTTCGCCGTGGCCACGTACTTCTTCACGGCCGCGACCATCGCCAGCAGGTCCTCCCCCGAGCTGCGGTCGATCGAGACCACGATCCCGGGCCGGCCGTTGATCTGGTTGAGCGAGGCCACGTCGGCGAACTCGTCCCGCACGGTGCCCAGGTCGCCGACGGTGAGCACGAGGCCGTCCGGCAGGGTCACCAGCGGGAGCTTGGCGATCTCAGCGCCGACGTAGCGCTTGTTCTTGCCGCGGATCATGATCTCCCCGCGCTCGCTGCGGATCGTGCCGCCGGGCAACTCCAGGTTCTCGCGCCGGACGATCTCGGCGACCTTCTGGAGCGAGAGGCCGTATTTCCGCAGCGTCTCCTCGGAGATCTCGATGTCGATCTGGTAGTCGCGGGCCCCGAGCAGGTTCGCCGCCGACACCTCGCGCAGGCCGAGCAGGTCGTCGCGAACCTGCTCCGCCACGTCCCGCAGTTCGAGCTCCGCAGCTGTGTCCCAGGTGGTGTTCGGCGGGGCCAGGACGCCGACCTTGATCGCCGCCGTCCGCAGCGTCACCTGCTCGATCTTCGGATCCTCGGCCAGTTCCGGCATGCTCGGGATTCGCTCGACCTCGGAACGGATCTCGCCGAGCGACTTCTGCACGTCCTTGACGCTCTCCTGCAGTTCGAAAACGCAGAAGCCCATCCCCTCCTGGGCCACGCTCGTGATCTTCTTGATGCCGGCGACACTCCGGCAGGCCTCCTCGACCTTCTGGCAGATCCCCTCCTCGACCTCGTCGGGCGTCGCACCGGGATAGGGCACCGTGACGAGCACGATCTCCAGGTCGAACTCGGGAAACACCTCGCGGCGCATCGACGCGAATGCCAGCCCGCCGACGAGCAGGATGGCGATGACCAGCGTGTTCATCGCCGGCATGTTCCGGACCGTCCAGGCAACGATCGATCTCACGTGGCGTCCTCCTCACCGCGCGGCTCACCTTGCGGCTCGACCCGTGCGGCCGGCGCGGCCGGAGGGCCGGCCTCCACGATCGCCATGCCTGGCCGCGGCGCCGCGATCGGCGAGACGACGACGCGGTCACCGGCCGTCAGGCCAGACGTGGCGGCGTCGAACAGCATCCGCCCGGCCGACACCTGCACCGGCCGGGGCCGGAGCACCTCCAGCCGACCGTCGCGCATCACCCACACGTCGCCGCTGGGCCGCTGAGCCTCCTCGGGAATCGAGACCAGGGGATCGCCACCTGCGACGTGCACGTGCACCTCGACGAACATGCCCCGCAGCAGCGACCGCGGCGCCGCCGCCGGCGGACGAGCCATGGCGACACCGTACCGGTCGAGCGCCCGCACGTTGCCCGGCTCGCGCACGAGCACGCGACACGGAAGCGTGCGCGTCTTCTCGTCGAGGCCGCGCCCCTCCTGACGCGAGAGCACGCCGTCCCATTCGTAGGCGGCGTCTCCGATGCGATACACCACGTGGGCCGGCGTGCCGAAAACCCCGCGGCCGCTGTCGGTCATGCTGCCCCAGATCCGTGCCACGTCGGCCATCTCGAGACTCGTCCGCACCTCGACGGCACTCGTGTCCTCGATCGTTACCAGGGGCGTCCCCTTGGCGACAAACGATCCCTTCTCCACCGTGTCCTCGACGATCACCCCATCGACCGGTGCCGTGATTCTGGTTCGTTCCAGGTCGAGCCGGGCCTTCTCCAGCATCGTGCCGGCAAGCGACTGCGCCTCCTGCAGCCGGCTACGCCGCTTGGACAGAACCCGTTTCTGCCCCTCCAGCGCCGTCATGGCGTTGGTCGCCGTGAGCTCGTCGCGCAGGGCGCGATCATAGTCCGACTCGGTGACGATCTTGCCGGCCCTGAGCGTCGCCAGCCTGGCGACTTCCCGCCGCGCCAGGTCGACCTGCCGCCGCGCGATGTCGATCGCCACCGCGTTCTGTGCCAATTCCTCGTCCGCCTCCTCGATCGCCAGTCCGGCCTGAGCCTGCTCGCGGGTCAGTCGTTCGGCATCGAGTTCGTAGTCCCGCGGGTCGATTTCCAGGAGCAGGCTGCCCGCCTTCACGAAGTGCCCCTCGTTGCACTCATCGGCCTTGCTGCGCACGCGGCCGGCCACCTCGGCCGCGAGCGTGACCTCGCGCAGAGGAACCACCACACCATCGGCCGCGACCGTCAGCCCGTCGGTGACCGACTGGGCGACCACGGTCCGCACCGCAACCGCCGCCGCCGCCGGCACCTCCTTGCGGGGTGGGGGAGGCTGGCGGCCGAGGGCCAGAAAAATGCCCACGCCCGCTCCGAGGATGACCAGCGGAACCACCCAGCCTGCGACAGTCTTGAACGCGCTCATGCCACCACGTGTCAGGAGGAGAAAAGTTTGTTCTGGGCCACGAGCGGCGCGGCCGCGCCGAGGGCCGCGAGGGAGAACCGGGTGACATGGTCGGCGATCGCCTGCGGCGCGTGACAGGCGTCGATTTCGCCCGCCGGCACGAGCATCGCAACCACATCCCCCGCGGCCCGATACAGAAAGCACTGGCCGATGATGCTCAGGGCCACGCGGCGCAGTTCGGCCTCCGGAAGCGAACCGGCGACCAGTTCGTCGAGAATCGCGAGCAGGATCGCGAAGTGGGGCCGGATGTAGTCCTCGACGAGTTCGCGGCAGGCGGCAGTCGGCTGCAGCACCTCACGCATCATCAACTGCACCTGCCACGGCGGCTGGCCGAGGCCAAGCATCCGCTCGAGGAGATTGTGGACGAAGTCGTGGAGCCGCTGATCGGCCGGCACGCCGGCGCCCCATTCCGGCAGCGGCAGCTGCCGGGCCCGCGACTCGTGGGCGTGCTTCACGCTCTCGATGTACAGCCGCTGCTTGTCGCCGAAGTAGTAGTTGACGGCCGCGACGTTGGCCCCGGCCGCGGCACAGATGTCGCGGATCGTGGCGGCGTCGTAGCCCCGCTCGGCAAACTCCCGCCCTGCGGACAGCAGGATTCGCTCCCGCGGCTCGTCCGTCGGCTTGGACTCCCGACTTTGCTCGACCGTTGCCATGACTCTTTCGACCGTTTCAAACAGACGTTTCAATCGCCCGTATGACATCGTAACCGGGATCGCTACGGCTGGCTAACGAAGATTTTTCGGACGGCCGGTTCAGGCTGCCCCGGCCGCGGCCATGACGCAGATCGCGGCCCGCCGGCCGCTGGCCAGGGCGCCGTTGATCGAGCCGCTGCCGCAGTGATCGCCGCAGATGAAGAGCCCGGGCGCGAGCCGCGGCGACGCGGGCCGGAGCCGCCGGGCCGCCGGCGACTCGTCCGGCAGGGCCCGCGGCACATCGACCGTCGCCAGGTGCCGCCACGTCGTTGGGCTGGCACCGAACCATCCGGCCGCCTGCCGCCGCACGGCCTCCGGCAGGTCGGCGTCGCCAGCCTGCCAGTCGCCGCGGACCGAAACCGTGACGAGCGTTTTGCCCGGCGGGGCGTAGCCCGCGGCGACGTCGGATGGCACCGTGAGATTGTCGATCGGCCCCGCCGCGTCGGCGTTCACGAGAAGCACGCGGCTCGCGAGCGGCGACCTGTCGGCCGCGAAGGCGACGAGCTGTGTCCCCTTCACCTGCCGCGCCTTGAAAGGGCCGCCATACGCCTCGGGCAGCAGCATGGCCGCGGCCGTCGCATCCGCCGCCAGCACGACGACACCGGCCTCGAGCACGCCGCCGTCGGCGAGTGTTACCCGGCTCGGCTCGACCCCGCGCACCGGCGTGCCGAGCCGCAGCACGCCCGTCGGCAGCCCAGCCGCCAACTGCCGTGGAATCGCCTCCATGCCCCCGCGCGGCAGGCAGGCCCGGCCGCGCGAGAACATGGCGAAATCGAAGAGAAACACCGGTGCCGCGGTGTCGAGCGACCGCTCCAAAAACACGCCGCCGAAGAAGGGCAC
Organism: Planctomycetia bacterium; assembly: GCA_014192425.1. NCBI lineage: Bacteria > Pseudomonadati > Planctomycetota > Planctomycetia > Planctomycetia bacterium. The sequence goes on along the minus strand of BJHK01000001.1, from coordinate 164,574 downwards.
GAAGAACCGGCGAATGAACGACGCGGAAAATCCTCGGGCGGCGAGCTCCTCACCGGTCGTCCGCTCCGGCCCGGCATCCGGCACGACCGCATCGGGATCGATCTGCCCGGCGTCGAGCGCCCGCAATGCGTCGGACCGCAGCCGGGCCGTCCGCCACGCGTCGGCGAGCCCGACCGTGCCGTCGAACAGGCCGCGCACGGCCGCCAGCGGGCGGCGCCACGGGTCGGCCACGCGTTGCAGCCGGCCTCCCGAGGCGATCAACGCCCCCGGTTCGAAGGCCCCGAGCGACAAGGCCGCAAGATCGATCTGCCGGCGCCCCTCGGGATAGGCGTCGTTGTAGACCTGGAAGCCGCGGTCGATGCGAAAGCCGTCCACGGTGTCGGTGGCGACGCGGCCGCCGACGCGGTCCGCAGCCTCGACGAGCGTCACCCGTCTCCCGGCCCGGACGAGCTCCCGCGCGCAGGCCAGCCCGGCCAGCCCCGCCCCCACGATGATCACGTCCTCATGCGGCATGTCGTGCGCCGAATCGTGCGCCGCGTCCTGCGCCGCGTGTTTGGCCCCATGTGGCCGAGATCACAGCGGCCGGACGATCGACTGGCTCCGCCAGTAGTCGAACAGCGTCTCGATCGAGTTCACGCCCCCGCCCACGCCGCTCTTGTTCACGCCGCCGTAGGGCACGCCGTGCGGGAAGACGTTGTGGGCGTTGATCCAGCTGTTGCCGGCCACCATCGACTCGGCGACCCGGGCCGCGCGGCCGAGGTCGGTCGTCCAGACGCTGTTGGCGAGGCCGTAGTCGGTGTCGTTGGCCATCACCACCGCCTCGTCTTCGGTCTTGAACCGGGACAGGTAGGCGACCGGCCCAAAAATCTCCTCGCGGGCGGCGACGTTGTCGAGCGGGCCGGCGAGCAGGGCCGGCTTGACGTAATAGCCGCCACAGCCACTCACCTCGGCGGGGCCGCCCGCAACCACGGCCTTTGCCCCCTGCTGGACACCCTTCTCCAGATACGAGAGCACCCGCTGCCGCTGCTTGGCGTTGACGACGGGCCCCATGGTCGAGCCGCCGTCGAGCTGGTGGCCGACGTGCACCTGCCCCATCCGGGTCCGGCACTCGTCCACGAACCGGTCGTAGATCGTGTCGTGCACGAGCCAGCGGGTGGCGTCGCAGCACACCTGGCCGGTGTGGAAGGTGATCGCGCCGACGAGCTTGGCCGCGGTTGCGGCCACGTCCACGTCGTCGAACACGACCGCCGCCCCCTTGCCGCCAAGCTCGAGCTTCACCGGCACGAGGTTGCGTCCGCAGGCCTCGCCGACGAGCCGCCCCACCTCGGGCGAGCCCGTGAACGACATCCGCTTCAGGCCGGGGTGGCCGGAGACCGCCGCGCCGGCGCCGGCACCGGTCCCGGTCACGACGTTGATGACGCCATCGGGGAGCCCCACCTCGCGGGCCAGCCGGGCGAGGTAGATCGCCGACAGCGGCGTGTCTTCGGCGGGCTTGATGACGACCGTGTTGCCCGCGGCGAGGGCGGGCGAGATGCCCCAGCCGATGAGGAGCAGCGGAAAGTTCCAGGGGAAGATGAAGCCGCAGGCGCCCCATGGGCTGCGGGTCGTCCAGGCCTCGTGGCCGGCGACGGCGAGCACGTTTCGGCGCTGCACGTGCTGGGCCATGTCGGTGAAGTAGCGGAGCGTGTCGACGCAGTTCTGAACGTCGCCGAGCGCCTGGCCGAGGATCTTGCCGGCGTCGAGCGACTCGATCTGGCCGATGATCGGCTTGTGCTTCTCGATCGCGTCGGCAAAGCGGTGGAGCAACGCCCCGCGCTCGTTGGGGGCCATCGTCGCCCAGCCCGACTTCTTGAAGGCGGTTTGGGCGGCCTTCACCGCGGCGTCGACCTCGGCGGCGCCGAGGACGCTGAACTCGGCGATCGTCTCGCCCGTGCCGGGGTCGCGGGTGGGCATCGTCTCACCGCTGGCCGCGGCCACGTCCTTGCCGCCGATCACGCCCGTGAGCGGAGCACCGGTTAAAAATTTCTCGACCTCGGGCAGCAGGCGGGGCGCGGTGGCGGTGGCCATGAAAAGTCTCCTCGATTGCAGAGCGGCTCGGGGCGGTCCAGAAGAGCCGTATCTTGCCGGCGGGCCGCGTCCTCTGGCAAGCGGCTCACCCGCCGTCGCCGCGGGCCAGCCTCCGGGCCAGCCACAGGCCGGCGGCCCGGCCGCTCGCCGCCGCCCCCTCGACCCGCGGCCCGGCGCAGGCATCGCCGCTGACGACGACCGGCGGCGTCTCGGAGACGGCCACGAATGGCTCCGCCAGGACCCGCGTCGGAAGGGCAAATTTCCAGCGATGCAGCGTCCGCTCGACGACGGCCGTGGCCAGGTCGCCGTCGATCCAGGGGCGGACGGCATCGAGCAGCAGTCGGCTCACCTGCTCCGGTTCGTCGTCGAAGTGCCGGCGGCTGAACTCCCCCGTGGCGTGCACCGTCAGGGCGGGCACGGGTGAGATCCCCTTCTGAAAATTGTCGGCCAGCCAGGCGATCGGCTCGGCGCCTGGGGCGAACTGGATCCCGCCCGGCGCCGGCACCCCGCTCGGCCGGTCGAGGACGAGCATGAGCGCGAAGCAGGGGTCGTAGGTCACGGAGGCGAGCAGGTCGCGGACGGCGGGATCAGCGGCCGCGCCGCTCTTTCCCCCGCTCCCCACCGGATCAAAGATCCCGCCGGCGGTCATCAGGTCGAGTGCCTGCGGGATCGGTGCCGTGACGATCACGGCCCGGGCGCTGATCGACTCTCGGTCGCCGTCCGCCGCCGCGACGTCGATCCGCACCCCCGCCGCTCCGGTCGCCAGCGCCGTCACCGACGCCGCCGTGCGGATCGTGCATCGCCCCGCTCCGGTTGCAGCGCCGAGCCGTGCGGCCAGCCACTTGGGCAGGTCGGTCATGCCGCGGGCGCCGCGCCACCGCGCATGCCCGTCGCCGGCCGGCCCCACGCTCCCGTCAGCCGAGGCCTGCGCGAAGCCTTCGCACCACGGCTCCACAGCCACATCCGCGCGGGCCGCCGCCACAAGGTCGGCGAAGTCGGCGCCGCGGACGGTGAAGAACTGCGCCCCGTGGTCGCAGACGGCGGCACCGACCCGGCGCGTCGCCATGCGTCCGCCGCTGCCGCGCGACTTGTCGAGCACGACGACCCTCAGGCCGGCGGCCACGAGCCGCTCGGCGGCGCACAACCCGGCGATGCCGGCACCCACCACGACGACGTCAGGCAGTGTGGAGTCCATGATCACTCTCTTCCGGGGCCGTGTCCGGCGCGAAGCGGCGTCGTGTGCGCGACGAATAGGCTCCATGCTACCTTGTGCCGGCGGTCGTGGGCTGCGTGTGTTCGTCGCCATCCGCGCCCGCCACTGGAGCGCGACAATTCCATGACACCCTGGGTCACGATCGCGATCGGCCTCGTCGCCCTGCTGTATGCCGCGGTGGGGCATGCCGGCGCCACCGGCTACACGGCCGTGATGGCGCTCGCCGGACTGCCCAAGGAGGTCATCCGACCGACGGCGCTCATGCTCAACCTCGTCGTGGCCGCGATCGGCACCGTGCAGTTCGCCCGCGCCGGGCACTTTCGCCGCCGGCTGTTCCTGCCGCTGGCCGTGGGCAGCGTCCCCTGCGCGGCGATCGGTGGCGCCTGGAAACTCGCCACCGGCGCGTTCGAGGGCCTGCTGGCCACGGTGCTCCTGGTGTCGGCCGCCAGGATCGTGGTCGAGTCCCACGCGGTCGGTCCCCGCGGGCCGGCCGACGGCCGAATGGATGCCGGCGGGGCGGCGGAATCACGACCGCTCCCGCTGCTCGTGAGCCTCGCCCTCGGTGCCGCGATCGGCCTCCTCTCCGGGCTCACGGGCGTGGGCGGGGGCGTGTTTCTCACGCCGCTGTTGCTCTGGCTGCGGGCGGCGCCCGTCAAGCAGGTCGCCGCCGTCACCGCCCCGTTCATCCTCGTGAACTCAGCGGCCGGCCTCGCCGGCGGGCTCGCCACCGGCGGCAGCCTGCCGCCGCTCGGCCTCGCGGCCGTGGCGGCGGCCGCCGCCGGCGGTCTCGTCGGCTCGCAGTTCGGCGCCTTCCGCCTGCCGGTGCCGGCGCTCCGGCTGCTGATGGCGGCCGTGCTCGCCGTGGCGAGCGTCAAGCTGCTCGGCCAGGCGGTCGGTGGCAGGTGACGGGCAGCGTTCATGAGGCATGCATAAACCATTCATCGTCTGCAATCGCATCGCGACAGGGATTTGTCGCTGCTGCTCATGAATCTACTTTTCACCGGTCAAGAATGCCCCATGCCATCAGCCTGGAAACAGCATCCCCAGCGGGTCGGTGGTCAGCGGCATCCGGCTGCCGGCGAGCAGTTCCCCGGCCGCGCAGCCCGCCATCATGCCCACCGTTTCGGCCATCGACCGCACCCGTGGGAAGACGTGGGCCTTCTCCGGCGGGAATTGCGAGCGGTAGCAGCCGATCGCCGCCAGTTTCGTCTCCAGATGTGCGGCGATGTCCACCACCAGCGGCCAGTGGCCGTGCGGCACGCCGGGGACGCCGGCAAAAAGGAAATAGGTCCAGAGCTGGGGCACCGTGTGGACCGGTAGCCCGGCGAACGTGTCGTCCCACTTCGTGAGCCGCGAGTAGAAGACTGCCGCCTCCGTGATCGCCACCGCCTGGGCGTGATCGGGCGAGGCCAGCGGCGTGCGGTCGCCGAGTCCGAGCACGAGCCTTGGCCGCCAGCGGCGGAACACCTTCGCCAGCGCCACGCGGACCTCGAAGCCGTCGAACAGGCGCCGGTTGGGAAACCCAAGGTTCTCGCGGTGCGTCACGCCGAGCACTTTGGCCGCGGCGGCCGCCTCGGCGAGCCGCTCCTCCGGGCCGCTCGACCGCGGCGTCGGCTCACCGTCGGTGAGGTCCACGATCCCGACGCGGGCGCCGCGGGCGGCGAGCAGGGCGAGCGTTCCGCCGCAGCCGATCTCGACGTCGTCCGGGTGGGCGCCCACCGCGATCACGTCGAGCGGCTCAGGGAGCTGGAAAGATGCGTTCATGCCGCCCGCGTTGGTCAGGAAGGCTTGGTCGCCGCGATGAGGAACACCGGGTTGATCGCCTCGAAACGGATCCGGTCGAGCTGCTCGATGCCGCGGGCGATGTTCACCATCCAGTAGGCGGCGTCGGCCGATCGAGCCCTGAGGTGCGCGTGCACCGCGGCGAGATTGTCGATGCTCTTGCAGCCGGTGACGAGCCGGCCGCCGGGGCGGAGCCGCTCCCAGCCCTTCTCCACCAGCATCGCCACCTCGCGGCCGCTGCCGCCGACGTACACCGCGTCGGGGTCGGGGAGTCCGCTCCACGCCTCCGGGGCCCGTCCGAGCACGGGATGCAGGTTGGCGACGCCGAACGTCGCAGCGTTCTCACGAATCAACTGGTGGTCATCCGGGTCCATCTCGATGGCGTAGACGGCGCCGGCATGGGCGATCCGCGCCGCCTCCAGACCAACGGAGCCGCTTCCCGCGCCGACGTCCCAGACAACGCTCGTCGGCCCGAGCGCCAGTTCGGCGAGCACGAGCGAGCGGATCTCCGCGGGCGTGATCAGACCGCGTTTCGGCCGCGACTGCAGGAAGCATTCATCGGGATTGCCGAACAGCCGCGTGCCGACGTGCCCGGGACGGTCGGCCGCCCGGGCCTTGCGGACGAGGATCATGACGTTGAGCGGACCGAACGAGTCGCGGGCGATGTCGGCAAGCGATCCCTGCGTGACCCGTTCGTCGGGCGAGCCGAGGTTCTCGCACACGTAGGCGTGGAAGGCGTCGACGCCCTCGTCGAGCAGCGCCCGGGCGACGGCCGCCGGGGGCCACTGCTCGCTCGTGAACAGGCCGACGGTATCACTCGAGCGGATTTTGTCGATGACCCGCTCGATCGACTGTCCCGAGAGGTTGGCGAGAAACGCCTCCTCCCACGACTCCTTCACCCGGGCGAACGCCAGCTGCATGCTGCTGACGTGCGGCACCACCTCGAACCGGTCCTTGCCGAGCCGGCTGCAGACGTAGCGGGCCGTGCCGTAGAACAGCGGGTCACCCGACGCCAGGACAACGATGCGGCCCGGACTCGCACCCTCGATCCGCTCGACGAGGTCCTCGAGGCTCGCCACCCGCTGCAACCGCGCGGAGACTGCCGGGGGGAGCACGGAAACGCACGACTCCGGACCGAGCAACACGTCAGCCGATTCCACGAGCCGCCGCGCGTGGGCCGTCATGCCGTCGATGCCGTCGTCACCGATGCCGACGATCCGGACCCGTTCCGCCCCTGCGTCCGCCACGATCAGGCCTGGAACGAGCTGCCGCAGCCGCAGCTCTTCTTGGCGTTCGGATTGTTGAACGTGAAGCCGCGCTTGTCGATCGACTCGTGGAAGTCGAGCGTCGTGCCGTCGAGAAACAGGTCGCTCTTCTTGTCAACGACCACGGCCACGCCGTGCTGGTCGGTCTTGGTGTCGGCCTTCGGGTCGAACTGCGTGTCAAAGCCGAGCGAATACTGGAAGCCGCTGCAGCCACCGCCGGCAACGCCCACGCGAAGCACGGTGGCGGGGTCGAGTTTCTGCTCGGTGATGATCTTCTTGACCTCGAGGGCGGCTTTTTCCGTGACAATGACCGACATGTCCTGAAACCTCCTGCTGGATGACGTCCCGGGCCGAAATCTCACAACCCGTGGTGTGAAAAGTATATCCCGCTCCTCGGCGGCGGCCAAGCCGAGGCCAGCTGGCCGGGGCCGGGCGTCCACGCCGGTACGGCTGGATCGTCAGCGCCGGGCCTGCTCCCGCAGAAACGCCAGGCAGCGTCGCTCGGCATCCGCAAACCGCTCCGCCCTGCCCAGGGCGACGATCTCCGCATACACCGCCTGCTCGTCGGCGGCGATCCGTCCGGCCTGCGCATCGCGCTCGATCGTCCGCGCGACATTCTCGAACCCGGCGGCGTCCCGGCTGTTGGCGGCCGTCCGCAGGGCCTGTGCGTAGCGGATATTTTCGCGGGCAACCTGTGGCACCGGCCGACCGCATCCCGTGCCCAGCGGGATCACCACCACCAGCAGCACTCGCGCGAGGATGCTCGGGAGCGTGAGCTCTGGCGTCATTCGCTGCGGTCTCCCGGGACGACCTCGCCGCCGTTGATGCTCGACAGCGCGGCCCAGGTCGGCTGGTGGATCAGCTCCGACACGAACCGCACCGAGCCGTCTCCCATCGCCACGTGGGCCCCGCCAGGGTGATCGGAAAACATCTGATCGGCGTGGGCGGCGGGATCATTGGGCGGATGAATGATCCGCATCTCGTCTTCGGCCGGGCCGCTGTGGACGAGGACGAGCGCCGCCGCGGCATCGGCATGCCCACCGAGGAGCGTTGCCACGCGTTCGCCGGGATGACTGGCCGCTCCGGGCACGACGCCCGCCCACGCCTTTTCGGAGACCGCGGACGTGTGCTCGCCGAGAAACACCGTCTGCGACAGGCCATCGGTGATCTGCGCCGCCCGAATTCGTGAATTGCGATACAGCGGCCCATTGGCGATGCCGTCCCACGACCGGCGTGGCGGCGACTCATCCCACGGATCGGCGTGACCGGCATTGGCCACGTAGTGCGACCTTCCCAGCCGGGCGCCGGACGGATGCGGGCTGCCATCGGGCCGGCGCGCGGCGAACGGGTCCCGCGGCCCGGTCGCCGACGCGCAGAGAAAGATGGGGAGTGCGAGGGCCACGACATCGGCCGCCTGGGGACTCGCCACGCTCCACGCTGGGTCGTTCGGCCGCACCGCCGCCGCTGCCCGCTGCTCCTCGAGGAACGCCGCGATCGCGAGCCCCCAGCTGGTGCCTGGCGACGCATCGAGCGTCGATGCATCGACGTCGGACGCCGCGTGGTTGGCCACGTAGCCTGAGGGAAAGACGCGGTGCGCGGTCTCGTACGACTGCACTGCCAGGGCCATGCTCCGCAGGTTGGACCGGCAGTGAACCTTGCGACCGCTCTCGCGGGCCATCTGCACGCCGGGAATGAGCAGGCCCATCAGGACGGCGATGATGGCGATCGCCACGAGCAGTTCGACGAGCGTGAACGCCTTCCGAGGTACCCGCCCAAGAACACGCATTTTGAAAGCCCAAAAACTTATTTTTGATGAATCAAAAATTCATGGGGATTATTGACCCCTCCGGCCCGGCCGTCAAGCCACCGCTCCACGAAAGGACAGGCATGGCTCGAGGCATGGCTCGAAATCCGCGAAAGGACAGGCATGTCTCACCGCTCCACGAAAGGACAGGCATGTCTCGAGGCTTGGTTCAAGGTCTTTTGGGTCTTTTGGGCCTATTCGGTGGGGGTTGGCGGTGCCTCGCGGGCCGGGCTGGGGAGGCGAGCGCAGCCAGGATGGCGGAGCGAAGCCGACACGCAGTGAGCGGAGGCCTGGGGGGCCGGAGCGAGCGTCCGGAACGCGAGGTACGGCCCCCGCCGCGGTGGAAAGTGGCTCCGGCGCTCGATTGTGGCCAGTTGCGTGCCTGTCCTTTTCGCGATTCCTTTTCGCGACCCTATGCCTGTCCTTTCTGCGATCGCGTGCCTGTCCCCTGCGGGGCGTCTGCTACGATTCGGCCATGCAAACTCCAAAACAGGCCTGCGATCTGTCCGCGAAAAACTGCGTTCCCTGCGAAGGGGGCGTCCCCAGGTATTCGACCGCCGAGGCCGAGGCCCAACTTGGTGCCCTGCCCGCTTGGCGGCTCACCCACGACGGCACGCGGATCCGTCGCGATGTGCGGCTCAAGAACTTTCGCGAGGCCGTGAAACTGGTGAACAACGTGGCAGCGCTCGCCGAACGCGAGCAGCACCACCCCGACCTGCACGTCGAGGGCTACCGCAACGTCTGGATTGAAATCTTCACGCACGCCATCGGCGGCCTGTCCGAGAACGATTTCATCCTCGCCGCCAAGATCGACGCCATCGCGCCCGCCTGACCGTCCCCCAACCGCACCGGCCTGCACGGAGACAGGTCCTCTCCCGGCGATGGACTACAGGGCGCGAAGACGCTCGACGCCGGCGGCGATCCGCTCGACGGCCGTGTCGATCTCGGTCGCCGTCGTGAACCGCGACAGTCCAAAACGCAGGCTTGCCCGGGCCTCGTCATCGTCGAGCCCCAGCGCGAGGAGGACGTGGCTCGGCCGCGGGCTCTCCGACGAGCAGGCGCTCCCGGAACTCAGTGCCAGCCCGGCGTCGGCCAGCGTGGCGAGCAGTGTCTGCCCGTCCACCCCCGGAACGCGGACGTTCAGGTTGTTGACCAGCCGCAGTGGCCGCCCGGCAGCGTTAACGGCATCGAGCGCCGGGCCGTTGAGGGCCAGCCCGGGAACTCGGGCCGCGAGCCCCTCCCAGAGCCTGTCCCGCAGCACACGCATGCGGGCGGCATCGGCCGGCCCCTCGTCACGTGCCAGCCGGGCCGCCGCCGCCAGCCCGACGATCCCCGGCACGTCGAGCGTTCCGCTGCGCATCCCGCGCTCCTGGCCGCCGCCGAAGACCAGCGGCGCCACGCGGACGGCCCGGCCCCGGCGCCGCACGTAGAGCGCTCCCACCCCCTTCGGACCGTGGCACTTGTGCGCCGAGAAGCTCGCCAGGTCGGCGTCAATCGCGTCCACGTCCAGCGGCATCCGGCCAAGGGCCTGCGCACAGTCGACGTGCAGGAGAGCACCGCGATCATGCACGACTGCCGCGATCGCCGCCACGTCCTGCACGACGCCGATCTCGTTGTTGGCGAGCAGCACCGAGACGAGAAACGTCTCCGGCCGCAGCGTCTCCTCCAGGGTCGCCAGCGAGATGCGGCCCGCCGCGTCTGCCGGCGCGTCCTGCCGCCCCACCGGCAGCCGCGTCACCGCCGCACCCATCCGCTCCAGGTGGTCGAGCGGGTCGAGAACGGCGTGGTGCTCGGTGAGGAGCGTGACCACGTGCCCGGCGGCGCGGCCCGAGCTCTCGGCCCGCGCCGCCGTCCCCAGGATCGCCAGGTTCGCGCTCTCGGTGGCCCCGCTCGTGAACACGATCTCCCGGGCCGTGGCGCCGATCGTGGCGGCGAACTCCTCCCGTGCCCCCTCGACGGCGGCCCGGGCCTCCCGGCCCATCTCGTGGGTCGCGCTGCCGGCGTTGCCGTAGCGGTCGGTGAGCCAGGGGAGCATCTCCTCGAGAACCCGCGGGTCGAGCCGGGTCGTGGCGTGGTTGTCGAGGTAGATCGTGGCGGGACGGTCGGCCGCGGCCATTCAGCGCACGTTCCCCGCGGCCAGCGCGTCGAGGGTAATCTGCGACCAGGTTTCGAACCGTTCCCGGTCGGCGAGCAGGGCAACGAGCGTCTCGAAGCCGCAGCCGGCGACCGCGGCCTCGCGCGGCGCGACGGCTGGCCGCTCCAGTTCCAGCACGTGAACGATCCCCAGGTGCACGCTCCCCACGGCGTTGGAATCGTCGTTGATCAGCCCGACGCACCGCGATTGCCAGCCCCCGTCGATGGCGATCTCCTCGGCCAGTTCACGCCGCATGCCCGCTTCGTAGGAGGTGTCGTCGCCGTGGGCTCCGTCGGTGCTGGAGATGTGCCCCCCTATGCCGACCGACCGCTTGGCGCGGAGCCGGGCCTCTCCCTGGCCACCCCCGCGTGTGTAGGCGAAGTAGCGGTCGTCCCCGGCGGCGTTTCGCCAGGCGAGGACGCAGTAGGGGATCAACTGCTTGAACGACGGATCGTCCTCGACGTGCGCCCGCGGTCGCCACGACGTCTGCGCGGGGTCGAGCAGTTCCGGCAGGTAGGCGGCGGCGTCGGCGCAAAAGCCCTGGAACGCGCCGAGCCTGTCGAACAGTGCCCGCGGCACCACGAGCACGTCCTCGTCCAGCGGATTCGCCATCGTCCTCTCCTCGTCGAATGTCTTCCGCGGCCGCGATCCCGAGCCGCGTGCCTGTCTCCCGCAGAATAGCCCCTGGCGCCGGGACTTCTCAAGCCGGCGGCCCGCGCCGGTCCGCCCGGCGACGCGGGCGGCGGTCCGCGCAGCGACGCGGTTGTCGCCGGGAAGGGAGCACGCCGGTACGCTGTCGGGGAGGGAATGAACCCAAGAGCCGCGAGGAGATTCGGTCGATGAGAATCCGGCGATTCGCCGCGGCGTTGGCCGGCGGGCTGGTGATGGTGGCGGTGCTCGAGACCGGGCGCGCTGCCGAAGAGTTCAACATGGGCGTGACGACCGCCGGCATCCAGTTGGGTAGTCACGTGTCGGGACCGCAGCTGACGCCCCAGTCGCTCGCCCACCGAGTCGTGCTGCTTGAGTTCTGGGGCGTCAGCTGCCCCCCCTGCATCGCCAGCATGCCGAAGCTCGAGGAGGCCCACCAGGAACTGGCCCCGCAGGGGCTCGTCGTCATCGGGGCCCACGCGCAGGGAGGCGACCCCGCCGCCGTGCGCGCGGCGGCGGCCGAACTCGGCATCACGTTCACGATCGTCGCCGAAGCCTCGGTTCAGGGCGGCAACGACTTCCAGGGCATTCCGCACTGCATGCTCTTCGACCACACAGGGAAGTGCGTCTATCGCGGATCCCCCTTCCGGGCTCACGACGCGATCCTCGCGGCCGTGAAGGCGGCCCCGTCGGGGCTCCTCGAGGGGCGGCGCCTGGAGAAGCTCGCCGCCCTCAACGAGGGGCTGCGGAACGAGGCGGCTTTCGGGCCCGCGCTGCGCAAGGCGGCCTCGCTCACCTCGTCGAAGGACGCGGCCACGGCCGACGAGGCAAAGTTCGTCGTCGAGAAGCTCGAGGCCCATGGCCGGCGCATGCTCGCCGCAGGGGTGGAGATGAAGGCCGCGAACCCCGCCGGCGCAGCCGACCTCGTGCAGCGCTGCTCGACCGCCTTCAAGGGGAGCGACGTCGGTGCCGAGGCGGCCGACACGCTCCGGGAGTGGAAGAAGGACAAGGGCTTTCAGACAGCCATCAAGGCTGCCCAACAGCTCGCGAAGCTCCAGGTACTGCGGGCCAACGTGCTGCGGGCCTTCGGCGACGAGCCCGACGGGAAGATCACCCCAGAGATGGTGAAGGCGGTGCCGGCGCCGACGCGGCGGCAGATGACCGATGCCGTCCGCGGCATCCAGAAAACCGCGCCCGGCTCGGAGACGGCGGCAACCGCCCTGCGGCTTGCGACCGAGTTCGCCCTCGACGTCGGCGCCGCTCCCTGAACCGCCTGCCCAGGGCACCGGCTGTTTCGCGGCACAACGAGCCGCTTCCTCCGGCCCCACGGGCGTTTCTCCCGACGTGCAAGCCTGACGCCCAGTCGTCTCTCACATGTTCCACTTGGAGGGCGAAAGGTTCGAAAGGGTCATGCCTGTCCTCCGTCGATTCCTGGCCTGCCGAAACCGTCCCATGAACGGCCTGACGAGCCTCGCCCATGCAAGCATGCGGTCAGTCGATCAGCATGGCGTCGCCGTAGCTCAGGAACCGGTATCGTTCCTGGATCGCCACGGCGTACGCCTGCTCGATGAGGGACTGGGAGGCGAACGTGCAGACGAGCACCATGAGCGTTGTACGCGGCATGTGGAAGTTGGTGAGCAGGCAGTCGACGACGCGAAAGTCGAAGCCGGGGCGTATGAACAGGTCGGTGGTTCCGCTCCATGGGACGAGGCTATCCGCCACGCCGCCGGCGCGGGCTGCGGTCTCGAGCGTGCGGACGGCGGTCGTGCCCACGGCCACCACCCGTCCGCCGCGGGCCTTCGCCTCGCGAATGGCCGCGACAGTCTCCGCAGGACAGGCACACCACTCGCTGTGCATCGGATGCTCGGCGACCGATTCGGTCGAAATCGGCCGGAACGTGTCGAGCCCGACGTGGAGCGTGACGGCAGCCTTATGAACGCCACGTTCAGCGAGTGTGGTCAGCAGTTCGGGAGTAAAGTGCAGGCCCGCGGTGGGAGCGGCGGCCGACCCTGGCTCGCGGGCAAAAATGGTCTGGTAGCGGTCGATGTCCGCCGCGACCGCCATGCCCTTGCGAATGTAGCCGGGCAGGGGCACATGCCCCACGCGGGCCAGGATCGCGGCGAATGGCCCCTGCTCGTCGGGCATGGCCAGCCAGCCGCCGCCGGCCGTCCGGCCGACGAGGTGCAGCATCCCGGCGTCGACATCGGACCGGTCTCTGAGCACGATCCGCTCGCCAGGGTGCATTCGGCCACGGGTCTGGGCCAGGATCACCCAAGCCCCGGGATGCTCTTCGTCGCTGGCTGCCCGCAGGAACAGGCCTTCCCAGGCACCACCGGTCTCCAGTCGCCGACCGCGCAGTCGAGCTGGCAGGACCTGCGTGTCGTTCACGACGAGTAGATCACCTGCTCGCAGAATGTCTGGCAGGTCCCGAACGCGGCGATGGGCAATGATGCCTGTCCTGCGGTGCAGATGCAAAAGTCGGGCCGCAGGCCGGTCGGCGAGCGGCTCCTGGGCAATGAGTTCACGGGGAAGGTCATACTCGTAAAGATCGGCATCTCCCATAACGACGAGTGTAACCGGCAATCATACGCGGCCCAGCGTCCAGTCTGGCCGTTGTTCCGCGGTGCCTTGCGACGCGCTGCGGGACAGGCATCCGGGCTCGCAAAAGGACAGGCAGGGACGGGGCTCGCAAAAGGACAGGCAGGGACGGGCATGCGTCTCAAGAGACCAGGCAACCGCTGCTCGGCCTGGACAGAGCACCCGCTTTCCAAAGGCGTCCCGCTGCCCATCCGCAAAACCGCCCGCCGGATATGATGTTGGGTTTGTGAACCCCGACATGAATATCTCCGTCCACATTCCTGTTCTCGCCGCGGAGGTGACTTCGTACTTGGACATTCGCTCCGGCATGACCGTCGTCGACGGCACTCTCGGGGGCGGCGGTCACGCTCGATTGCTCGCAGACGCGGTCGGAAACCAGGGGCTCGTGGTGGCGATCGACCGCGACCCCTGCGCCATCGATCGCGGAGTTCGTGAGTTCGCAGGTCGCCCACTGCGGTTTGCACAAGCTAATTTCTGCGATATTCCCGAGGTTCTCGATGCCCTCGGCATACCGACCGTCGATCGCGTTCTTCTCGACGTCGGCCTCTCGAGTGATCAGTTGGCCGATGATTCCCGTGGCTTTTCCTTCGAATCCGCAGGCCCCTTGGACCTTCGCTTCGACCCGACCGAGGGAGAACCCGCCTGGCGACTGATCAACCGCATGCGGCCAGAGAGCCTCGCCGACCTCATTTACGAATTCGGCGAGGAGCGGTTCAGCCGGCGGATCGCGCGGCGGATTGCAGCGGCACGCGAGCGAAGTCCGATCCGGTCGGCGCGTGAACTTGCCGCTATCGTTATGGCGGCGGTTCCCCGTCAACAAGCACCGGCCCGGATTCACCCCGCCACCCGCACATTCCAGGCACTGCGGATCGCCGTCAACCAGGAACTCAAATCGCTGCAGGTCGCCCTCGAACGAATACCGAGCCGGCTATCAGTCGGCGGCCGGCTGGTTGTCATTGCGTTTCATTCGCTAGAGGACAGGCTCGTCAAGGAAGCCTTCCGCAACCAGCAGGTGTGGCAGTCACTCACGCGAAAACCGGTCGAGGCTTCGGCCGAGGAAATCAGGCTGAATCCGCGCAGCAGATCTGCAAAACTGCGTGCCGCAGCAACTCGCAACGCACTCGATTGACACCGTGCCTACCTCCTGATAGTGTACTGACGTTCACTTTTGGAGGATTGCGGCATGACAATGGCACGACGGCAACTCGTGGATACTGCAGTCACTCGGCACTACCACTGCATTTCAAGATGCGTGCGTCAGGCATCGTTGTGTGGCCGAGGGTTTGAACATCGGAAATTGTGGGTCGAAATGCGGCTCGAGGACCTTGCCCATTCTTTTGCGATAGCGGTGAGTGGCTTCGCGATACTGGACAATCACCTCCACATTCTCTGCCGGATTGATCCCGAGGTGGCGGCAGGCTGGAGTGACGAGGAAGTGCTCCGGCGCTGGATCGCGATCTATCCGCCCCGAGGCCTCGACATGCAGTCCCCAGAAGAGGTCAAGGCGTGGGTCGATCAGCAATGCAGGAACCCAGGCCGAGTCGGGACTATCCGAGAACGGTTGTCCGACCTCGGGTGGTTCATGAAAGCGATCAAGGAGCCACTGTCGCGGCTGGCGAACAAGGAGGACAATTGCAGAGGAACTTTCTGGGAGGCCCGCTACAAGTCGATCGCCATTCTTGATGAGGCAGCCCTGCTCGCGACGTGTGCCTACATCGACCTCAACCCGCTGGCCGCGGGGATTGCAAAACTTCCTGAAGACAGCCTTCACACCTCGATTCGGCAACGCATTCGTCACGTTCGAAAAATGAATGCCCTTGCAAGGCTCCAAGCGGCGTTTCAGGCGGGCTCATCGGCGGCGGCACAGTTGGAGGGCAATATCGAGCAACTCCACTGGCTTTGTCCACTGCAAGACCGCCGAGGGCAAGGCAGCACACGAGAAGGACTGTTGGTTGGCTTCTCTCTTTCTGGCTACCTGCAACTCGTTGACTGGACGGCTCGCCTATGCCGCTCCGGCCGGGCGCGACTTTCCCGTAAGGTGGCGGCGATCATCGAGAGAATTGGCGCTTCTGCAGCGACTTGGAACAACGCCATGAACCATCTGCTGCACAAGACACGATGGCTGGGCAACTACTGCACGACACGCCCCGAACGCCTGAAGGCGGTGGCTCTCCGACTCGGACGTCATCGCGTCGAGAATGCGTTCGGCTGCGTGTAACTGCAGTCAGCGTGTTGAGGTAACCGCTTCCAGGCAAGAAATGCTTGCACTGCTCTTTCACCGAATCTGAATCATTGGGCAGCAGCGGTTTGGCGTCTCATTGTCGACAGGTTCCCTGCCGGCTGGGCATTAGGCCCCGTATCGCCTGGATCAAGATTTCCAAGGCAGTGCCACTGGTCTCAGGATCGCTCCTCCGGCACCGTCGCCGCGGGCTTTACGGCGATGCCTGTCCCGCTGGCAACGCTGCCGCTGGCAACGCTGGCACAAGACGGGGCCAGACGGTCACCAACCGCCCGAGCGGCGGCACCTCCAAACGCGTTCCTGGAACGAGTGCTACGCGTGGATCAATCGCCCGGTTCCAAGCAAAGAGCGCTCGATACAAACGACCGTCACCGTAAACGCGTTCCGCGACGCGCCACCACGAGTCGCCAGGCTGCACCTCGTAGCCACTGACTAACGCAGTCGCACCGGTCGCGACCAATGCCTGTCCCGCGACTGCCGGCGCCGCGACTGCCTGTCCCGCAGGAGCCGTCGCCCCCCCCTTCCCGACCGGGGAAGATGCCGGCGACACATCGCCAACAGGCAACGACACGGCATCCTCGAAACCGACCGGCTTCACGAACACATCCCTCGGCAGGTCGCCAACATCGGCGCCCCGGTCAGAAAATCGGGAGGCCGTCTCCACCGGTTGCGACTCCAGCGCCGCTTCGAACCTCCGTGAGCCGAGCGCTGACTCGTGCTCCGGGCCCTGCAGCTCGTCTCCCCTTGCGACCGCGTCATTCGGCAGGGCCTGTGCCGCGACGCTCATCAACGGAGGCGCTGCCGCGAAAGCACGTGCCGGCAAACCCGAGACAGGGCCATCCCCGGAAGTTCGGGACGCGCGGCCGGCCGCCAATACACCCGGCATGTCCGGACCAACGCCGGTCGGCGGGCGGTGCACGAACAACTTCATCGCCAGGACGCCACAGAAGACGCCGCCCAGCAGGCCGAGGAAACCGAGAAGAATTTTTGCTTCACGCCCCATGCCGGACACCACAGGCCGGAAGTCACACGACCGGAACCACGGCCCGAGCCGGTCCCGCCGGGGCGAGTCTCGCGAAAATCACCGTCCGCCGCCAGAGCGATTGCGGCTGGGGCGATCACTTGCCGCCGAACTTGTAGGCGGTGTTTTTCGGGTCGAAATCGGCATCCGTGAAGCCGTTGTTGATCTTCACGTTCACGTACGTGTACTCCTCCATCAGCACCGGCTTCCCTCCCGCCTCGTGCGGCCAGTCATAGGCCTCGTAGCGAATCGGGATGGTGTATTCGTCGTCGATGAAGACGCGGGCCAGGTGGAAGCGGAAATTTCGCCGCGGCACCGGATGAACGACCTGCACGCAGGTGCAGACGCGACCGCTGACCTTGGCATTGGGGAAGAAGTTCACCTCGCACTCGCCGAACTTGCTGTCGTGCTCGGCGACCTCCACGAGTCGCCTGGCCAGATTCTCCACGCCGAGCTCGGTGATCGCATACCGATTGCCGGTCATCGCAAGCTGGCTCTGGGGCTTGAGCGAAACCGTGCCCACCAGGGCCCGCACGCCACTGCCAGCGTGGGCCAGCATATTGCCGTCGTTCTGCCCATCGACGTATATCACCTCCTGCCCCTTCACCGCGTCAGGCGAGAGAAAGTAAAGGTAGACACTGAACGGCTCGTGGCGGATCTTCGCGAACATGTACTCGTGCTCGCCGAGTTTGCCGTCGATCCGTTCCCGCTTGACGACCGTGCAGGAATAGTCCTTGATCTTGCCGCGCAGGCCGGCCAGGCCGCGCGTGGCGAGTTCCAGGGCCGGTTGCAGCGGATGCCCCTCGGCGACCATCGCCGCCGCATCACTGGCGTCCGCATTTCCGCGGGCCACGTCACCGTTGGGCACGAGCCCCGGCCCCTGCTGGGCGCTCGCGATCGACACGCAGCCGACGAAGACTGCCAGGGCGACCAGCCCGCACCTGGCTCCACGAGCAGGCGTACTGACCGTTTCCCGAACCGCCGCTGCGCAAACCGCCATCATTCCCTCCATGGAACCCCGCTGCTGGCGACCTTCCAGGGCGGATTCCTCCTCCGCCCTGCCTGTCCTCGGTCGCCGCGGGACTTTCGGTGAGTATCGCCCGTGCCGCTGCCAGCCTTAACCCCGCGTATCTCGTCCCGGAACCGCCGGTAGATCCGAAAGGATCGGAACCCGGCCTCAGCCCGGCATGGACCGCGCGGTCGGCCATGCCTGGGAACGAGGGCCGGACTGTATCCTGCCCGGCTCACGGCCGCCACCCCAGTCAGCCCGCGAAATCGGAGCAGAGCCGGCGAAATACAGTGAAACAGCCGGGCGACTTGTGAACGCGACCCAGTCAGTTCATGCTCGACCCATCCTCCAGATGCCCCCATCCGCCTGACCTGACCCAGCCTGACCTCCCTCCCGATGCCCAATCCCGAGTTGCTCGCCGCCCCGGAAGGCTTCGAGCTGGCCCGCATCGAGTCCCAGCCTTTCGGCGAGAACACCTACGTGCTGTCGCGCGCGGAAAGCCGCGAGTGCGTGGTGATCGACCCGGGCTTCGAACCGGGCCTCGTCGTGGAGTGGCTGGAATTCCGTGGGCTCCAGCCGGCGGCAATCCTCCTCACCCATGGCCATTCCGACCACATCGCCGGCAACGCCGCGCTGCGGGCCCGCTGGCCCGGGCTCCCGATCCTCATCAGCCGCGTTGACGCACCGAAGCTCACCGATCCCGGGGGCAATCTCTCGGCGGCTTTCGGCATGGCGATCAAGAGCCCGCCGGCCGACCGGCTCCTCGACGACGGAGCCGTCATCGAGGCCGCGGGGCTGCGCATCGTCGCGCGATCGCTTCCCGGTCATTCCTCGGGACACATGGTTTTCCTCCTCGACCGGGTCGAACCGCCCGTCGTGTTCGGGGGTGACGTCCTGTTCCGGGGCAGCATCGGCCGCACCGACTTTCCGGACGGTGACTTCGAAACCCTTGCCCGCGGCATCCGCCAGAATCTCTACACGCTGTCAGACGAAACGATCGTCCATCCAGGGCACGGCGATCCGACGACGGTGGGACGCGAAAAACGCACCAATCCCCACGTCCCAGCCGGGCGGCCTGATTGACCGGCGGCCAAGCCGCTGCGGAAGATGAACCGATGCTCTCCCCGGCAGACTTCAACGACCCACCGGCGGCGCCTTCCGACCCGGCCGCCGCCGGCCGGTCACCGTTCTGCAGAGTCGCGGGCCTGACCCTCGCGGCGCTGGCCCGGGTGCTCGCCGGCGCGAGCGTCCGCTGGATTGCCAGCCAACCCGACACCTGCCAGCGGGTCTACTTCGCCAACCACACCAGCCACCTCGATGCCATCGTGATCTGGTCGTCGCTGCCGCAGCCGGTGCGCGAACTGACGCGGCCCGTTGCGGCCAAGGACTACTGGTCGCGCGGAGCCATCCGCCGCTGGCTCGCCGAGGAGGTCTTCGACGCCATCCTCATCGACCGCACCGACATCAAGGTCCACCAGAGTCCGGTCGACATGATGCTGCGCGAGGCCGGCAGCACCCGTTCCCTGATCGTGTTTCCGGAGGGGGGGCGAAGCGTCAGCGGCGAGATCGGCGAGTTCAAGAGCGGCCTGTACTATCTGGCCAAGAAGCGGCCGGAGATCGAGCTCATCCCGGTGCACATCGACAATCTCAATCGGGTCCTGCCGCGCGGGGAATTTCTTCCGGTGCCCCTGCTCTCCTGCATCAGTTTCGGCCCGCCCTTGTGGCTGGAACGCGGCGAGGCGAAACTCGAGTTTCTTGCCCGGGCGAGACGAGCCGTCATCTCGCTGAAGGAATGAGCGGTTCCCGCCGGGATCGCGCCCCATGAACGACCCCCTCACCATCGCGCTCGTCGCCAGCGTGCTCGCCCTGCTGACGGCGGCGACCGGCGTCGGGCAGTTCCTGCGCCGCCATCCCGATCGCGGCCTCGACCCGGCCTCGATCCGGGCATTCAACCAGCGTCTCCGAGGCTGGTGGGTGCTGTGCACGGTGCTGGCGGCGGCCTTCTGGCTCGGCCCCGTGGCGACCGTCATCCTGTTCGGCCTCGTCTCCTTCTGGGCGCTGCGGGAGTTCATCACCCTGACGCCCACGCGAAAGGGAGACCATCGAGCGCTGTTCTGGGTGTTTTTCCTGTTCACGCCGCTGCATTACGTGCTCGTGGGCCTGAACCGCTACGACATCTTCAGCGTCTTCCTGCCGGTGTACGCCACGCTATTCGTGCTCGCCCGGGTTGCGTTCGCCGGCGACTTCAAGCGCTTTCTCGAGCGGACCGCAAAAATCCAGGCCGGCCTCGTGGTCTGCGTGTACTGCCTGTCCTTCGCTCCGGCCCTGCTGCAAGTCCCGATCCCCGCCGCGGCCGGCGTGGGGGGAGCGGCGAACTTCCGGCTTCTGTTCTTCCTCATTCTCCTCGTGCAGTTCGCCGACTGCATGCAGTACGTCTGGAGCAGGATGATCGGTCAGCGACTCGTCGCTGCGGCCGTCAGTTCCAGCCGCACGTGGGAGGGGCTGCTTGGCAGCGCCACCAGCACGGCCCTCCTCGCTGCCGCGCTGTGGTGGGCCGCGCCACCGTTCCAGCCCTGGCAGGCGGCCCTCGCCGGCTTCGTGGTCGCCGTGATGGGCTTTGCCGGCGGCATGACCATGTCGGCCATCAAGCGCGATCGCGGCGTCAAGGACTACGGAACGCTCGTGGTCGGCCACGGCGGAGTCCTCGACCGGATCGACTCGATGTGCTTCGCCGCGCCGGTCTTCTACCACATCACGCTGCTGGTGACGGGAGCCGGTCCCGAACTCGGCCCCATCCCCTGACGCGGCCCGCCGCACCGCCACTGCAGCGCTGCCATGGTCCCTGCCGGGACGTGGCGACGGTCAACGCGCCAGCGGCTGATCAGCCGCCGCCACCCGTTGCCGGCTGGCGTAGATCGACCGGCGGTCGGGCGGAGTGGCCGCCACCGGTTCGGGGCTCTGGCCACGCGCTGTGGCCGCCCCACCCGGCCGGGTCGGCGGGGCTGCGGCAGCGACAGCCGCGCTGGGGGCTGGGCAGCCTTCCTTCACCCAGTCGAGCCAGACGTGCTGCATCTGGGCCACGCTGCCGATGCCGTAGTGCTTTCCCAGCGCCCGCGACCAGTCGTCAGACGCCAGGCCGTCGGCGACGAAGGCGACGTACTTCCGCCGTCCACCGCGGTCGATCAGGTAGCGGGCAAGCGAATAGCCCTGAGCGTACAGCGGCAGCACGTCGCGAGGATACTCGCGCATCGCGAACATGTCCGGAAACGCGATCCCCCTGCCCGTGCTGAGGAATTCGAGCAGTAGTTTGTGCTGCCGGCCGCGCTCCACCGGGTGCTCGACCGTGGTGCAGGCTCCCTCGTCGGCCCAGCGGGGAAGGCCGCGACGGAAGTGGCTGGCGAAGACGGTATGCGTGATCTCGTGCGGCAGGACGGAGTCGACGATCCGCTCCTCGCTCCCCTGGATCGACATCGTCCAGTTGTAGACCTCGCCGCGGTCGAAGACGAAGGTCGTCGCGCCGCCGGCGCCGAGGTGCGGCCCGACCTGCGCCCTGATCGGGCACGGCCGGCTCCAGCGCGGCAGCGGCGTGCCCAGCCATTCCTCGGCGAGGGTCTGCCGGTAGTGCTCCGCGGCCTCGCCGATCTTCCGGGCGAGATCGGGAGTCGGGGCATCGACGATGAAGTTGGCCGTGCGGAAGTCGGCGCCGCCAGCTGCCTGGGCTCCGACGAACGCGGCCAGGCAGGCGGCGATGAATCCGCGGAACATCCGCGCGGGCGCGGAACACTGTGGCGTCATGCGAACAGGTGCCTCCATGCAACCCGGCCGTGCGGCGGAATCCTTTCCGTCGCAGACGGCGCGCACGCCGGCGGTTCAGCACGACCGCCGACCGGCGCCGCAGCGGCCCGGGAGGGGGCGGACGGTAGCGGCGAGGGCGCGGGCCGGCCAGCCCTGTTTTCACGCTGCCGGGCTTGCCCGGCTTGCCACTCAGCCTGCCACGCCGGCCCGCCTTCGCCCCGTGGCGACGAAGCGGGCGAGGCAGATTGCGGCCACCAAGGCTCCCGTCACGACCACCCGCTGGGGCAGCGACTCGTCGACCACGCGGTCGATGCGGCAGGCAATCGTGCCGTCCCCCGCAGCGAGGCCGTGCACGCGGCCGCCACCACTGCCGTCCGGCAGCGGAATCGCGTCATCCCATGACGCCTCCAGCGGGCTCGCCGGACCAGCCGCCAGCGTCGCTGCGAAGCTCCGGTACCGCTCGCGGATCGGCTCCGGTGTCGCGGCGATCACCGGCCCGAAGGCATCGACGACCAGTGCTTCGGCGTCACGGACACGCGCCTGCCACGCAGCCGCGTCGAGTTGGCGGGCGGAATCGACCAGCGTCACCATGGCACCGGGCGCCGGATCGATCGTCCACAACACGTCGCGCACGTCCAGCCCGTCGATCGTCGGGGCGGCGAGCCGCACCTGACCGGCGCGGCCGCGCGGGCCCACGTCCGCACCGAAGACCACCGACACCGACCGCGGCCAGAGCGAGTCGTGCAGTCTGACCACCCAGGCTTCCGGCCCCTCCGGCACGGCCTGCACCTCGCGGCCGTCCACCAGCACGTCGAGCAGCCGCGTCCGCGCGGGAAGCCGCAGCCGCACGTTGCCGGCCGCCGTGAGCAGGTCGAAGCGGGCGATGCCCCGCAGCCGACCGGCATCGTCGAGAGCGACGTGAACCCGTGACAACAGCACCCCGCGCGGCTGCGCACCAGCGGCCGGCAGGGCGGCCTCCGGCAGTTCGACCGCCGGCGGTTCCACGGCGGGAAGCGTCGATGTCACCAGTTCGTACTCGGGTGCCGGTCCGGCGGCTGTCACCTCGGCCGTATGGCGCACGCCCCCGGCGTCATCATCCGCCTGCCACCACTCGACCGCCAGCGGAGCGCCGCCGGCAAGCTCGGCCCGGAGGAGCGGCAGCGGCCCGCGCCGTGCCGGAGGCTTCGTTCGGCTGGCGTCGACCTCGAGCCTGAACCTGCCCGCCCGCGGCTGCTGCACGACGATCGCCAGGCCGTCGTCCCCGGGCTTCCACTCGATGTCCAGCGGCCCACGGCCCGCGGCACCGGCCTCCAGCACCTCGTCCTCGAACACCGCCACGCGCGTCGCGCTGAAGCCGCGCGGAACATCGACGACGACCGATGCCAGCGGCGTCGTCGAAGCATCGAGTTTGGCCCGCAACTGCAGCCGCACCCCGTCCGCGGTGAACTCCACGCCGAGCCGCTGCGTGGCCCGGACCTGCTGGAGCTTGCGGCGCACCGACAGTCGTGCCCCCGATCCGGCGACCGGCTTCCCGTCGGCACGTTCCGTGCGCCACGCCCAGCCGCTGCGCGGCGGCTCGCCGTCGGCGGTGTTCGCGGGCAGCGCCGCGGCCGGGGGCTCCACATCGATGTCGAGGTCGGCTGCCGCGTTCAGCCGGACCTCGAGCATGTCGGATACCGCCGCCTCGAGCCGCGCCTCCGGCACGGTGAACGTGCCGACCGGATCGGCGAGCATCGACTGGAAGTCGAGACGGACCCGGTCCACGCCGCGGCGCGGCCGGCGCAGTTCCACGAGGTGGCGGCCCGCACCCAGCGGCACGATCGTGTGTTCGGCCTCCGGCTCCGGGGCCCGGGGCACGAAAGCCGCCGGCGCCAGCACCACGAAGGACCGGGAAATGCCTGCGCCCGGGTCGATCTCGAAGGTCGCCTGCAGGCGGCAGGCGTCGAGGCCCCACGTCACCTCGTTGATCGTTCGCACCCCGCGCAGGCCGCTGCCGACCAGCCGGTCGCTTCCGTCCGCCGGCCGCACGAGCCGCACCGCGGCCGCGCCGCTCACGTCGCACGCGCCGTCGGTCGCGGCAGCGCGCAGGAAGGGACCGGCCCGTCTGGCCACCTCGCACTGCAGCGCATCCTCCACCGGCTGCACGGCTCGGCCCGTGCCGTCCACGAACTCGACCACGGCCCGCGCCGCCGGCGGCAGGCAGGCCGCGATGAACTCCACGTCGCCGCGCCGCTCGACCGCCGGCCGCAGCGCCAGCCGCACCGTCAGCCGCCCTCCTTCCAGCGCCGCCAGCCGGGCCACCTGGTCATCGGCAGCCCGCGTGACCCTCACCGCCGCCGGGTCCGCAGCGGCTGCGAGCCACCGGGCAGCGCACAGCCGTTGGTCGAGCACGACCCGGCCACCGGGATCGGCATCCACATCCAGTTCGACCCTCCACGGGGCGTCGGCCGCCGCGACGTCGACGCGGATGCGACAGGCGATGATGCGGAAACCGACGTCCTCGTCGGCTGCCGTGGCGGCGAGCAGGCGGAACAGCCGCTCCGGCACGAGCACGTTGTCACCATCGTCACCGGGGACCACCAGCACCCGCAGCGGCGCCGATTCGTCGGCAGCCTGCAGCGCTGCCACCGGGCAGCAGGCGACCGCGGCCACGACGGCGGCGACGACCGGCCGGCGTGGCCAGCCGCGGCTCCGGGCGGCGACGACCGTGCCGGCCAGACAGGCCCACCATGCCACCCTGGTGACGATGTGAAACGGGGCCGGCGTCCACAGCGCCACGACCGCCGCGCCGGCAGACAGCGCGACGGACGCCGCCACTGACCGTCGGGCGGCGAACGACACTGCGACGAGCGCCAGCCAGGCGGAGACGATGGCCACCGCGTCGAGCAGGCGCCGGCGCACGATGCCGATCCCGACCGCATCGGCGGCTCCGGTCGTGGGCACGAACCAGCGGGAGCGGAAGCCGACCGCCAACGATCCCGCCGCGCCGGCGGCGGGAGCGGCCTCGGCGGTCCGGACGGGCGACAGGGCGAAGAGCCGTTCGCGCCAGTCGCGGGCTGGGGCGGCGACTTCGCGGTGCCGTCCGCCGACCGTGACCGCCTCGAGTTCAGGGGGCAGCAGCAGCCGCAGCCGCCGATCGAGCACCGGCAGGTCGAGCGTGCAGCTGCTCGTCTCGATCCACCAGCATCCAAGTCGCGGCACGTGCTCGGCGAGGGCACGAATCTGGAGCGTGAACCGCGCCGTGCCGGTCGGCAGCGGAACCCGCAGGCTGCCGGCCGCGTCGATGGCGGGCAGATCGAGCGGACGGCCATCGATCAGGACCTCGCGAAGCCGGCGGCCGGCGAGCGGCTGCAGGGTGACGGCGTCGCGGCCATGATTCTCGATGTCGAATCGCGTCTCGATCTCGGTGGCACCCGAGTCGTGGCACCAGACGATCGACTCCTCGTGCCATGCCCAGGCCCGCGATTCCGCGTCCGGTTGCGGCGCCAGGACCTCCGCGGCGGCCGGCCCGGGGTTCGCGCGCCGATCGGTTTCGAAGTAGGCGAACTCGGCCACGGCGCCCGCCGGGGCCTCAGCGGATGGAGGAACTTCGCGCAGCCTGCGGTTCCGAACCGTGGGGCGGACCGTCCCCTCGCCCCGCACCAGCACCGTGCCGCCCGGCCGCGTCGCCGCCTCGACCCATGCCAACGGCAGCGGCACCGCCGCCATGACCGGGACCTCGCGGACGGCCCGCACCCGCACCCGGCCGACGACCGCCGGCGAGAGTTCGACGAGCCACGACTCTCCCGGTCCCCGGTCGCGCGGCCCCGTCGCGCCGGGGTCCGTCGCCTCGACGCGGCGGGCGACGAGGCCGCCCCCCGCGGGCGAGACGAGTTCCCACGCCAGCTCGCTTCCCATCGGCTCCGAAAAGTGAACGACGAAGGAGTCGAGCGGGGCGCTGGCCGTCTGACAGGCGAAGCGAAACGTCTGCGTGACCACCTCCTCGCGCACCGCAACCTCGATCGAGACGTCGGCGTCGAGCGGCGGGCGGCGACGCACGAGCACGGCCCTGCGCGAGGCCGCCTGCTCGCCGCCGCGGATGCGGCCGCGCGCGGCGGTCTCCTCCACCAGCGGTACGAGCCGCTCCGGGACATCGAACAGGCCGAGTGGCGTGCCGCCGACCTCGACGAGCGCCTCGGGAGCGGGTCGGAAGTCGACCACCGACATGTCAGCGGACTCACCGACGAGCCGCACAATGTCCATGTCGCCGGTCTCGAAGCCGGTGTCGAAGGGCACGCTCAGGCGGTGTCCGGTGATCCGCAGGCCGATGCCGCGGGACGGCGTGGCCGCCGCGTCGAGCACGATCCGCAGCGGCCGCACGCCGGCCCGCGTCGGCTTGGGCTCGGTCCATTCGAGGACCCGACGTTCGGCAGCCGATCCGCGCTGCCGGCCGGCCTGATCCTCGTCGCGGCCGCCGTCCCACTCGACGGCCTCGATGGAGTCGATGACCCAGCCCTGCATGATCCGCCCCTCGATGCCGAACGCCTCGCCGGCCACGACCCGCACATCGCAGGCGGCTTGGCCCACGACCCGCTCGCGGGTCATCTCGACCGTGGTGACGCGCGCGACGTCGAATCGCGCCGCCCGCGGCCGGAGCACGACCTGCGGCGCTCCCGCGGCCTGCTGCAGCTCGAAGTGCATCCGCGCCGACGGCTCGCCGTCGTCCGCCGGCGCGGCGGGCGGCAGCGGCCAGCGGGCCGCGATCTCCGGCGTGACCATCCGGTATCCCGCGCCGGAGGCAGCGACGTCCTCGACCACGACGGCGGGATCGATCGTGAGCACGATCCCGCCCCCGCCCCAGGCCAACGCGTTGACGGCGAACGTGGGCACGGCCCAGTCCCGGCCGAGCGGCGCGGGTCCGATCGCCGCGACGAGGAGCGGCGTTGATCGCGACTCCGCCGCCGGCGGGACGCGGATGCGCAGTTCCCGCCCCTCGTCGGTCTCGCGCCATCCGACCGCGTCGTCCACGTCGGCGACCCATACGGCCGTCGGCCTGAGGGTCGGACTCTTGGTGAGCACGATTTCGCCGCCGTGCCAGGAGCCGGCCGGCACGACCTGCGTCGTGACGGCGACGGCGCCGCCGACGACGGAAGCCCGGGTCCAGATCGCGACCCGCGGCGCCGGCCGGTCACCATCCACGATCTCGATGTCGACCGCCGCTGCGGCTCCGACGTCGATCCGCCACGCCGAAGACGTCTCGCCGGCATCGATCCTGCGCACGATCGGACTGCCCACGCTGGCCGACACCAGCGGCCGCGACCGCGCGGGAACGTTCTCGAGGAGGATCGTCGTCGTCAGCGATCCCACCAGCGGGAGATGCACGCGGCCGCCACCCGTGACAGCGGGCGGGCAGGCGATCTGGCAGGAGTACGTCCCGGCTTCCGGCGTCGCCAGCGCCGTGCCGCCGTCGGGAAGACCGAACACGACGGCCGCCCCCGCGCCGCGGCCGGTCCGCACCACGCCTCCGGCCGACCGGACCGCTCCCAGGCGCAGGAACCGCCCCGGCGCGGCGTCGTCCACGTCGATCACCAGCTGGCCGACGAGGCCGCCGGTCGCATCCGGCCGCAACTCGTAGCGGGCCGCGGCGGGAAGACTCACCGGCTGGTCCGCACGGGCCGCGGCCGGGCCGAGCCTGGCCAGCGCCCTGTCGAACTCCGCGACCGACATCGGCACGTGCCGCTCCGCGTCGACAGGCACGTCCTGCAGCCGTCCTGCCGGCACACGGACCCGGATGAACTCGACGATCCCGGCGACGGGCTCCGCAGCCTCCCCGGCCGCCGGCTCGACGGCCGCCGTCCCCTGCCAGCGGCAGACCGCGACGAGCGCCGCGAGCACGACGGCCCGCCTCCCGCCGCGCGCCGTGCCATGCCGGGTCTCCCGCCCCAGGCGGCTCATCGCGTCCCCCTGCCGGCCGCGGTCGCGCTGCTGCCGACCACCGTCGGACCGACGAGGAGCGACGGCGCAGAACCGGCGACCCTCGTCAGTGAACTCGCCGACGCCATGCCGGCCGGGACAGGCACGACCGGCGTTCTCGTTCCTCCCTCGACCGCCGCCCGCAGTGCCCAGGCACAGATCGCCAGCAGCAGTCCCGGTGCCGCACCGAGCGCCCACAACGGGGCGACATCGGGAAAATTCGCGGTTGCCAGCGCCGCGCATCCGCCGACGGCAAGCACGATCGACGTCCGTCGAACCGCCGGCCAGTAGACGAACGCCAGGCCGCCGGCGAGGGTCGCGCCCGACCAGACGGCGACGATGAACCACGCGGGCACGAGCCACGGCCGCGCAGTGCCCGGCCTGCCGACGCCGGAGAAGACGGCCCGCCGCTCACGGCCCGGCAGGTCCGCGTCGTCCCGCGCAGCCGCCGCGCCGTCGGCCGTCCCGGCGGCCTGCACCCAGTTCGCCAAGGCCTGCCGATCGACGACGGGCACGCGATCCGGCCCGAGCCGGCTCCACTCCCAGCGCTGCTGCACGGTCCAGTAACGCGGTGCCCCGATCAGGTATTCGTCGGGAGGTGAATCGACCTCCCAGTAGAACCGCGACTGCTCCACGCCGTCGGCGAACAGCGGCGGATCGAGGACGACCCGCGTCGGCATGGCCGTCCAGCGGGCCAGCGGGCCGCGTTGCCAGGGGACGACCGCGCGGATCTGCAGCAGCCAGCGCGACCGCTCGGCGGCGGCGCGAGGCGGCAGTTCGATCGTGATCAGGCCGTCGTCGTCCGGCACGAGGGGGAGCGATTCGCCGTCGAGGCTGACGGTCAGGCCGGTTCCGGCTCCCGTCACGCTGGCTGCGGCCCGCAGCGCGGCCGGTATCGTCACCGGCAGGCTGCCGGCACCTCCCGCGAGGGCGTAGGTGTAGACGTCTTCGCGCCGGTCGGGAAACGCCGCCGTCCGCAGCCACGCCGCCTCCACGGCCACGTCTCCCCCGGCCGCGGCACGGCGCCGCGTGACCGCCAGCGGCACCCCGGTCTGCGAGCGGGCCGCCAACCAGGCCCGCCGCGGCTGCGCGGCGTCGGAGTCGGGCTCGCGCTTCCAGCCCGGCGCCGTGACTTCGGCGACGAGATCCTTGACCGACGTGACGACGACGGTCTGCCGAGCGATCCGCGCGTCGGCCGGCTGGACGAACGGCACGTCGATCACGACGCTCGAGCCGGCCGCCAGCGTCGACAGGGGCAGTTCGTAGGCGACCTGCACGTCGCCGCGGCCCAGCAGCCGCCGCGCGAGCAGCGCGCGAAACCGGCGCTGCCCGTCCGTGGCCGCCTCGCCGACGATGTCCAGCGCATCGAGCAGTGTCTTCTCCTGCCGCACCTCCAAGCTCCCGGCCGCCTGGTCGGGCACGAGCAGTTCGATGAACTCCAGCGGGACGTGCAGGACGTCGAGGCGGATCGTCTCCACGACGCGAATGACGCGATCGTCCACGTCGACGACGCTCTCGACGTCCGCATCCACCCGGCGCGGGAGGAACCGGCGTTGGGCCACGAACCGGCCCTTGCTGCCGTCGAAGCGATAGGCGAGCGTGGCCCGCTCCCCCTCGGCTCGCGGCACGGCGGCGGCCGTCTGCCGAAACAGCCCCTTGGTCTCGTCGCCGTCGGGCTGCAATTCGATGTCGCTGGCGGCGTCGATGAACACGGCCGCCGGGCCGACCGTGACGGTCTTCTGCGGACCCGGCACGGGCAGGATCCAGTCCAGCCGTTCGGCATCCCGATCGATCTGCCGGCCGCCGCGGATTTCCACGCGCGCCTTTCCCGACAGCCCCTGCGCGAACGGGATCACCAGCCGCCCCGCCTCGAAGGTCCAGCCGTCTTCGACCACCGCCGCAGGCCCCACCTCCTCGATCACCCACGAGGGATCGATCGCCACCTCGATGCCGGGAACGGGGGCGCCGCTCGTGGCCACCTGCAGCGACGCCACGAACCCGATCCGCTCCGCGCCGACCTCGTAGCGATACTCCGGCTCGACCACCACCCGGCTGCGACGCTGCCGAACGCGCACGTCGAGCGTCGCGCTGCCGACGTCGTCGTAGGAGAAGGCGGCCACGAAGCCCGCCGGACGGGCAGCGGCCGGCGGGTCGATCTGACGGAGCGAGCCCGTCCAATCCGCCTGCCAGTCGCCGTCGATGGCCAGGCTGATCCGCCCGCGCTGCCGCCACGCCTCGACGCCCTCGACGGCGAAGCCGGCGGCGTTGAACGTCCGCGCGCCGCTCGTGTCCACCGGCCGCTCGCAGCGCAGCTCGACGACGGCGGCCCCGGCCTCGTTTCGAACGCCGTCGACCTCGATGATCGGACGCTCCTCCGCACCAGCGCGGGAACGCAGCACGGCGGGGGGCCGGACCTCGCGCAGGACCGTGCCGGCGGGCAGCGCGATCCGCAGCGACGTGGCCGACGTCGGCAGGTTCTCGACCACGATCCGCGTGTCGGTGAAGGCTGCCCGGCCGTCGATCCGCACGACGCTGTCGACCTCGGCCCGCGGCACGGCGGCCGTTCCCTCATCCGGCCGGCCGCGGCCGCCGATCCGCAGCCGCACCCGGCCCGCGAGGCCGGCGACGCGCACGACGCTCCCCTTGGCATCGGCCGCGACGGTCACCCGGCGATCGGGCGCGGTCGGTTCGACCACGACTTCGGGATCGCGGCGCGGTGAACGGATCTCGACCGCGCTGGCGGTCGCCGCGGGGACGTCGAGGCGGAGCGTTTCCTGGTCGCCGCTCCTGTCGACGGCGATCCGTCCGTCGAGGGTGACCATGTGCCGTGCGTTGGCCGCCGGCACCGTGGCGGACTCAAACCAGGCCCGAAAGCCGGCACCGGCAGGGGCCGGATCGACGACCATCCGCCCCGGCCCCTCGTGCCGCGGCGGCGCGACAAGGAGCAGCCCGTCCAGCGCCAGCGGGACCGCAGCCCAGCCGGCCTCGGTCTGACGCACGGTGCACTCCACGCTGACGGCCGCCGCGCCGCTCTCGGCGGCGTCGGCCAGGTCGGCCTTGATCGTCACCAGTTCGAGCACGGCCGCCGGCGGCCGCGCGGCGTTGGGCAGGCCTTCCTTGAGCCGGAAGAGTTCGACGAAGTCGCGATAGCGGAAGCCGGGCACGGGCACGAGCCGCCCGTCCTCCCCCTTGAGATAGAAGAGCTCGGGCCGGCCTTCCGCGATCCGCGGTCCGCCTCCTTCGCGGGCGGGGGCGGGAGCCGCCTCGGACGCCGCAGCGTCGGCGCGAACCGGCTCCTGCCCGCGGGCGGGCGTCCAGCCGGCAACCGTGATCGCGAGCCCGATCCAGACCGCGGCGACGACGCACCGCGGCCGCGACACCGTCGGCAGGAAAAAAGGAATGTGTGGACCCACCATCAGAAGGACCGTGCGCGTGCCGTGCCTGAACGGCGCCGCCGGTGGACGGCGCCCTCACAAGCCTACCCCGCGACTCGACGCAATGCGTACATTCTCGGCCGTTCGTCCGATCCCTCCAACCGCTACGACCGCCCCCTACAACTGGCCGTCGTCGCCGGCCGCGAACAGTCGGTGGAAGAAGGCGTGGAGGGCCGGCGTGCTGGCGGCCAGAAAGGCCGGATCGTCGAGCGGGATCCGTTCCCCGGCGCCGCCGAACGGCCCGATCACGGCCCCGGCCTCGCGGGCGATCAACAGGCCGGCGGCAACGTCCCAGCAGGCGATCCGCCGGGCCCAGAAGGCGTGCAATCGGCCGCAGGCGAGGTAGGCGAGGTTGAGTGCCGTGGAGCCGGTGCGGCGCACCGAATGCACGCGGGGCAAGACGGCGAGGAAGTCGGCCACCGCCTTGGCGTCGAGGCCGACGTGCGGTGGAAAGCTGACGCCCGTCAGCGCGTCGGCGGGATCGTCGACCGCCGGGCAGCGGATCGGACGGCCGTCGAGCCAGGCGCCGGCGCCGCGCCGGGCCGTGAAGCATTCGTCCCGGACCGGGTCGAGGATCGCGCCGCAGATGATCTCGTCGTCGGACGCCAGCGCGATCGACACGCAATAGAACGGAAACCCGTGGACGTAGTTGCTCGTCCCGTCGAGCGGATCGACGATCCAGCGCAGGCCGCTGCCGGCGTGGCCCGGGCTGCCCGCCGGCGGCCGGGCCGTGCCGCCGTCATCCTCCTCGCCGACGAAGCCGTGCGTGGGGAAGGCGTCCGCGATGATCCGGCGGACCTCGCGCTGCGACGCGTGGTCGGCCTCGGTGACGAGGTCGCGCGGCCCCTTCACGGCCACGGCGAACCTGCCGACCCAGTCGCGGAGCACGCGTCCCCCCGCCCGGGCGGCGGCCTCGGCGACGACGAGCGGATCGGGAGGACTGGCATCGGCCATGGCTGCATGCTCCGGGAATGCGGTGTGGATCCGCGGCAGTTGAACCGGGATGCGCGCCGCAAGGCAACCCGGCGGCGACCGCCGGCTTGGCACGATCGGTCGCGCGACGGCAGAATCGTCGGTACGAGCGACGCCGCACGGCAGCGGCCGGCCCCTGCAGACAGCGTGATCGGGAGACCCCTGCATGACACACCCCTCGGCGCCTGTCGGCTGGTCGCTCGCCGGCACTGTCGCGTCGACCGCGGCATCCGCGCCGGCCGCAACGCTCGACCTGGCAACGCCGGCCGCCGGCCTCGAGCCCGCCGGCCTCGGCCGGGGCATCAGGCTTCTGGGCGTCGACCTGCGCGGCCCATGTGGTCCGCTGGAACGCTGGATTCGTGGCGCCGACCTGATCGCCGTCTACGAACCCGACGACCCGCGCCGGTTGCGGGCCACGGCGCTCTGGCGACCGTGGCTCGCTCCGACCGGCGTCGCCGCCTGGGAACTCCTGCTCTCGGCGCAGACGGCGCTGGTGTCGAGCGATTCCGCGCTCGCCGTGGTGTCGGAGGCCGTGGCGACCGAGGCGGCATGGGGGGAGAGCACGCCCGCCGGGTGGCGCTGGACCCGGGCCGAGCCGGGCCAGCCGCGGCCCGCGCGGGCCACATCCGTGCTCGTCCGCGCCGGGCACGGGGCCGACGCGCGGCCCAGCCTGCTCGTGGCTGTCCATCCTGACGACGTGCGGCACATCGACATCGACCGCGCGGGCGATCTGCTCCGCGTCCGCTGCTGGCTGTTTTCGACCGCCATCGAGAAGGGGCAGTTGTTTCGCAGCCGGGTGCTCGCCGCCGTGGGACCGGCACGGGACGACGAAGCCTGGGCCGGCGGGCTCGGCAGCGCCTTCGCGGCCGCGCCGCCCCCGCTGACGACCTAGCGGTAAAATGGGGTCAGGTTCATCATGCCCCTGCTCGCACGCACCGTCGCGCTCCTCGTCGCCCTCCTTGCGGTCGGCGGCTTGACGACGTCGGCCGCCGACGATGCCGCCGACGTCGATCCGCGCACGGTCGTCCGGCTGACGCCGGCGCAGGCGGCCGCCCTGGCGGCCCGCGGAGGCGAACTCGTGCTTCCCGCGCTGGCGATCCTTCCGGCGGACGTGGCGCAGGCGCTCGCCGCGCACTCCGGACCGCTCCTCGACCTGGGCGGACTGCACGCCCTGTCGGCCGCGGCCGCCGAGAAGCTGGCCCGGCATCAGGGCCGGCTGCGGCTCGGCGGCCTGCGCCGGCTGACCGCGGATGTGGCCCGGCCGCTGGCCCGGACCGAAGGCCTGCTCGAACTTCCCGGGCTCGAGTCCCTCGCGCCCGACGTGGCGGGCCTGCTCGCGCAGCGTCTGTCGTTCGGACTGTCGCTCGGCGTGACGAGCCTGAGTCCCGAGGTCGCAGCGGCGCTCGCGACGGCGACCAACGACCTGTCGCTGCCGGCGGTCGCCACGCTCACCCCGGCCACGGCGGCGGCGTTGGCCCGTCATGCCGGGGGCACGCTGCGGCTCGACGGCCTCACGACGCTCGAGGCCGCCGTGGCGGCAGCCCTCGCCGGCCATGGCGGCTTCGCCCTCGACCTGCCGGGACTGAAGGTGCTCGCGCCGGAGGCTGCCCGCGGCCTCACCGGACTGCGCGGCCAGCTTCGGCTCACGGGGCTCGAGTCCCTCTCGGCCGCGACCGCGGACGAACTCGCCGCGCACGGCGGCGTTCTCTGGCTCGCGCTGCCCGCGCTCCCGGCCGACACCGCGGCGGCCCTTGCCCGGCATCGCGGCGACCTGCAACTCAGTTTGAAAACGCTCGACTCGGTGCCCTTGGCGGCCAAGCTCGCCGGGCAGGAGTCGCCAGGTCTGGCATCGGTGGCGACGCTCTCGGCGGCGGCGGCCCGGGAACTCGCCCGCCGCGCGGCGGACCTCGACCTCTCGGGAGTGCGTCGCCTGCCGGCGGATGTCGCCCGGGAACTCTCGGCCTGCCGGGTCGGCATCGATCTCAGGGGGCTGGAGTCGCGCGCGGCCACCGACGCCGCCGCGCTGGGCGCCGCCCGCGCCTTCCTCGATGGCCGGATCCTCGCCGCCGCCGACACGGAGACCCGGGCCGCGCTGCTCGCGCGGGACACGCTCACGTTCGACTATCGCCGTCTGGCGACGCTGACGCCGGAGGTCGCCCGGGCGATCGCGGCGCGGGAACGGACGCTCGACCTTGCCGGCATCACGTCCTTCGACTTCCCGCAGGCGCTGGAGGTGGCCGAGGTCCTCGCCCGATTCGGCGGCGCACTCGCCCTGCCGAACCTGAAGGCGATCTCGGCCAACGCGCTGTCGGCGTTGATCCGCAAGGAGGACGTCGAGCTCCCGTTCGTCGAAACGCTGGAGATCCTGCCGGAGCCCGATGGCTCGCCGGGCGAGGATATCATCATCCCGTCGGGGTTCGCCGAGCGTCAGGAGCGCCGCCGCAACCGCTGACGCGGCCTGTCTGACCGAACGGCTCGGGGAGCGGTTCGCTGCGAAACACCACTGCGCCGTCGACGCGAATCTCGACGTCGCGCAGATACTTCCGCAGCGCGGGCAGATCGGGCTCAACCCCCAGCCCCGGCCCCTCGGGAACGTGGATAAAGCCGGCGGAGTCGGGCACGATCCTGTCGGTCGTGAACTCCTGCCCGAGCGTCGAGGGGGCGAATGGGTATTCGCAGAGGTCGTCGGCCGCCGAGCCGGTATAGGGCTGCAGCGAGGCCGACAGCGCCAGCGACGTGGTGAACGTGTGGTTCACGAACCGCACGTTCCGGGCGGCGGCATGGTCGGCCACGGCCTTGGCGGTGGTGATCCCGCCGATCCGACCGGTGTCGATCTGGATGAAACCGACCGCGCCGAAGTCGATCATGTTCGTGGCCTGGTGGAGCGTGTGGCAGCCCTCGCCGCCGGCCAGGCGGACGCTTTCCGACAGCCCGGCCAGGCAGGCATACGCCGCCAGCGCCCCGGAGACGAACGGTTCCTCCAGCCACGTCACACGGCAGTCCTGCAGCGCCGGCAGGCAGGCCTCGGCCCGGGCCACGTCATCGACCCACACCGTGCCGGCATCCACGAGCAGCACGCCCTCGTCCCCGATCCCCGCGCGGGCCGCCCGGACCTGCTCCGCGTCGGCGGCCGGCGTCCCCAGGCCAAACGGCCCCCAGCCGAACTTGACGGCCCGAAACCCCGCCGCCGCTGCCCGGCGGGCCAGTTCGTACGTCTCCGCGGGATCGGCGCCGAAGAGCTGCGATGCGTAGGCCACCTTCGGCCGGGGGCGTTCGCAGCCCAGCAGGCGATACACCGGCGCGCCGGCCCGCCTGCCGAGCAGGTCCCAGAGCGCGATGTCGATGCCCGACAGCGTGTGGTCGGCCTGGAGGAGGTCGAGGCTGGCGGCCCGGACCTCGCGGTTGATCCGCAGGATGTCGTCGACGCCGTCCAGCGTCTGTCCCAGCACCGTGCTCCGCAGCGGCTTGCAGGCGCTGTGCGACATCGGGCAGTTCCAGCTGGCGATCGACACCAAGGGCGAAGCCTCGCACTCGCCCCAGCCCACGTGGGGCCCCGCCTGCACCCTTACGAGCAGCGCGTCCTGGCTGCCGTCACCGATGTCGAGCACCGTGGGGATGGAGAGGTAATAGAAATCGACTGCTTCGATCTTCATGGCATGAATCCCCCGCAGGCCACCGCCTTGTCACCGCGCATCATCGCTCCTCCGTCGCCGGCCGCTCGGGGTCCGTGTCATATCGCATGACGAGCATCGTGGAGCCGAGTACGAGCCCCGCGCCGACGACGTTCAGTGTCGTCAGTCGCTCACCCAGCAGGAGCATCGCGAGCACGACCCCGAACACCGGCATCATGTACGTCGATGACAGGGCGACGGTGACGGGGAGCGACTTCAGGACGGCGAAGAACAGGATCATCGACAGGGCGAGCACCATCACCGCAAGGAAGGCGAAGGCGGCCCAGCCGCGGGCGTCGAGCCGGGCGAGCCGGGCGAGGGCATCCGGCTCCGTAACGGCCACGATCAGCACGCCGATCGGCGTCGTGGCGATGTAGGTGTAGATGAGGACGTCGAGCTCGTCGAAGGTCCGCATCAACCGCTTGCAGTAGACATTGTAGAAGCAGGCGCCGAGGCAGCCGATGATCATCAGCAGGTTGCCCATCATGTACCGGGATGCCAGGAAGTCGCTGTCGCGGAGGTCCTTGACCGACATCACCAGCACGCCGACCAGCCCGATCGCCAGGGCGAGCTTTCGCAGCCGGGTCAGCCGCTCGCCCAGCATCAGGGGCGCCATGACCGCGCTGAGCACCGGAATCAACAGGTACAGGATCGCGCAGTTCGAGGCCTGGCCGACGACGCCGGCCCAGGTCATGCCCCCCATGCAGACGATCTGACCGAGGCCGGCCGCGATGCCGAACGCGCCCCAGTCAGCCGCAGAAGGCCTGACGGCCGACACGGCCCGCTTCCGGTAGAGGAGCGGCAGCATCAGGGGCGTGGCGACGACGAACGGCAGAAACGCGATCGCAAACGGCCCCAGACCGTGCTCGATGGCCTTGATGGCGATGAACTGCCCGGCCCAGATCAGGTTGACCACGACGAGAATGGCGACCAGGACGAGCGGTCGTGCCCGGCCGCCCTGCTCGGCGTTGGCCGCAGGAGTGCTGGTCATCGTCCCCCCGCCGCAAGTGTCGCCCGGCGGGCTACCTGGCCGCGGACGCCGACCCGCATCCGGTACAGTCCGCCCCCCATGCGACCCGCGGGATCGAAGCCGGGGGGCTGGTACTCGCTCGGCCAGTATTCCGCTGCGGTCGTGACGTACACGTCGCCCAGATCGGCCCCGCCGAAGGCCAGGCTGCTGACCTGCTGGACGGGCAGGGCGATCCGATCGATGCAGCGGCCGTCGGGGTCGTACCGCAGCACCGCGCCGGCATACCACTGTGCCGACCAGACGCATCCCTCGGCGTCGACGGCCAGGCCGTCGGGCAGCCCCTCCGACGCCGGCACGTCCACGAACACCCGTCGGTCGGCGACGAGGCCGGTGTCCGGATCGACGGCGTAGCGGTAGATCTTCCGGGCGATCGTGTCGGTGAAGTACAGCCGGCTTGAGTCGGGGGAGAAACCGAGGCCGTTGGCGAGCAGGATGCCCTCGTCGAGCACGGTTGCCTCACCGGCACCGCGGACGAGGAGCAGCCGGCCGGGCTGCTCCATGCCGGCGGCGTTCCAGTGGAACGTCCCCCCGTAGACGCCGCCGCCGGGGCCGACCGTGATGTCGTTGAACACGAGCGGTTCACCGGCATGCGTGGCGATCACTTGCTCCATGCCCCCCGCGGCATCGCGCAGGAACATTCCCTCGGCGCCGGCGATCACGAGCCTGCCGTCGGCGTTGACGGCGACGGCGTTGGCCGGGATGCCGGAGGCGAGACGCGTGGTGGTGGCCGTGTCGGCCGCGTGCGCGAATACGTCCCCCACGGCATTATCGACCCACAGCAACCGGCCGCCGGCGGCATCCCAGCAGGGGGATTCACCGCACCGATCGCCCCCGTCGGAGACGAGCGCAGGCTGCTCGAGGGGATCGCGCGGAACGAAATGGGCATGCATGGCGTGCGGCCGGACAGGCGACGGGCTCCCGGAGGCTAGCCCGGCGTTCGGCAGTTTCGCAAGGTGCGGCTGCCCGACGCGTCGGCGAATGCCCGCGACTGCAGACGAGGCCCCGACCAGACCGCGGCCCGGACCGCGGGAACCCAGTCGCCCGGACTTCAAGAATCCCGTCGCTGCGGCGGCGCCATCTGGACCGAGGAAAACTTCGGCTGCGGTGCGCCGATCTCGTGCAGCGGCTCGTTGCTGGCGGTGAAGACCGACGGCGCGGTGGTGCTGTTTCGCGACGGGGGCACGGGCGCCGAGATTCTCGCCCGAATGCAGCCCCTTGACGCCCCCCCCCCCCGGTAGCGTACGCTCCGCCCCGCCCGCGGCGTCCCATGGCTGCCGCGCGGCCCCCGCCCCTGCACCTCCCTCCCGCACCAGGAACCCCACCGTGTCGCCTCAGGACTTTGGCTCGGCATTCACCCGTGCTCGTTCGCTCCGCCGCCCCCGCACAGGCAACTCCTTCCGCCGCCGGACCTCTGCCTCCCGCCGCATGCCGCTGGCGGCCGAGACGCTCGAGTCCCGCGCGATGCTCGCGACCACGGCCACACTCTCCGGAGATCTCTCCGGCTTCACCCAGATTCCGGTCACGTTCCTCAGACCCGACGGCAGTGTCGGCTTCTCGAGGACCGCCTACGTCGGGCAGCTCGGCTGGTCGGCGATGACCGGCGACGCCGCCGCTGCCGGCGTGCCGGCCGCCTTCAAGTCGTTCTGCATCGACGGCCTGCAGTCGGTCGCGCCGGGTACCAACTCGTTCGCCGAGGTCAGACCCCTGGCCGCCAGTTCCCTGCTCGGCGCGACCCGGTCGGGGCTGCTGGCCGACTTCTGGCGCCAGTACGGCCCCGCAGACGCCGCCGGCTTTGCCGACAAGACCGACTCCGCCGCCTTCCAACTCGCCGTCTGGGAGATCATCAACGATGGCCTCCCGGTCGGCACCAGGCTGGCCTCCGATCTCGCCACCGGCCAGTTCAGCGTCGCCGCCGCGGGCCGCACGGTGCCCGCAGCCCTCCGCGCCGCCCAGTGGCTCGCCGGTTTCGACACCACCGCACCCGGCAAGACCGCCGTCGCGCTCCACGCCCTGCAAAGCCCGACCAGGCAGGACCAGGTGGTCTGCGTGCCGCTCCCGAACATCAGCGTGCAGGTCGCGCCGCCGAGCGTCGCCGAGGACGGCCCGCAGAAGCTCACCTACACGTTCACCGCCTCAGCGGCGTCGGCCACGCCGATCGTCGTCAACTACGCGATCAGCGGCACTGCGACGGCGGCTAGCGACTTCACGGGCCTCCCGGCGGGAGCGAGCACGGGGTCGATCACGATCCCCGCCAACTCGAGCGCGCCTGGTTCTGCGGCCACCCTCACGATCACCCCCACACCCGACACCGTCATCGAGTTTGACGAGACCGTCGTGATTTCGCTGCTGCCGGGAACCGGCTACACGTTCGACACCACCCGACCTCCCGCGACGGGCACGATCGAGAACGACGATTATCTCGTGGACATCGACGTCGACTCGAACAACGACGGCAAGATCGACCGCTCCCCTCACGAGGAGAACATCGAAGACCTTCCTGGTGAAGGAAAGCAACTCGTCTTCGGTGTACCGTCCGACGTAACGCTCAGCCCCGAAGAACCTCAAAACACTGCCGACATCATAGTGACCGCGTCACCGTCAAGCCTCAGCAACGGCCGGCAGCTCCGCATTACGGCTGGCGGCGGGCTGAATATTTGGCTGAACAAAGAAAAGACTCAGCCGCTCGGCTCACACAACACCGATCCCAATCAACCGGACGTGTTCACGTTCGACAACGCCACCTTCACTGGCGAGCAACGACTCTACGTTGATGGCAACGTCGAAGGCATTGACCGAGCAATAACGCTCGCATTACTAAATGCCAGCGGCGCGATCATCTCAGAGGATCGGATCTTCTTTTCGGTCGAAGAGTATATCGACATCAGACCCATTGAGACACTCGCTCGACTCAATACCCAAGTCGGCGCAGCCTTGGCAGGAGATGCCCTCCAACTCCTGACGGCTGCGGAATACAACGCCCTAAAAGATGCAGGGTTGGAGGTCGGGCGACATGACGGGCTCTGGGATTATGTTTTCGTAGAAATAGGAAAGAACTACTACACGTACATAGAGCCGACCCTGCCCGGGTTCTCCTATCAGCTCTTTGCGATCGCTCCCAATACCGTATCGATTGCCTCGCTGCAGGAACTAGCCGGTAACGCAAACTGGTTAGTTGGATTAGGCGCGGCCGATGTCGCTCTAAGCATTATTCCTGGAGGCACATCGGCGGGGTATCTCGAGCAGGGCGACTACCCACACGCTGTGGCTTGGTTCCTCGCAGATGTCGCCCTGACTCTCTCCGTTGTCGGAAAACTGGGGCAGGTTACGGCGAAGGCAGGCTCAGTCATCAAGTCGGGAACCGCGGTTCGGCTTGGAAACTTCCTTCAAAATGCCGCCAAGATCGGTCAATATCGGCATGTCGCCCTCGGGGCGACGATTGCCACTGGAATCCTGGGAGCGGAAAGTGGCGCTGGCGCTGTAAGCGATGTCCTGAATGGCAAGTACACAGCCGCCACGACCAAGGGTATCGATGCCGTCCTTGCAGCACTCGGGGTTGCGTCCTCCGGAAAGCAGTATCGAGAGGCCCTGACCGATGCTGCGAAAGCCAATAAGAGGTTGGCAGAAAAGGTTGACGTCCAACAGATCGCGAGCAAGACAGCTCACGGCTCAATATCGCCCGGCGACATCGCACCCGACGAATGGTGCTTCGCCCCGACCACGCTCGTTGCGACGGCATCCGGTCGCCGCCCAATCAGCGAGATCGAAGCCAGCGAGGAGGTTTTTGCTTTCGACTTCGACGAGGGCAAATATGTGCTCGCTCGGGTTTTGAGACGGCATAACAACGTCTTCGATGGTGAGTTCGTCACACTGACGCTCAGCAACGGTGAGACACTCGCGGTTACAGCGAATCACCCCATCTGGGTCGTCTCGGGCGAGGAACTGAGTGCACGCAGTATTCCTCACCACTTTGATGTGCGAGCGGATGAAAACAAGACTCTTGCGGGCCGTTGGCTGAATTCACAAGACCTTCGGGCCGGCGATGCGCTTCACTCGCGCGGCGCTGGCGAGGTGAAAGTGACGGCGATCTGTATTCGCGCGGTCACCAGTCGACCTGTCTGCAATCTTACCGTTGAAGGGCACCACAGTTTCTTGGTCACGGAGGCCGAACTTCTCGCGCACAATCAAAGTTGGTGCGACGAGCTGGTCGCGAAAGGGTGGTCATCGTCGCAGAAGGAGTTTCTGCTTGATTTGGCCATCAGCAAGGGCATTCGCAAGTCAGCTGTTCACGGGCACCACATTGTGATGAGAAACGGTGGCGGTGATGCGGGTGACGCTGCACGAAGCATACTTGCGGAGTACGGCATTCCGCTCTTGGAGACGCAGCCCGCGTTGCGGGCCGCCTCAGATCTGTCTAATATGGCGATGGCGATAAATGGTCACCTTGGCATTCATGGCGACGATTACGCGAAAGCTGTTTTAGACAACTTAAACGCAGCAATTGCGGCAGGTAACTCTTTTGGTCAGAAACAGCAAAACATCAGAGACGCACTTGGCGCGATGAGAGACGTTCTCGAAAAGGGAGAGAAATTTTGGTAGAGGAAAAGAATTGGACAGACGAGCAAATTGAGATCGGGAAAGAGTTCCATGGAGCCTTGCGTAACGGAAATGCTGAGCTCTGCCGCGAGTTATGCAGTAAATATAAATGGCTTGTTACTGACCATAATTGGCAAGTTCGCGATGGCTTTGCACCGACTTGGCTTAACGTTGCAGTACTTTCGAGGGATGTTGCAACTGTAAAAACGTTATTAGACCTCGGCTTTGACGTTAACGCGCTGAGTGGCAAGGAGCAATCCTCGGCACTAGGTGTCGCGATAGACAAAAACCATTACGAGATTGCAGTTTGTTTGCTAAGCAGAGGAGCAAATCCGAATGTAAGTCGTCCACTAATTGGCGCCTTAAACCGTGAGTCGACCGAGAATAAAATGGCATTTGTCAAGTTGCTCGTCGAGCACGGATGCGACGTCAATCGCCTGTATGACCTTTACGGCGATGCAACAAAAGGGTTTACCGCCTTGGACTGGACCAAGGATCCCGAGGTCGTTGCATACCTCAGGAGCAAGGGAGCCAAGAAGGCGGCAGAACTGTCTGGCGAGGCGCCAAAGCCTGCCGTCACGGTTGATGTTCTGGACGAGGTCGTTCAGTACTTTCAAGATAACTGTGGCGATGTCGCTCCACGGTCTCTGATTGAAATCGTTCCGACAGGATTTCCGGTGGCCATTCACGTGATTCCGCCCGCAGGAAACCGAACGCATCTCACCCTGTTCACGACCGGCCTATCGTCCAAACGCATGGACGTGCCGTCCCGGTGGTCATCGTTTGCGTATGCGGAGGTGTTCATTGAACTGCCCGGGGACTGGAAGTACGACAGCCCGGAGGCACAGTGGCATTGGCCGGTCGAGTGGCTCCGGCGTATCGCACAGTACCCGCACGATAACAATACAAGCCTCGGCGGCCCCTTCACGATCATCGCAAACGACGCCCCCCCCAAGCCCTTGGCTCCTGATACGCAGTTCACGTGCTTATTGATAATTGCTGAGAAGTCCTTCCAGCGAAAAGACGGGGAGACGGTACAGCTCTATCGTGTCGTCCCGCTCTACACGGATGAGCGCGAACTCGAACTGCGGGAAGGGGCACCCGCGCTCATGCGAGCGTTTGATCGCAGCGACGTCCCCTTCGTCGTCGATGTTGGCCGCCGGAGTGTTGCACGTTAGATTCTTGGGTTCCCCTGCAGAATCTTTTGGGGGAAAACGGTCCCTGAATAGGCCGCGGCATAGCGGGTCCGAGTTGCGTGCCGCGACGACGCATGCGTTGGGCTTGGTGATCCTCCGGTTGCAGAGTCACGTGGGAGAATCCGGGACGGGAGTGGATTTGCCCCCCCTTTCCTCTCTCGCTTCCCTCCTCGCCGGGACCGCCACGCAGGGCACGGGCTACACGATCGGGACTTCCGGAGCGGTGGTGGGCACGATCACCAACGACGATGCCGCCACGACCCCGCCATCGACACCAACCGCCCTGCCCAGGCCGACGCTGATCACTGCGGTCGATTTGGATGGCAACAACAGTCCCATTTCTGGAGAGGGGGCGGACAAGGCTTTTGATGGCATTCTCCACGGCTCCTACACGAACCTCGGGGGAGCCAATGCCGGCATCGAGTTCACCTATGACGCGGATAAAGGTGCCAGCCACCAAAACTGGGCAAGATGCAGGCGTTCAGGGCCGGTGCGTGGCACCTTCGCCGGCCCTGGGTCGGCCGAGCGGTGCGGATCATGAGGAGCAACAGCCAGAGCTGATCGGGCTGGATGCGGCGATCATGCGCTCCGGCTACGCCGACGAATACGACTGCTGGCCGCCCGACTAGCTCCGGACCACGCTCGACCGCGAGCGGATCGAGCGGCAGCGGCGGCATGCGAGCCGGCCGATCCCCGAGGGCTTCGACTACGGCGGCGTGCGGCACCTCCGCGCCGAAGGAGAAAGGTGCCAGCCACCAAAACTGGGCAATCAGCCAGCTCCTCCAGATTCGGGGGTGGCACCTGCTGTCCTTTCGCCTGAATACCACCCGGCGTGTCCGCCGGCCCAAATCAGACTAAACCAAGCGTAGTCCGACGTATCCCAGGAGCATGGAGCGATGCCGCCGGTCGTCAACATCCACGAAGCGAAGACGCACCTGTCGCGGCTGATCGAACAGGTGGCAGCCGGCGGGGAAATCATCATCGCCAAGGCCGGCCGCAAGGTCGCCAGGCTGGTGCCGCTCGACGCCGGCGTGCGGCCGAAAAAACTCGGCGGCCTCAAGGGTCGCATCAAGGTGCCGGACGATTTCAACGCCCCGCTCGACGACCGTGTCGTCGCCGCCTTCGAGGCAATAATCCGGGACGGGCAATAATCCGGGACGGGAGCGGATTTGCCCCCCCTTTCCTCTCTCGCTTCTCTCCTCGCCGGGACCGCCACGCAGGGCACGGACTCCACCGTCGGCGGCGGAGCGACAGGAACGGTGACATTCACCGCAGGCTCCGAGACGGCAACGGTGACCGTCGATCCCACCGCCGACACCAGCGTCGAGCCCGATGAAACCGGTGCCTTCGCGCTGACGGCAGGCACGGGATACACCATCGGCACGACTGCGGCGGTCGTGGGCACAATCGCCGACGACGATGCCCCCGCCACCCCGCCCCCGATTCGCCCCCGAACGCGGCCGGTCGGCGAGCCTTTCACCGCCTGAACAGGCCGCCCCACAGGCGGCGTTTTTTCGGCTGGCGGCCGACGGCCCTCCGGCGTTACATTGCCCCCATCTTCCCTCAGTTCACTGCCATGGACCGGCACCGGGGCGCGAGACGCTCCTCTCGGGGCCGCTGCATGGCCCGTCGGCCCATCGGGCCAGAGAGGTGCGCCCGTGGCGGACATCATCTTCGCCTTCGACCCGGCCATCGACCGGCCGCTGGCCGTACCCGATGACGCCCCCGCCGACATCGGCGCTGCGATCGCCGACGCCGCCGCGGCCGCGCTCGATGCAGCCGTCGACACCGCCTTCGCCGGTCACGCGGCAGCCCTCGTGCTCTGCGGCCGCGTCCTCGATCCGCGTCGGGCCAGCCCCGCCCAGGCGGCGCGGCTGCGGCACGGGGTGACCCGCCTCGCCGGCGCCGGCTGCCGCACGATCTTCGTCGCCGACGATACGTCCGCGTGCACCGATCTGGCCCGGATGCTCGGTGAACCGGCGGGACTGCAGTTCGTGACGCCGGCCGCGCCGCTCGAATTCGCGATCCGCGGTCTCGTCGTCGAGATCGTCGCCGGCCGCTCGGCGGCGTTCCACGCGCCGCTGACCGAAGCGACGGCGCCCGGCTCCGGCCCGGTGCCGTTGCGGCGCCGGATCGTCGTCGGCTGGGATCATGCCCTGTGGCAGCAGCACCGCTGGTCGGCGCCGGTGGCGGACGCCGTACCGACGCTTCCCGATCTGCTCGTCGGCGCCGCCCCCCTTCCCTCGGCTCCCACCGACGCCGGCTTCGCGATCGCCTCCGCGACGGTGCCGGCCTGGAAGCAGCCGGGGGCGTTCCTCGTCTGGGGCTCGCGCGGCCGGCCGGCGCTCCCCCCCGGCGTCCACCACCTGCCGGCGCTGCAGGCGCGTTCGGCCCACGAGGCCGACGCCGGCAGTTGCTCGAGCCTCACGCTCCTCGAGCGCGACGACGCGGCGGCGCCGCGAGCCGACACGTTCGCCGTGCCCCATGCCGACTGGCGCGGATCGTGGCAGCCGGTTCCGACCCGCCGCGTCACCTGGCGGACGAT
Organism: Planctomycetia bacterium; assembly: GCA_014192425.1. Taxonomy (NCBI): domain Bacteria; kingdom Pseudomonadati; phylum Planctomycetota; class Planctomycetia; species Planctomycetia bacterium. The sequence goes on along the minus strand of BJHK01000001.1, from coordinate 119,606 downwards.
CTCGATCGAGTCGGCCGCCGGCGGCGACGAGGAGCTCGCCACCGCCGTCTGGTCGGCACTCGAGGCGCAGCCGCCGGCCGCCAGCGGGCCGCTGGAGATCGTGCGGGTGCTGGTGGAGTGCGGCACGAGCGTTCCGCGCCGCGTGCGGATCGCGGAAATCTCCGCCGAGACGCTGGCCCGGGTCCGGCAACTCTACGACGCCAAGTCGTTCCGGATCTGGTGCCGGGAGCTCCTCGCCCATCCCGGCGAGTCACTCGCGCCCCTCGGCCATGCCCGCTCCGGCAGCCGGCCCGGCTCGACCACGTCGTTCTCGTCGGCCCTCGCCGACATCGTCACGGCCCTCGAGCAGGCGGACGATCCGTCGATTCCGCCCGACATGGCCCGTGAAGCGGGCTGGCTGGCGCTCGAGCTCGTCGAATCCATCTGACATCGTTCCCGCAGCAGCGGAGGCCCCATGTTCATCGAACGCATCGAAGCCGAGAAGTTCGGCGCCCTGACCGCAGCCACGATCGACCGGCTCGGCCCCGGCGTGCAGGTCCTCTACGGCACCAACGAGACCGGCAAGACGACGCTCCTGGAGTTCATCCGCGCCGTGTTCTTCGGCTTCGAGGGGCTGTTTCGCCGCGGTGTGCTCGACCCGCAGCAGACCTGCGCGGGCCGGCTCGCCCTCCGCCTCGGTCCCGAGCGGACGCTCGTCGGCATCGAACGGCGGCACGAGGGCCCCGGCATCCGCGGCCTGACCCGGCAGAGCTACGAGGACGACATCGTCGGCCTCGGCGGCGACGTCGGCGACATGCTCGACGTCGCCGACATCGACCCGCGCAGCGCAGCCAGCCGGCAGCGGCTCTATCTTCAGGACATCGTCGGCGGCATCGACGAGACGACGTTCACGAGCGTCATGGCCTTCGGCCTCGACGAGCTCCACGAGCTGCGCACGCTCGAGCCGGAGGGCTGCGGAAGCCGGCTCTACGAGCTCGCTAGCGGCCTCGACCGCTCGAAGATCGCCCGCGTGCTCGCCCACCTGCGCGATGCCCTCGCCCGCGTCGAATCCACCGATCCCGCGGTGTCGCCGCTGAAGGCCCTGGAGGTCAAGCGCGACGCCCTCCAGGAGCGGCTCGCAGCCCTCGAATCTCCCGCCGTCGTCGCCGGCGGGCTGTGGGCCGAGCTCGTCCACCTCGACGCCGAGATCGCCGCGACGGACGACCGGATCACCGAGGCGGCCCGCGGCGAGGAGGTGATCCGCGCGGTGCTCCCGCTGGAGGACCTGCACGCCGCCTGGCGCCGCACGGCCGAACGTCTGGGGACGCTCGAGTCGGCGCCGCTGGTCCACCCCGACCGTGACGCCTGGCGGGATGCGAACCGCCGGCTGCGGCGGCACGCCCGGCTCGCCCTGCGGCGCAAGAAGCAACGCGGCAAGCTCGCCCGTGCGCTGGCCGGCCTGGCGGAGGAGTCGGCGGTATGGCGGAAGCGGGTCGCCGTGGCCGCGGCCTGCGAGGAGCTGCCGCGGCTGGAGCGGCTCGCGGCCGACGTCGGCCGCGCCGAGGCCCATTCCCGGCTCGCGGCTCGGCGGTTCGGCGAGCAGGTGGCGGTCGCCGGCCTGTCCCGCGTGATTCCCATCGCCGCGACGATCGACGATTCGACCGTCCTGCCCGAGGTGTTGCTGCCCGAGGGCTTCGCCCATTCCTTCGGCCCGCTCCGCGCCCGGGCCCGCGACCTCGCCCGGGCGGCCCGCGGCGTGACCGCGGCGAAGCGGGCCCTCGCCGAGGCCCGGCGCGGGCACGACGAGGCCCGCGGTGTCGTCAAGGCAGCCGGGGCGTCGCTCGGCGGCCTGTCACTCGCGCAGGCGATCGAGCAGGCGGGGGAACGCGTCACGACGCTGCGCAAGCGGCTCCTCTCCGGAGACCAGCTGGCCGAGGTTGATGGATCGATCACCGACCTCGAACGCGAAGTGAAGGCGAGCCTTGCCGAGCAGCTCATTCCCGTGCCCTGGCTGCTCGGCCTCGGTGCCCTGTTCGTCGCCGGCACCGGGATGGTTCTCTCGGGCCTGTTCCTCCAGTCGCAGATCACGACGGCCCTGGCCTACGCGTTTATCCCCGTCGGCCTCGTGTGCAACGCGGTCTCGGCCGGAACGACCTGGTCGCTCGACCGTTCGGCCAAGGTCCGGCTCGAGTCGGCCCGCAGCCGGTTGGAGACGGCCCGGACGCGTCGCGACGAGCTGCGTGCCCAGTGCGGGCTGCTCGACAAACGGATCGCGCCCGATGCCACCACCGCGCTCGACCGCCGGCTGGCGGCGGCCCAGGCGGAACTCGACCGGCTGGAGGAGCTCGGGGCCAGTGGCGGCGCCGTGCAGCTCCATGCCGACCGCGTGACGCTGGCGGAGCAGGGGCTGGAGCGGGCCCGCGGCGAGGCGCGCACGGCGCGGCAGCGCTGGCGGAAGGCGCTCGAGCACCGCGGCCTGCCCGCCACGCTCTCCCCGCGCGAGGTCCGGCAGATCTCCACCCATCGGCACACGCTGCTGACGCTCGACGACGACCGGCGCCGGCTCTCGGAGGAGGCCCGGCACAAGCGCGAGGAGGTGGCCGCCTGCGCACGGCGGATCGACGAACTGCTCGTGGAGTGCGAGATCGTGCCCGAGTCCACGCCCCTCGACCACCTCCGCCTCCTCCAGGAGCGGCTCGATGCGGAGAAGGCCCTGGTTCGACGCCGGGGATCGCTCACCCGGCGGCTGGAGGCGGCCCGGCGCCGGCATCGGCACGTCGTCCGCCAGGTCCGCGTGGCCGAGCGGGCGGTCCGCGAGTTCTACACCCGCTGGGGAGTGACGACCGAGCAGGACTTTCTCGCCAAGGTGGACCGGCGGCCCGAGTACGAGCGCGCCCGCGGTGAGGCCGAGGCGGCCGAGACGGCCTGGCTCGACGCCCGGCGGCGCACGAGCGAGCCGGCCGACATCGACCGCTGGCTGGCCGAAGTGCATGTCGTGCCGCTCGACCGCCGGCTCGCCGACGCCTGCGCCGTCACCGGCCGCCATCGCGCCGCGCGATCGGCACTCGAGTCTCGGCGCCGCGAGGTTACGGCCCGCGTCGAGGCCGCGGCCCGCGACCGGGGAACCGAGCCGCTGCAGGTCGAACTCGCCGAGGTCGAGGAGCGGCTGGGTGCGCAGCGCGACCGGCGCCGGCTGCTCGAGCAGGCCCGCCGGCTGTTGGAGGAGACGCGTGCCGTGGTCGCCCGCGACCATCAGCCGCCGGTGCTGCGCGAGGCGTCGCGCTGGCTGGCCCGGCTCACGGGCGGCCGCTATCCGGCCATCATCACGGCGATCGACGAGGCCCGGCTCGACGTCCGCGATGCCGACAACGGGCTGTGGAGCCCCGAGCGGCTCAGCCGGGGAACCCGCGAGCAGGTGTTTCTCGCCCTCCGACTCGCCCTGATCCGCGACCTCGGCCGGCACGACGTCAGCCTGCCGATCGTCATGGACGACGCGCTGGTCAACTTCGACGACGCCCGGGCACGGGCGGCGGCCCGCGTGCTGGTCGAGTTCGTCGCCGAGCAGGCTGCCGACCGGCAGATGATCGTGCTCACCTGCCACGAGCACGTGGCCCGCATCTTCCACGAGTCCGGCGCCCACGTCCGCTCGTTCACCGACCCGGACCCGCTCTGGGGGCCGCCCGCGCCGCGTTCCCGGCCGGTGCGTGCGATCGAACCCGCCCCGCTGCCGCAGCCCGTGGTCAGCGTCGCGGCGCCCGAACCGGTGCCGGAACCGCCGTCCGTCGAGCCGAGCCCCGACCTCTGGCCCGCCGAGGCGTTTTTCTTCGGCCCTTCCGCCGCACGCCCGGACAGCCCGGGGACCGCCGCCGACCGGCGGGGTAGCCGGCGGCAGGCGGCCCGGACGCGTCGCAGGCGCTGACGTTCCTCGCGAAGCGAAGGCCCGTGCTGCTGCGGCTGAACGAGGCGACTCGGGCCGCATCACGTACGCCGCGGGCGGAAGATCGACAGGCTCCAGTTGACCACCGTGGCCCGCGTGGCCAGCCGCGCGGCGAGGGACACGAGGAAGTTCGTCCAGCCCGGGATCACGTACTGCCGATCGGCGTCGAACGCCGCCAACCCGGTGCGGACCACCGTCGTCACGTCCTGCCCGCGGTTGCGCTCGGCCCAGCCGGGAACGCCGGAGTGGTCGAAGAACTCGGTTCGCGTCGTTCCCGGGCAGAGCGTCGTCACGGTGATCCCGCGGGGCCGCAGCTCCGCCCACAGGGCCTCGCTGAAATGCAGCACGTACGCCTTGCTCGCCGCGTACACCCCCATGTAGGCCGCGGGCTGAAACGACACGACCGATCCGATGTTGATGATCCCGCCGTGCCCGCGTTGGACCATCTCCTGCGCCGCCAGGAGCGTCAGCTCGGTCAGGCACGCGACGTTGACCTGGATCAACTCCAGCGCCCGGCCAACGTCGGCGTCCTCCACAAACGACACCATCCCGAAGCCCGCGTTGTTCACGAGCAGCTCCAGCGTGATGCCGCGCCGGGACACCTCGGCGAGCAGGTCCCGACCCGCCCGGGGCTGTGACAGGTCGGCGAGCACGATCTCGCAGCGGATGCCGTGGGCCGCCTCGAGCTCCCGCGCCACGGCCTGCAGGCGATCCTCACGACGGGCGACCAGCACGCAATGCATGCCGCGGGCAGCAAGCTGCCGGGCGAACTCGGCGCCGATCCCCGACGAGGCCCCGGTGACAAGACACCACCGACCGGCGTACGCTTGCACCATGGTGGAACATCCGAGGTGGGCAGCCCGAATCCGTCGTCCCGGCTGCGGAGCCGGAACACTCTCGCCGGAAGGATAGCCCGGCCAGCGGCGGCGCCACCAGCGGCGCGGCCGGCATCCGATACCGACTGGATTCATCATGCCCCGCCGACCGCCTCCAGCGTCCCACCACGACCGCTTCGCCCGCAGCGCCTGGATTCTGCTCGATTGGGCCGCCAGCGCGTTCTCGACCGTGCTGATCACGCTCGTCGTGGCCTACGTCGAAAAACTGGTGTTCGCGACGGGCGGCTGGGGTGTCGAGGCCGGGGTCATCTGGGCCTGGACGCTCGCGGCGGCGATGCTCGCCTCTGCCGTGCTGGTGCCGTGGGCCGGGGCGTGGGCGGATCGCCGCGACGTCCACCAGCGGGCGGTCATCGTCGCCACCTGCGTCGGCGCCGGGGGCTTGGTCATGCTGGCCGCCGTGCCACCCGAGGCCCGGATCGCCGTCGTGGCCGCGGTCGTCACGGCCTGCGTCGGCTTCGACGTCGCGCAGGTATTCACCGGCAGCCTGCTGCGCCGCGTCGCCGGGGATGGGGAAGCCGATCGCCTCTCCGCCTTCGGCTTCGCCGCCGGCTATGCAGGCGGGGCGATCGCGCTTGTGATCGCCACGGCCGTCGTCAGCGCCCACGCCCGCCTCGGCCTCGACCTCGCGGGCGGCCTGCGGGCCGCGTTCGCCGTCACGGCGGCGTGGTGGCTCGTGTTCTCCGTGCCGGCAGCGGTCGCCCGCTTCGGCCACGGTGACGGCGGCCGGCATGCCGCGTCACCCGGCCGCGAGCTCGGCGCGTTCGCGATGAGCCTGTGGCGTGCACCGCCCGGGTCCGGCGACCGGGCGTTCGCCGCGGTCCTCGGCGGGGCGATGCTCGCCCTCGGCGGCGTGCAGACGGCGATCGCGCAATTCTCGAGTCTCGCCCTGCAGCGGTTCGACCTCGACGGCCCCGCGCTGGTGCGGCTCGTGCTCCTCGTGCAGGCGGTGGCGCTGCCCGGTGCCATCCTCGTCGGCTCGCTCTCGACGCGGGTCGGCCGAAGGCCGGCCACCCTGCTCTGCTTCGGCGGCTGGATCGTCGTGCTCGTGCTCGCCTGGTTCGTGGAGACGACGCAGCAACTCTACGGTCTCGCCGTGCTGCTGGCGTTGGTGCTCGGGGGCATCCAGAGCCTGCTTCGCGCCGCCGTCGCGGTGCTCGCTCCACCCGGACATGCGGGCGTGTCGTTCGGCCTGCTCCAGGTGGGCACGAAGCTCTCGGGCTTCGCCGCCGGCCTCGCCTTCGGCGGGCTGCAGCTGGCGACGGGCAGCCCGCAGTCCGGACTCCTCGTGCTGATCGCGCAGCTCGCCATCGGCTGGTGGCTCGTCCGCCGCCTGGCCTGACGAGCCGGGCGTCCCGACGCGCCGGGCGGCGCCGGCCGCCACATGAGCCGCAGCGCCTCGTGCTGCCGCCGGGGCACCTCCCCTGGCGTCCGTCCATACCGTACACTGCCCGCACTGCCGGGAGACGGACCGAACTCAGAGTGGCTGGCCGCTCACGGCGACCCGTGATCGAAGGAGAACCATGATGAGGGTCAATCGCCGCGTGGTGTTCTGCACGTTGACGGCCGTGGTGTCGCTTATGTCCCAGGGAATCGCACAGGAAAAAAAGATGCTGCCAAGATGCTTTTTGGATATCTCCGCCGGTGACGAGAAACTCGGCCGGATCGTGGTCGAACTACGGTCCGACGTCGTGCCCAAGACCGCGGAGAACTTCCGTGCCCTGTGCACCGGTGAGAAGGGCTTCGGCTTCAAGGGAAGCTCGTTCCACCGCGTCATCCCCGACTTCATGTGCCAGGGGGGCGACTTCACGAACCACAACGGCACCGGCGGCAAGTCGATCTACGGCGAGAAGTTCGCCGACGAGAACTTCACGCTCAAGCACACGGGGCCGGGCGTGCTGAGCATGGCGAACGCCGGGCCGAACACCAACGGCTCGCAGTTCTTCCTCTGCACCGTGAAGACGCCGTGGCTCGACGGCAAGCACGTCGTCTTCGGCCAGGTGGTGGAGGGGATGGACGTAGTCAAAAAGATGGAGTCCCTCGGGACGCAGTCCGGCAGGACGTCCAAAAAGATCGAGATCACCGACTGCGGCGAGCTGAAGCAGTAGACATGCCCTGAACGCGACGGGGGCCGTGACGGCCGACTGTTCGGGGAAACGCGTATCGAGTCAGCGGCGGCCGGCGTCATGCCGGCCGCCGCCGACTGACATGCCCCCCCTGAAACGTCGCCTCTTTCAAAGAGAGAATCTCTGGGTGGTACCATTGGCCGACCTATCCTTCTTCGGCAGCAGGTCGTCTTTTCATTTTCCTTGGCAAAGGTAGATCGATGACGAGTTCTCACGCTCAATTGCAGTGCTGGCACGTGTTGCTTGGCGCTTTCTGGTTCTGTTTTTCGGGAGTGCACGCTCCGCAACTCATTGCCTCTGAAATAGAGTTGGACCGAATGGTGCTGCCGATCCGAGAGCCCGCAGCGCCTGTTTACAAAGATCTGGACGCGCGCAACGTCGCTCCGCCTCCTCGCTGGCAGGTTCAAGCCCCGGCGGGTGCACCGAATGTCATCGTGGTGCTGATTGACGACATCGGCTTTGGCCACTCCAGCGCTTTCGGCGGTCCCTGCAAGATGCCGACCTTGGAGCGGCTCGCTCAGAACGGCTTGAAGTACAACCGCTTTCACACCACCGCGCTCTGCAGCCCCACCCGCACCGCGCTGCTCACCGGCTACAACCACCACAGCAACAATGCCGGCGCGATCATGGAGGCCGCCACGGCTTTCCCGGGAAACACGGGCGTGCGGCCGCAGTCGATCACGCCGATGGCTGAAGTGCTGCGACAGAACGGTTATTCGACTTCCGCTTGGGGCAAGTATCACGAAACGCCGCCATGGGAAGTCAGTGTCAGCGGTCCATTTGATCGCTGGCCCACGCATTCCGGCTTCGATGAGTTTTACGGCTTTATCGGGGGCGAAACCAATCAGTGGGACCCGATGATCGCCCACGGCACGACCTTCAAGCGCAAGCCGGAGAACGATCCCGATTATCACTTCACCACGGACATGACGAATCAGGCGATCTCCTGGATGCAGGCCCAGCAGTCGCTGACTCCGGACAAACCGTTCTTCATGTATTTTGCAACGGGCGCGACGCACGCGCCGCACCATGCACCGAAAGACTGGATCGAAAAGTATCGCGGTCAGTTTGATATGGGCTGGGACAAGCTGCGCGAGCAGACCTTGGCTCGGCAGATCGAACTGGGCGTCGTTCCGCCGGGCACCAAGCTCGCGTCGAAGCCTCAAGCGATCAAGGACTGGGATCAATTGACCCCGGATGAGCGCCGACTGTTTGCCCGGCAGATGGAAGTCTTTGCCGGTTTCGCTTCGCACACCGACAACGAAGTCGGGCGACTGGTGCAGAGCCTCGATGAGATGGGTGAACTGGACAACACCCTCATCGTCTATCTCGTGGGCGACAACGGTGCGAGCGCCGAGGGCGGCATGCTCGGGATGTTCAACGAGATGACCTACTTCAATGGCGTGGCTGAAACGACGGAATTCATGCTGCAGAAGATCGACCAGTGGGGCGGACCGGAATGCTTTAACCATTTTGCGGCGGGTTGGGCCGTGGCCGGAAACACTCCGTTCACGTGGACCAAGCAGGTCGCCAGTAATTTCGGCGGAACGCGCAACGGCATCGTGTTTCATTGGCCCAACGGGATCAAAGCCAAGGGCGAAGTCCGCAGCCAGTTCCATCACGTCGTCGACCTGGCGCCGACGATCTTCGAGGCAGCGCGAGTGCCGGCTCCCAAGGAGGTCAATGGCATTCCGCAAAAGCCGATCGAAGGGGTGAGCATGACTTACAGTTTCGACGCCCCGAAGGCTCCCGAACGCCGCAAGACGCAGTACTTTGAGATCGCGGGCAATCGCGCGGTCTATCACGATGGCTGGTTCGCCGGAACGATTCACAAAGCTCCCTGGGAGGGCGTGCCTCGCCGGCCGCTCGCCCAGGACGTCTGGGAGCTGTATCACGTCGATGAAGATTTCAGCATGGCCCGCAATCTGGCGGCGGACAATCCGGGGAAGCTCAAGGAACTTCAGCAGTTGTTTACTCAGGAGGCGATTCGTCACCAGGTTCTACCGATCGACGATCGGACGATTGAGCGGTTTGACCCGAAGGTTGCCGGACGGCCTGATCTGATGAATGGGCGGACCGAGTTGACGGTCTATCCGGGAATGGTGTTCATGCCGGAAAATGCGTTCATCAATGTCAAGAATGCCTCGTTCGATCTTGAAGCCGATGTCGAAGTGGAGGGCGACAAGAGCCATGGCGTGCTGCTCGCGCAGGGCGGCCGCTTCGGTGGCTGGGCCTTCTGGGTCAAGCACGGCACACCTGTCTTCACGTACAACTTCCTTGGCTTGGAGTTGTATCAGGTAGAGGGTACGCGCGGGATTCCTGACGGCAAGCACAAGCTGAAGGTCGCCTTCGACTACAGCGGGGCCGGAGCGCGCGGCGCGGGAGGTAAGGCCAGTCTGTTCATCGACGGGGAGAAAGTTGGCGAAGGCAAAGTCGCGAAGACACATGCCAACACCTTCTCGCTCGACGATACGGCTGACACCGGTGTCGATACCGGCACTGCCGTTGATGAGGCTTATGGCGAAGGCGAGAAGAATGCCTTTTCCGGGCGTCTGAAGCAGGTGATAATTCGGGTTCGCGGGGCGCACCAAAGCACTCCATGATGGCGCGGTCGGCGCGGCACGGCGTCGGGGCGCAGCGCACGAGGCGCAGGGTCAGTCGCAGAGCCAGCGCATCAGCGATTCGACGCTCGGCAGCCGCCGCCGGTCGACCCAGCGGAAGACCACAACCGCGACGACCAGGAACAGCGCCGCGAGCACCAGCGACTGCCAGCCCGGTCAGGAGGTCGAAGAAGAGGTCGAAGAAGAGGTCGAAGAAGAATGTGGCGAGTCATCAACAAGGAGCAAGTCCAATGGCAGGGTTCAGCAAGATCTATCTCGTTGGCCGCGAAGGGGGCTTCCAGGGAGCCGATGGCATCAACGACGTCGCCCTTCAGATCTGGGTTGGCGACGGCAACCGCCAGTGGCTCGAACCCCATTACTTCAACGCCAAGCCCCAGCCGCTCTCGAAGGTGAACCGGATCGTCCCGGCCGGCCCCGATCACCCCGACGCCCTCATTGACGCCTGCATCGCCTTCTACCCCCAGCACTTCCGCTCCTGCCCGTCGCTCGCCGAAGCTGCGATTGTCCTCAACGACACCGACTGCCTCGACTTCGATCTCGGCACGACGAACGTACCGGTGATCTGGAAGCAGCTCCGCGAGGAAGCCCGGCCACTCTTCAAGCAGCTCTGTGTCATGCAGGCGAGGCTCGAACGGGTCGACTGATCGCTTTCAAAGAACACCGGCAGCGGACGGGGGACGAGAGCTGAAATCGCCGCACGCCCCTTCGGCCCCGGGGCTTCTCACGACGGTCCGCCGCCGTCTGGCGGGGCGAATCCCTTCCGCACCGCATCCTCGAGACGAGCGATCTCGTCGTCGCGGAGCAGGGAAAATTGTGACTGTCGCTTCGCCGCCGAGAGCGTGCCGCCGTTTTGCTGGCAGAGGCGAATGAAGAGGTCGAGCTTCCGCGCGGGAAGATCGACCACCTCCTGCATGAGACGCTTCGTGCGGTCGTAGCCTTTCAGGAAGGCGAGCTCCTCCGGGAGATCCCTCTCGATCGTCTGCTCCACGAACCGGAAGAGGGCCTCGGCCTGCCGCGTCAGATCGGGGAAGCGATACCACTCGGAACGGTCACTGCGAACCGTCATCTGCCCCTCAGCGTCGAGGGAGTAATCGACGATCTCGAGCAACGGCCGCGAAAAGGCTTCGAGAGACGCATCGTAGGCCTGCGGGTCGCGGAGCATCGCCGCCGACACTGGCACGATGATTTCCTGCGGCGTGAAGCCCCGGATGGCGAGGACGTTGTGGATCAGGAAGCGGTGGATGCGGCCGTTGCCATCATCGAAGGGATGCGTGAAGACGAAGCCGTAGCCGATCGCCGCCGCGTGGATCACCGGATGAATCGCCGCCTCGCGGAGCCTCCCGTCGGCGGCGATGAGCCCCGCCATGAGTGACGACACTTGCTCCGGTCGCGGGCAGACATGATGAACGCGTTCCTGGCCGAACGACACCGATTCGCCGACGTAGTTCTGGACGGAGCGGTAGTCCGATTCCCGGTAGCGAGGATCGACGATCGCATTCTGGAGTGACACGAGCTTCGCCTTTTCACACCAGTTCTCGCGATGGGCCCGACCAAGCAACTCGACGAACCGTTCCGTCCGGTCAGGCGACGGCTCCTCACGCTCAATGGCAAACGAGCTCTTGGTCTCTTTCGTGTAAAGGTAGGCTAGGGCACGAGCGAGGACATCGGCGGGGCAGTCAGCGATCAACGCGGCACATCGCTCCCCCATGTTCGCCGCGGCGAAGGTCTCGAGATCGGGCGTCCGCCGCACCAGAGGCGCGAAAGACCGGAATCCGAGAAGGTTGTCGTTGATGCGTTGCCGGGGCGCACGCCGGCCACGCGGCGCCGTGAAGTATTCCTCCGGAGGCAACAGATCGATGTAGTTGCCGCTAGTCATGTCGTCGAGCGGGAGGCGTTTTTCAGTGAGCCACTCGTAGAGGTACCAGAGCCGGCGGCGGTACTTCCCGAACGGGGCTTCGGCGATGAACGTCGCCAATCCGTCGACGTCGATCACCTTGAAGATCTCCGCCAGCAGCGCGAGATTCGTGCCGTCGTTCTTGAGGGCGAACTCGAGGTGGTCGAAGTCTGAATCGCCCGGCCAGTAGACCGGGATGTAGATCTCCAGGACGCTCCCGTCGGGCCCGATCGATTCCCGCCGCACACCGCCAACGGCAACGAACGATTCGTGCCAGTTCGGCATCGCTTTCAGGGCATAGCGCTCGACCAGACGGGCGTACCCGGCGGGTCCACCCGGGCCCTCGGTCAACTCTGGCATGATCGATTCCCCCTAAAGCTCAAAAAACGATTACCGAATCACAAAAACGTTTCTTTTTTCAAGGAACACAACAAAAACGATTTTTATCGGCAAAAAAAACGTGTACGGTCCAGCAGAAACGTTTATGGATGGCCTATCTTCTGAAAAAACGTATTCCGCGGGCCGGTAGATGTCAAATCGGCCCTGAGGAAGGGGGAGCCGGTCCGCAAGCAGCCTGCGGGGCACTGGCTTTGGATCGAGCCGCGGGCCAAGGCAGCCCGGCTGGAAGTGGGCCTGCCTCCCCCGCTGCGGGGGCGGCTCATTGCGTACGATGACCATTCTTCTGCTTCCTGATTGGCTCCGCCACGCCCGGCCCCCCCATGACACTCCTACGCGACCTGATCGAGATCCCTGAGTCGCTCCCCGCCAACCGGTTCGTCCTCCGGCTCTCCGAGGGAATCCTTGGCCGCGCTTACCGAGAGGGTCCGCCGGCGTGTCGTGCGTTGGTTCCGCATGCAGCGGCTCCTCGACGCCGATGCGGTCGGCGGACATGTGGCGGGCGGAGATACCACCGGCGACTGCTGCGACTTACGCGACAAACCGCGATCTCACGACACCTCCCGACGCCAAAGGCCAAACTCATGGCTCGGGTGGGGGAGGAGTTTCCGCTCGAGTGCCCGGGGTGCGGCGGCGATATCCGGCTGATCGCGTTCCACCCAAGCCGGGGCCAGTGACCAAATGACTGCCGGCAGGAGCCGGCCCACGTCGAACCGGAGGTTCGCAAGCGGGCGAAGGCCAGGATGGCTTCGCCCCGCGTACAGCGGGGCCTCCGCCAGTCTCTCCTGCCCGCGGCCCGCTCACCGAATGGGGAGAGCTCGTCCAGGTCCACTTTCGACCGGGCGATTTTTCAGGCGTCACCCGTCGAGCTGCCCGACATCGACATCCACAGCCTCTGACGGCATTCCATGCCACGGTGCGGACGGCCCGCGAGAAGAGCGGTTTCAAGACGGGCTCGAGCCAACGAGAAAAACCCGGCCTTGAGCGTGGATAGGAAGCCCCTCGGCACCTCGAAGCGAGCGTCGCATCCAGCCAGGCCAGTCCCGGCTGTTGCTCCTCACGGTCCGCCCCGCTCGGCCGACGCTTGCCGAAGTGCCATTGGCCGACCTATCCTTAGGCCCGAGAGGAAGGTCGTGCGGGGCATCCTCGCCCTGGGCGACTATCCGTTGCCTGTGCCGCTGTACGGGGAGCCTCGCGTGCTCCCGGCTGCCGCGTTCGACCCACGCCTCCACCGCCGGCTGGCGGCGAAACTCGAGGCCGCTGCCGGCCAGTCGGGGGCTTCCGTCCCCACGATCGAATCAGGGGCGTGCTGCCGTCACGGTCATGCCCAGCAAGTTTCAGAAGTCGCGGCGCGTCGCCGCGACGATGTTCCGGTGGATGCTGCCGACCCGCCCGCGCCAGCTTGTCATGGCGACGGACGGGAAAGTCGGCCCACCGGGACGGTCCCCGAAGGGATTGTTCCGTCTCGTGCACAACTGCGAATAGCGGCGGCCGGACTTGAACCGGCGACACCCGGCTTATGAAGCCGTCGGGTGAGTGTAGCGCAGCCCACGAAAACAAGGGTTTGCCGTTGCCCCCCGCCGACCGTTGCACTACCCGTTGCACTGAAACCGACGATCGGCTCGACGTGCTCGCCCGGGCAGTGGCTCTTGTGGCGTCACTGCCGGGCACCGACGCCGACCGGGCTGCCGTGCTCGCCCGGCTAGTCGGCGGCGGGCCGGAAGCTTGACCGGCCGCGCGACGCGTCCTCCCGAAGGGCCGCGGTCGGCCCCCCGGCCTACGGATCGACCGCTCGCCGAGACACTGTTGGTTTTCCCGCTCCGCTGGCGTCGCGGGTCCTTCCGGCCCGCGGCGGCCGCGGGCCGCCGGCTACGAACGGCGCCGCTGCCCAGATTCTCTCCCGAAAAGGTACTACCGGCCGGAAAATCCCCGCCCTAGGGCCTACGGATCGGTCCGGCGTTAACACAGACTTGTCCCGCCCCCCGAAAAGGACTCCCAGAGGGGGCGAACGGGCCCCACGGCCTACGGATTGAGTGCGGGGATAGCCACAAGTGAGGCAACAGGCTGCCCGCGGCCGCGCGGCCGTGGTGGCAACCGTGTCGTCCCGGTATGATCGCGCCGCATGAACACTCTCTACTACGGCGACAACCTGGACATCCTCCGTGAGCACCTCGATGATGAATCGGTGGACCTGGTCTATCTCGACCCGCCGTTCAACTCCAAGCGGGACTACAACCTTCTCTTCAAGTCGCCGAAGGGCCAACAAAGCGAAGCACAGATAACCGCCTTCGAGGACTCATGGCATTGGGGCGAGCAAGCCGAACGCGAGTTTGACGAACTACTTCATCAGCCGAATACCGACGTCGCCCAAATGATGAAAGCCCTTCGGGCTTTCCTTGGCGAGAACGACATGATGGCCTATCTCACGATGATGGCCAATCGGTTGCTGGAACTTCACCGCGTGTTAAAGCCGACCGGGTCGCTCTACCTGCATTGCGACCCAACCGCCAGCCACTACCTAAAAATCGTGCTCGATGGCGTGTTCGGCACAAGGGGAGGGGGGGGATTCAGGAATGAGGTAATTTGGAAAAGAGCAAACGCACATAATGATCCAAAGATGTTTGGCCGGATTTCAGACACCATCCTCTATTACGTCAAGACGCCCGCCGCGAAGTGGTTCACTCAGCACACTCCTTATCGCGAGGAATACTACGACAGCCACTTCAAGCAAGATGCCACACGTCGGTACTTTCGCACTGTGCCACTCGACGCGCCGAGGCACGGTGCCGGAAGTCCCGGACTCTTGTATGAATGGAAAGGAAAACTGCCGTCCGCTTCGCGGACTTGGGCCGTCAGAAAAAAGACGATGGAGGAGTACGAATCCCAAGGGTTGATTCGATATACCCGAACGGGAACCCCCACACTCATTCAATATGCGGATGAAATGCCAGGAGTTCCGCTGCAAAACATCTGGACCGACATTCCTCCTGTCAATCCACAAGCCGCCGAGCGGCTCGGCTATCCCACCCAAAAGCCACTGGCATTGTTGGAGAGGATTATCGCGGCCAGCAGCAACGAAGGCGACGTCGTGCTCGATCCGTTCTGCGGTTGCGGAACCGCAACCCATGCTTCGGAGAAGCTCAAGCGTCAGTGGATCGGTATCGACATCACCCACCTCGCGATATCCCTGATCGAGAAGCGGTTAAAGGATGCGTTCGGCGATAGCTGCAAGTTCAAGGTCGAAGGCACGCCCAAGGATTTGGCGTCGGCCGCCGATCTTGCGGCCCGTGACAAGTATCAGTTCCAGTGGTGGGCGGTATCCCTTGTCGAAGCTCAGCCGTTTCAAGGCAAGAAGAAGGGGGCCGATGGCGGCATCGACGGCCTGAAGTATTTCTACGATGTTCGCGATACCGACGCCCGCTCCATCGTGGTAAGCGTCAAAGGAGGCAATCTCAAGGCCGATGATGTCCGTGCGCTGAATCACGTCCGCGAGCGTGAGAAGGCCGATATCGCCATTCTGATTTCGCTCCAAGAGCCTTCGCGTGGGATGAAAGCCGATGCGGCGGCGGCCGGCTTTTTTGCAGCCGAGTCAGGGAAGAAATATGCCCGCATTCAGCTCCTCACAATCGAGGGTCTGTTGTCTGGTGTGCAACGTGCCGAGCATCCCGACCACATCAAGCACGCGACCTTCAAGAGAGCGAAGAAAGAGACTGGCCCCAAGAAAACGGAGAAGACGTTATTTGAGGCGGATGAGTGAAATGCCCACCAAAAACCGTGCAACGAACCCGCTGCGCGGTTGGCTGGTGTCGTAGTTCGTTGGTTGCGGGGCGCTGATGGCAACCGTTATTTCTCACCGCCCGCCGTGCCAGTTGTGAAAATAAACTCTGCCCAATCGGCTACGCGACCCGGCAGCCGACAGGAACGGCCGGGGGCGGGGTAGTTCCTTTTCGCGGGCATGACCGACTGGCATCGCCCCCTCGCCGGGGTTGGCGAAGTAGCCCATTAGCGTTAGTCTCGACTTTGGTCGCGGCGGTGTTGCAACGCCCCCGCTCACGGCTCGGGCCGGCCCGGGGTACTCCCATGCCCCGTGCCGCCCGGCCGGCCGCTACATGGGAGACTCGTCATGCCCAACGGCAAACGGCTGGCACCAAGTCGTGTGCAACGGTCTGGAAAACGCCCCGCGGCCGCGACAAACACGGCTGCCCCACCCGCCCCGCCGACGCCTGCACCTTCGCCGGCACGCTCGTCGTCCGCAGTGCGGGCCGGGGAAGCGTTTCGGGCCGCGGTCGAGAACGACCCGGACTTTCAGCGGTGGTGGCACAGCGACGAGCGGCGCCGCAAGTGGGAATCGCTCATTGCTGAACTCGACCGTCGAGTCGCGGCCGGGCACGAAACGTGGCAGAGCTTCGTCGGCGAGCCGATGCCGACAAACGTCGAAGAGATTGCGCAAGCCGCCGTCCGGTTTGGCTTGCCGGCCGACGTTGTACTACGGGGAAACTTTACCCTTGCCGACGTGACGACTTTCATGGTTGGAAAGCGGCTGGCCGCTGCCGACGAGCATGTCGACCGTTTGCGCGCGGTGGCTGCGGAAGCGGTAGTTCGGCGGGCTGGGGGCACCGTGACGCCGGGCACGTCGCCGGCGGCAGGCACACAAGTCGAGGCGGCCGACGACGAGTATGCCGGCATCGCCCGCCGGCTGTCTGACCATACCCGCAGCGTGCTGCGGTATCTGTTCGTGAACGATGCTTTTGACCGCGCTTCGCTGATTGAGCAGCACGGCATCGCAGTCGACCTTGAAATCTCATTCAACGCTGTGCGGGCAGCTCGTCGAGAACTCTGCCGCGCCGGGCAGCCGTTGCTCGAAAGTGCGTCGGGGCGCAAGGGTGGCGTGTGGCTCACGCCGGCGGGCAAGCTCGTCGCCGCGCGTGTGCCGGCGTCGACTTGCCGTCAGCCGTGCTTGGCGGAAACAAGCACCAAAAAGCATCAAACCGGCGGCGCATGATGCCGAAACTGCCCCTATTTGCCGACTGCTGAACGGGAAAGACTTCGGGTGTCACGTCGAGCACGTCGCTCGGCTGACGTTGAACCCCGAGGGTCTACCCCATGACCGTTTCTCCACTCGCCGGCAAGCCCGGCGACACCCGACCGCCGGTGCGGCCGGAACTGATTGACCTTGAAGCATTTGCCGCGCTGCTCGACATCAGCACGCGGCACGCTCGCCGGCTTGTCGATGCTGGCAAGTGCCCGGCCCCGGTGCGGCTCGGCAAGTGCGTGCGGTTTTCTCGGGCCGCGGTCGAGCGATGGCTTGCCGATGGGTGCCCCCGTGTTCGCACCGTGCGTGCGGGAGGTGTTGCATGACAAAGCACCACACCCGCAAGTCGCTCGTCGACGTGCTCACCGGGAGCACCCGCGACGAACTCGCCCGCCAGTTCGCCGAAGCCGAAGCGGCCGGTGACATGCTGCCGCTGCCCCGGGGAACGTACCGGTGTCGCGTCACCGACGGTGAACTCGTCACGTCAAAGGGCGGCACGCCCGGCTACTCGCTGACGTTCACGATCGACGACGGGGAGCACAAGGGCCGGAAACTCTGGCACACGGCTTGGCTCACGCCGGCTGCTATGCCCATGACGAAGCGCGACCTTGCCAAACTCGGCGTCACGTCGCTCGACATGCTCGACCGCCCCCTGCCGCCGGGCATCGTTTGCGACGTGAAAGTCGTCGTGCGGGCCGACGACGACGGCGTCGAGCGGAACCGCGTGGTGTCGTTCGTCGTCGTCGAAGTGCTCGCCGACCCGACGGCCGACGACGACTTCGCCGCGGCACCGCCAGCGGTCGCCGGCCGGGAAGGGGGCGCCGCATGACCGCGACAACGCACCCCCACGGGTTTCGGATTGTGGGACCGTGCACCGGCGACCGGCGCCGCGTGCACGCCCCTACGGCGTTCGCCGCGTACTGTCACTGTGACGCCAAGGCCGGCGTCGAGCGGGAAGCCTATCTATCGGCTTTCCAGTTCGGCGACGACTTTGCCGAGCAACTCGCACGCACCGGCTCGCCGGCCGGCTTTACTGGCTCGACGTGGGCACCCTACTTGTGGGCCGACGTCGACCGTGACGAGCCGGCCGGCGGGGTGGCCCGGGCGCTCGCCGACACCCGGCGGCTTGTCGACACGCTCGACGAACGCTTCGGTGTGCCCCGGGGCGTGCTTGTGCCGTTCGTGTCGGGCGGTAAAGGCATGCACTTGGGCATCCCGACGGCGTTGTGGGCACCGGCACCGACGGCAGACTTTCATGCCGTCGCCCGGCAGCTCGTCGAGACTGTCGCCGCTGCGGCCGGCGTCGCCGTCGACACGGGTGTGTTCGACCGGGTGCGGGCGTTTCGAGCACCGAACAGCCGGCACCCGAAGTCGGGGCTTCACAAGCGTTTCGTGCCCGTCGAGATTCTCGACACCGTCACGGTAGCCGGGCTGCTCGGCATGGCCCGCACTCCGCAACCGTTCGACGTGCCGAGCACCGACGGCGTCGAGAGTGCCGACTTTCTCGTCGCCGAGTGGGGCCGCGCCGCCCGGGCCGTCGCCGAGAAAGCCGCAGCCGGCGAACAGCGGCGGCTTGAACTCGGCAACGGCGACCGGGCCGCCAGTGTCAACAAGCTCACCCGGGCGTTTCTCGCCGGCGACGTCGACGTCGGCGACCGGCACCGGCTGCTCTACTCGGCTGCGGCGAACTTGGCCGAACTCGGCTGTTCGCTGACGGCCGTGCGGGCGTTGCTCACCGAACCCGCGCTTGACCTGGGGCTACCGCCGAAGGACGTCGAGCGGGCGATTGTGAACGGGCACGCGGCGGCACACCCGTTGGTGAGACATGCGGCCGAAGTGTTCGGCGGCACCGTCACCCGAGTCGTGCCAGCCGAACCGGCAGCGGGGGCGACATGACCCGACGGGCGACCACAACGGCGAAGTTCGTCACCGGTGAAGCCGTGTTCGCCGGCTGGCGTGAAGACGTGCTCACTGGCAATGGGCCGGTCGTGTTCCCCCATACGCTGCCGGTGCCCGAGATAAGCCCCGGGCACGTCACGCTACTCGGCGGGGCACCGACCGCCGGAAAAACGGCACTCGTCATGCAATGCGTTGTGGAAGCGCTGCGGCACACCGACACGCTGCGGGCACTCGTCTGCAATGTCGAAATGTCCCCGACGGCGCTGCTCGACCGGCAACTTGCCCGGCTGTCTGGCGTTGAAGGCGAAGTGATTCGGCACCGACGCTTCACTGCCGAGCACGCCGACCGGCTCGACGCCGGGCTTGCGACCGTCGAATCGTTCGTCGACCGGCTGGCGTTTCTCGAATCACCGTTCGACTTGGCGAACGTGGCACACGCGGCCGACGCCCACGGTGCCGACGTTATCGTGCTCGACTACCTGCAAAGAATCATGCCCCCTGGCGACGTGGCCGACCCCCGGCTGCGGGCGAACGCCGTCATGGACATGCTGCGGCAGTTCGCCGGTCAAGGTTGTGCCGTGCTCGCTCTTTCGGCCGTGGGCCGCAGCCGCGACAACGCCGGCCGCTCGACGTACTCGGGGGCCGCTATGTCGCTGGCGTCTTACCGTGACTCGGGCGAACTCGAATACGGGGCCGACGACGCTTTTCTGCTCGCCCCCGTCGACGATACCGACCCGAACGTCGTGCGGCTGTCGCACTTGAAGTGCCGGCACGGTGCACAGCATAGCGTCGACTTGAACTTCGACCGGGCGCGGCAATCGTTCACGCTGCTCGACACGCCCGGCCCCGACGCGCCGCTCCCGCCGCCGGCCCGGGCCAAGCGGGGCCGTAAGCCGAAGCATGCGACACCGAATCCCGACTTCTCCCCCGAGCACCTTGCCGAACTCTGGAAAGCGACGCCAGCGGCCCCGGCCGACGCCGTTGCCGACGCCGGGGGTGACGAGTGACGCCGTCGAGAGTGCTGCCGCCGGGGGCCGTGCTGCCGCCGCTTGTGGCGGTCGCCGCTGCCGAGGGTGCACCGACACGCCCGGCAGGGCGGAAGGGCGGGAGAACGCACGCACGGCGTCGCCAGCGGCACTACGGGCGGTTCGCCGTGCTCAACGGCTTCGTCGACGGCGTCATGGGCACGCTGCCCCGGGGGGCTGCTCTTGTGTGGGTGTGCTTGTGGCGTGACACGAAGCCCGACGGGCTGGCACGCACGGCCGTTACCGACTTGGCCCGGCGTATCGGGGGCGACCGGCGAACCGTGCTTCGAGCACTGCGGCTGCTCACCGACCGGCGGCTGCTCGAAGTCGTGCGGCGGGGCGGCTTGGGCCGGGGAGTGTCGGCGTATCGGGTGAAAGTAGGGTGACACGGGCGTCACCCTACATGGTGACATTTTGGTGCCTTTCTCGGTGACATGGGTGTCACCCTTCCCATAAGGAATAACTACGTGTGCGACATGCACGCACGAACTCGACGAAAGAAAACGCTTGCACCCGGCCGACTAGGTATGTAAGGTATCCTACATGGCACGAAAGACGACCGGCACCATGACCGAACTTTTGCGGGCCGCGCTGCTCGAAGCCCCGTCGCTCAACGCCATTCAAAAGGCGACGGGCGTGACTCGGCAGACGATGGCGGCTTTCATGCGGGGCGAACAGGTTTCAATTCACTTGGCGTCGGCTGACGCACTGGCCGGCTACTTCGGCATCGTGTGCACCCGGCCGGCGAAGCCGAAGGGTAAAGGGGGCTGACTCATGGGCACCGTGTTCAAGCCGTTCGTCACCCGGCCGCTGCCCGAGGGGGCCGAACTCGTCACCCGGGCCGGCAAGCGTGTCGCCGTGTGGACTGACGCCAGCGGCAAGCGGCGGCAAGCCCCGGTGACGGCCGGCGACACGCCCCGTATTCGAGCGAGGGCCGGCACCTACTCGGCACAGTTCGCCGACGGGGCCGGCGTCGTGCGGCGGGTGGCAACGGGGTGCAAGTCGCTCGACGCTGCCCGGGCCGTGCTTGCCGACCTTGAACGCCGTGCCGAGCACGTCAAAGCCGGCATCGTCACCCAAGCCGAAGCCCACGTCGCCGAGCACGCCGACACGCCCGTCGTCGAGCACGTCGACACCTACCTTGCCGAACTGGCCCACAAGCGGGGCAAGGGTGCACGCCGCACCGTCAACGCCGAACACTTGGCAAACGTGCGGCGCTCACTGCGGCAAGCCGTCGACGAGTGCGGGTTTCGGCGGCTGCGCGACTTGAACCGGGCGGCTGTCGACCGGTGGGTGTCGCGGCTGCTCGCCCTGCCCGACGCCCCCGTCGTCGACGCCGCCGGCAACGTGACGACGCCCGGCCGGCCCGCTGCCCGCACCGTCAACGTCCGGCTTTGCTCGCTGACGGCGTGGGGCAATTGGCTCGTCGAGTCGGGGCGGCTGACGGCAAACCCGTTCGCCCGGCTCCACAAGCTCGACGAAGCCGACGACGTGCGGCGGCTGCGGCGGGCACTGACGGCCGACGAACTGCGGCGGCTGCTCACTGTGGCCCGGCTGCGGCCCCTTGCCGAGTTTGGCCGGCCCACGGTGCGAATTGTCGACGAAGCCCGGCCGGCGAAGTCTCGGGCGACGTGGAAGCGTGCCGAACTGACGTTCGACACGATTGTCGACGCCGCCGAGCGGGGCCGTGCCCGGCTGCGGGCCGACGAAGTCGAGCGGCGCGAACAGTCGGGCCGGGAACGGGCGTTGCTCTACGCCGTGCTTGTCTCGACGGGGCTGCGGAAGGGCGAACTTGCGGCCCTCACCGTCGCCGACGTGCTGCTCGACGCCCCGCAGCCGTTCGTCGTGCTGCCCGCCGCCGACGCCAAGAATGGCCAGCGGGCAACGCTGCCGCTGCGGGCTGACGTGGCCGACGAACTGCGGGCGTGGGTGGGCGACAAAGCCGAAGCCGTGTGCCGGCAGCGTGTCGGCGTTGCTGGCGTCACGCTGCCCCGGGCCGACGTGCCGCTATTCGACGTGCCGACGGGCTTGGTGCGGATTCTCGACCGCGACCTTGCCGCCGCCGGCATCCCCAAGCGTGACGACCGGGGCCGCACCGTCGACGTGCACGCCCTGCGGCACACGTTCGCCACCCACCTTGTCGCGGCCGGCGTCGCCCCGCGGGTGGCCCAAGCGGCCCTACGGCACTCGTCGCTCGAACTCACGATGCAGCACTACACCGACCCGCGGCTGCTCGACGTGGCCGGGGCACTTGCCGCCCTGCCGGCCCTGCCGACGGCTGCGGCGCCGCCGGAAGCGGCACGGGCGACGGGCACCGACGACGCCGGCGCCGTTGCACTAACCGTTGCACTAAACACCGGCCCCACCCGGCAAACCGAGTCACTTGCAGTCCAAAGCCCCCGAGGGCAACGCGCCGCCGAAGTGACACGAAGCCCCGGGGAAACTCGGGATTCACGACAAAAGCCGAATAGCGGCGACCGGACTCGAACCGGTGACACCCGGCTTATGAAGCCGGTGCTCTAACCAACTGAGCTACGCCGCCCTGCGGCCGAACTATAACGCGCGAATCCGCGGACGTCAGCCGCCCCCGTTCACACCCGGTCTTCGCATGGGTCCGTCCGCCCCTCGCGCATGTCCTGCACCCGCCACGGCGGCACAAGACCGCAGCGTCCGCGCGGCACCGGCTCCCAGCCATACCACGACCGGAACGTGCGGTACGCGGGGGAGTGCGGCAGGCTGTCGTTCGTCCGGATAGACCGTCTGGTCGATCGCCATCGGAAACACGTCCTGCCAACCCGTCACCACTCACCCGCCCCGGCTCGGCGCCAGCAGGATCACCGCCCGCTTGCCGTCGGTGTGGTACGGATCGCCCGTCAGGTTGCGCCGCGGCGCCGTCCGCGCACAGGCCCCGACTCCGGCCGCGTAGCCCGCCAGCTTGACCCGACCCGCCGAGAGCAGGTCCTCGAGGACGTAATCCCGCGACTCGTCCACGTCGGGATCGATGCGGTGCGTCGTCAGGTTCCAGGCCCGCGTCGTGAACCGCACGCCGATGTCCCGGCTCACCTGCCCCACCCACACCGGCAATCCCTCGAACGACAGCGGCGCCAGCCAGAGCCGGAGGTGCAGCCGCTCGTTGATCGACTTCCGCGTCCGCTGCAGCGCCACATCCTGGTCGCGGCCGAACAGGTAGAGCGGGCTGACCGGCGAGTAGCGGTAGTCGGCGCCGAGGAGGAACGCCCGCACCGTCTTCCAGCACGTGGCGAGCGTGATCGTCTCGCTCTCATCCCAACGGGCGGCGAAGCAGCCGAGCAACGTCTCGAAGTCGCCCACCACCACGAGATTCACCGGGTCGCCGTGCCGCGAGGCGGCGGCGTTCGTCGTGACCGCCGGCAACGCCACCAGTCGCGAGACGAACTCGGCGGGCGTGCAGGGGGCGACCGTGCCCGGCGGACAGACGCTGGCGAAGTCCCGACCGTGATAGTCGGCCGCGATCCCCGGCACCGGCACCGTGAACACGAAGTCAGTTTCGGCAGCGTCGCCGGCACGGGCGCCGGCGATCGCCCGGCTCAGGTCGGCCACCGTCGTCAGCCTGACGTGCACCGACTTCGTCCCCAGGTCGAGCCCCGTGAACACGAACCCCTCGGCCGTCTCTCCCGGCCCGATCGGCCCCAGCCGAAACCCGCGGTCGCGGAAGAATTCGTCCATCCTTCCATTGGCGAGGTAGGCCGTCACGAGCTTCAGTGGGACGAGCGCCAGCAGGGGCAAAAACAGCCAGCCCATCGCCCCGAACGCCGACAGCCGCCGGCCGATCGAGAAATGGTTCAGTGCCGCCGCCTCCAGCGGCGTGAAGTAGTCGGCGTCGATGCTCAAGAGCTGCAGTCGCACGCTCTCCGCGGCCCGGTTCACGATCCGCAGGAACACCGGCTGGATGCCGCGCCGCGCCAGATCGACGCCGAACAGCCGGCGGCTCTCCTCGGCAGTCAGCACGGCGACCGTGACGGACGCCCGCGCATCCTCCCGGCTCTGGGCCCGCTGCATGAAGGAGTCGGTCGTCGGCGACGGCCCATAGGGAGTGATCACCAGCCGCCAGAGACGGGCAGGAATCGCGCGGAGCAGGCGGCGCAGACCGATCACGGCACGTCTCCCCGCATCCGGCAACGACAGCGGCCCGGGCACCTGCCCGGGCCGCTCGCATGCGTCGTATCGGGATCGGATCCCGGGTGGCTCACTCGACCAGATTGCACGACGCCTTCACGACGGCGTCGATCTTCTCGTCGGACAGGGCCCCCTTGGCGAAGGCATGGTTCGCCTTGACCGTCCCCTCCTTGTAGCAGACCACCGTGAGGTCGGCGTCCGGGGCGATCTTCAGGTCCCCGGGGCCGTTCTTGGCGTCCTCCGGCACGACGAAGGCGATCCGCTTGATGCCGTGCTTGGTGGCGAACTCGGTGGCGGCTTTCTTCAGCGAATCCTCGTCGGCGCCGATCATGTTGACGAAACCGGAGAGCTTGTCGTCCTTGTGCTCCTCCAGTTCCTCGTCGAGCTTCTTGAGGAGCTTGGCAAGCCGGTCGTCGGCGGTCCGGGCAAACAGCATGACCACGGGCCGGGCGCCCATCTTGCAGCGATAGCAGAGCTTGCGACCGTCGGCGACGCCGTCGTCCGGGTTGCCGGCAACCTTCGTCACCTCGAACGCCCCGACCGTGTCGCCGACCTGCGGGCCGCTCGTGACCTCGGCAACCGCACTGCCCGCGATCGACAGCACGAGGGCCGCCACCACACCACGCACCATTGAACGCATAACGTGCACTCCGTTCCTTCGTTGCCGCCCCGGGACGGAGCACCTCGCCCCGCACCGCGACCGCTTGTCCCCGTCAGCGTACCGCAGGTACGATCGATTGGGCAACGCGCGGGTCGCTCCTGGGAACAACCGCACGCTCCACGCAGCGGAGCGGCCACGCTTTTCGCCGCGTTCCTCACGGAGGCCTCATGACCACGACCGCCACGCCCCGCCGCCCGGCGGCTCCGACCGTGCGGCAGACGCAGCTCTTCATCGACGGCCAGTGGACGCCGGCAAAGAGCGGCAGGACGTTCGCCACGCTCAATCCGGCCACCGAGGAGGTCATCGCCCAGGTCGCCGAGGGGGACGCCGCCGACGTCGATGCCGCCGTGCGGGCCGCCCGCAAGGCCTTCGACGAGGGGCCGTGGCCGCGGATGAACGCCCGCGAGCGCGGCCGGCTCATGCTCCGGCTCGCCGACCTGATCGAGGCCGAGATCGACGAACTCGCCGCCCTCGAGTCGCTCGACAACGGCAAGCCCGTCCGCGACGCCCGGACAGGCGACATCCCCCTCGCCCTCGACTGCCTGCGGTACTACGCCGGCTGGGCCGACAAGATCCACGGCCAGACGATCCCGATCAACGGCAACTATTTCTGCTACACGCGCCGCGAGCCGGTCGGCGTGGCCGGGCAGGTCATCCCCTGGAACTTCCCCATCCTCATGGTGGCCTGGAAGTGGGGGCCGGCGCTCGCCGCCGGCTGCACGATCGTCATGAAGCCCGCCGAGCAGACGCCGCTCACCTGCCTGCGGCTCGCCCGGCTCGCGCAGAAGGCCGGCATCCCAGATGGCGTGATCAACGTCGTGCCCGGCTTCGGCCCGACCGCGGGCGCCGCGATCGTCAAGCACCCGGGCATCGACAAGGTGGCGTTCACCGGCTCGGGCGAAACCGCCCAGATCATCATGCGGCAGGCGGCCGACCAGCTGAAGCGGCTGACGTTCGAACTCGGCGGCAAGAGCCCGAACATCGTCTTCGCCGACGCCGATCTCGACGCCGCCGCAGCCGGGGCCCACATCGGCATCCACCTCAACCAGGGGCAGTGCTGCTGCGCCGGCTCGCGGCTCTTTGTCGAGGACCGGATCCACGGCGCGTTCGTGGAGCGGGTGGTGGAGATGAGCCGCCGGCGGAGGGTCGGCGACCCCTTCGACCCGGCCACCGAGCAGGGGCCGCAGGTCGACAAGGCCCAGTTCGACAAGATCATGGGCTACATCGAGTCGGGCAAGCGCGAGGGGGCAACCTGTGCCACCGGTGGCAAGCGGGTGGGCGACCGGGGCTTCTTCATCGAGCCGACCGTGTTCACGAACGTCAAGGACGAGATGGCGATCGCCCGCGAGGAGATCTTCGGCCCGGTGCTGTCGGTGCTGAAGTTCTCCGACATGGACGAGCTGATTAGCCGGGCCAACGCGACCCCGTTCGGTCTGGCCGCCGCCGTCTGGACCCGCGACGTGGCCCGGGCCCATGCCGTGGCCAAGCGGCTCCGTGCCGGCACGGTGTGGGTCAACTGCTACGACGTCTTCGACGCGGCGGCCCCGTTCGGCGGCTTCAAGCAGTCGGGCTTCGGCCGCGAGCTCGGCGAACGCGGCCTCGACCCCTACCTCGAAACGAAGACCGTGACCGTGAGCCTCGACTGACACGACGGGAGCAGACCGGATGGGACGATTCTTCGGCAGGGTGACGACCGGCGGCGGCTGGCGGGCCGTGCTCTACACGTTCAAGAAGTCGCGCCAGGCCGGCGGCCTGTGGAAGTTCTGGAAGGCGATGCGGTCGCGGAACGCCTGCAAGACCTGCGCCCTCGGCATGGGGGGCCAGGCCGGCGGCATGGTCAACGAGGCGGGCCATTTCCCCGAGGTCTGCAAGAAGTCGTTCCAGGCGATGGTCGCCGACATGCAGGGGGGAGTGAAGCCGGAGTTCTTCGCCACCTACTCGATCCCGCAGCTGCGGGCCTTCACGCCCTACCAGATGGAGCACGCCGGCCGGCTCGTGCAGCCGGTGATCCTCGAGAAGGGCTCCCAGCACTACCGGCCCATCGAGTGGGATGAGGCGCTGGAGCGGATCGCGGCCGCACTGAAGCAAACCGCCCCGGAGGAGTCGTTCTTCTACTTCAGCGGCCGCTCGAGCAACGAGGCGGGCTTCCTTCTCCAGCTCTTCGCCCGGCTCTACGGCACGAACCACGTCAACAACTGCTCCTACTACTGCCACCAGGCCAGCGGTGTCGGACTCGCCAGCGTGATCGGCACCGGTGCGGGCACCGTCAAGCTCGACGACATGGAGAACGCCGACTGCGTGCTCCTCATCGGCGGCAACCCGGCGAGCAACCATCCGCGCATGATGCGGACGCTGATGATGGTCCGGCGCAACGGCGGCAAGGTGATCGTCGTCAACCCGATCGTCGAGACGGGGCTCGTCAACTTCTCCGTCCCCAGCGACGCCTGGGCGCTGATGTTCGGCGCCGAGATCGCCAGCACCTACGTGCAGCCCCATGTCGGTGGCGATCTGGCCCTCGTCTACGGGATGATGAAGCGGCTGCGCGAGATCCATGCCGCCCGGCCCCTGAACGCCGCCGGCGAGCCGGTGATCGACGAGGAGTTTTTACGACAGCGTTGCACCGGCTGGCCGGAGCTCGCCGCCCGGCTCGAAGCCCTGTCCTGGGACGAGATCGTGGCCGCCTCGGGCGTGTCACGTCGCGAGATCGAGGCGATCGCAGGGCAGTACGCCGAGTCGCGCCGGGCGATCTTCGCCTGGACGATGGGCGTGACCCACCACCTCCACGGCGCCGCCACGGTCCAGGCGATCGCGGCCCTCGCCCTGATGCGCCGGATGGTGGGCCGGCCCGGCGCCGGCCTGCAGCCGATCCGCGGCCACTCCAACATCCAGGGGATGGGCACGGTCGGCGTCACGCCAACGCTCAAGCAGGCCCTCTTCGACCGGCTCCAGAGCCACTACGGCGTCACGCTGCCGACGACCAAGGGCTACGACACGCTCGAGTGCCTCGACGCGGCCGACGCCGGGCGGATGCGGCTCGCCGTCTGCCTCGGCGGCAACCTGTATGGGGCCAGCCCCGATGCCACGTATGCCGCCCGGGCTCTCGGCAAGCTCGACATGCTCGTGTCGCTGAACACATCGCTCAACACCGGCCACGCCTGGGGCACGGCCGCCGAGGAGACGATCATCCTGCCCGTCCTCGCCCGCGACGAGGAGCCGGAGCCCTCCACGCAGGAAAGCATGTTCAGTTACGTCCGCCTCTCCGACGGCGGGCCGGCGCGGCACGTCGGTCCGCGGGCCGAGGTGGCGATCATCGCCGACCTCGCCGCCCGCGTCCTCGGCCCGGGCGGGCCTGTGGACTGGGGGCAGATGGCCCACACGACCACGATCCGCCGGGAGATCGCCCGCATCGTGCCCGGCCTCGAGCAGATCGCCGACATCGATCGCACGAAGAAGGAGTTTTCGATCCCCGGCCGGGCCATCGACACGCCCGCCTTCCCCACGGCCGACGGCCGGGCCCACCTGGCGGTCCACGACCTGCCACCGGCCCCCGACGGCCTGCAGTTGATGACGATCCGCAGCGAGGGGCAGTTCAACACCGTGGTCTACGAGGAGGAGGATCTGTACCGCAACCAGACGCGGCGCGACATCGTCCTCATCCATCCCGACGACGTCGCCCGCTTCGGCCTCGTCGCCGGCGGCCGCTGCCGGATCCGGAGCACGGCCGGCGAGATGCGCGGCCAGATCGTTTCGGCCTTCGACCAGATCCGGCCGGGCTCCGTGGCGATGTACTATCCGGAGAGCAACGTCCTCGTGCCCAAGGCCGCCGATCCGCTCTCGCGGACGCCCGCCTACAAGAGCATCGCCGTCGCGATCGCCCCCGACGACGCGGCCCTGCCGGTGCTCCGGCCCGCCCCCGAGATCCGCGCCGCCGGCACGCCCAAAGAGAAGATGAACCAGTGCGGCTGACGCCCGGAACGAACCACGGCCCTTACCCGCCTCCATGACGGACCATCTGGACCGGTTCGGCGAACGATACGGTGAGCCGGCCAGACATGGTCGTGGAGGTTGTCAGTGACGACGAGGCGAGCCGGGTTCGTGATTACGAGGACACACATCACGACTACGCGGCCGCGGGCCTTCCCGAGTACTGGATCGTCGATCCTGGGCGGCGGCGTGTGATCGCGCATGTCCTCGGCACGGCTGGATACGCCGTGGCTGGCGAGGATGGTCCAGCCGACGTGGCACCCTCAGGTATCTGCCCCGGTTTCTCAGTACCGGTGGGGCCGTTGTTCGCGTCGGCTTCCGACTCCTGCGGCTGATCGGGGGAGGCAAAGCCGCAACACTGATCCTAGTCATTGTATGTATCTTGTACGCGGTTTGCCGATTCTGGAATGGTCCATGATCGACTGCAGCCGGACGTTCGTCATGCCGCGCAGCGGCTGGGCTACTCGAAGAGCGACCGCTGCTCGGCCGGCGCGGGCTTGGGCCGCGGTTTCGGCGCGCGGCGGGGTGGTCGCTCAAGCGCGGGCTCACGCGGCGCGGCCGCATCCAGCGGTGAATCGGCGGCCCCATCATCCGCCTCCGGCGCCGCATGCAACTCCTCCGGCGGCTCCACGGCGAAGGCCGTGTCGAACACAGCCGGGGCAGCGCCCCCCTCGAACCCGGCGAGCAGCTGCCCGGCCCGCTCGATCACCGCCGCCGGGACGCCCGCCAGCTTCGCCACGTGCACACCCCAGCTCTTGTCGGCCGCGCCGGGCACCACCTGGTGGAGGAACACGATCTCGTCACGGTGCTGCCGCACGAGCACCTGCGCGTTGGCGATGCCCGGCAGCCGGGCGAGGTCGGCGAGCTGCAGATAGTGGGTGGCGAACAGCGTCCGGCAGCCCGGCCGGCCGCGCAGGTCCTCGATCACGGCCTGGGCGATCGCCAGCCCGTCGTAGGTGCTCGTGCCGCGGCCGACCTCGTCGAGGATCACGAGGCTCTGCGGCGTGGCCCGGTTGAGAATCCGCGCCGTTTGCGCCATCTCCACGAGGAACGTGCTCGCCCCGCGGGCGAGGTCGTCGCCGGCGCCGATCCGGGCGAAGAGCCGGTCCACGATGCCGATCCGGGCCCGGCGGGCCGGCACGAAGCTCCCCGCCTGGGCGAGCACCGTCATGAGTGCCGCCTGGCGGATGAACGTGCTCTTGCCCCCCATGTTCGGCCCCGTCACGAGCAGCAGCGCGGGCTGGTCGCCCGCGTCGGGCGCCGACCGGGCGGCAAGCGCGATGTCGTTGGCCACGAGCGTGCCGGCCGGCAGCAGGTCCTCGAGCACCGGGTGCCGGCCCGCCTCGACGACGAGCAGGCCGCCGTCTTCCACTTCCGGCCGGACCCAGCCCCGCGAGCGGGCCACCGCGGCGAGCGACACGAGGACGTCGAGCGTGGCGAGGATGTCGGCCGCCCGGTCGAGCCGGATGCGGGCCGCCGCCACGAACGCCCGCAGCTCGTCGAGGAGCTCGATCTCGCGCCGCACCCCCTCCTCCTCGGCGCCGAGCACCTGCCGCTGCCGCTCGTCGAGCTCGGGCGTGGTGTAACGCTCCGCGTTCTTCACCGTCTGCTTGCGGACGAACTCGGCCGGCACGCGGTCGGCATGCGACCGCCCCACCTCGAGGAAGAAGCCGAACACCCGGTTGTAGCCGACCTTCAGCGAGGCGATCCCGGTCCGCTCGATCTGCTCCGCCTGGTAGCGGGTGATCCAGGCCTTGCCGCCGCTGGCGAGCTCGACGAGTTCGTCGAGTCGGGCGTCGCAGCCGGGCCGGATGAAGCCCCCTTCGCGGGCCAGCACCGGGCAGCCTTCGCGGAGCGTGGCCCGCGCCCGCGCGGCGATGTCGGTGCAGGGATCGACCGCGTCGCGGAGCTCGCCGAGCAGTCCGCCGCGGCCCGCCAGCAGCCGGACCACGTCGGGGAGGATCGCCGTGGCGTTGCCGATCCGCTCCAGATCGCGCGGGCCGGCTCGCCCCGAGACGACGCGGCCCACGAGCCGCTCCAGATCGCCGCTGCCGGTGAGCGTGTCGGCGAGCCGCGTTGCCAGGCCGGCGTCGGCGACGAGCGTCGCCACGGCGTCGAGCCGGGCGTCGATCGCGGCCTTGTCGACCAGCGGCGCCGCGATCCACTCCGTCAGCCGCCGGCCGCCCGGAGGCGTCTTCGTCCTGTCGAGCACGCCGGCCAGGGATCCGTCGCGGCGGCCGGTCGTCACCGACCGCACCAGTTCCAGGCTGCGCCGCGAGGCCTCGTCGATCTCCATCCGGTCGCCGGGCCGCCAGGCGACGAGCGTCTCGATCCGGGCCACCGCCGTCGGCTCGTTCTCCTCGAGATACGCGACGATCGCGCCGGCCGCATCGAGGGCCAACTGGTCGGCGGGAAGCTCGAAGCCGAGCCCCTCCAGCCGGCGGCCGGCGAGCGCCCGGCCGAGCGCGGCCGTCGTCGTGGTCGGGTCGAACCACCAGTCGGGCCGGGGCGTGACCGCCGCCGCTCGTCCCGTCGCCCGCACCAGCTCCCCGACCGCGTCCCGGTCGCGTTCCGCGCACACCACCTCGGCGGGCTCGAGCCGGGCGATGTGGTCGGCAGCGTCCTCCCGGGGCACGGTGGCGGCCTCGAACCGGCCCGCCGCCACGTCCACCCAGGCGATGCCGACGACGACGCCATCGCCCTCCCGGCCGACGACCGCCCGTGGCCTGAGGGCGACGAGCCAGTTCGGCCGGGCAGGATCGAGGAGCGCCTCGTCGGCGGCGATGCCGGGCGTGACGATCCGCGTCACCTCGCGCCTGAGCAATCCCTTCGTCGTCTTCGGGTCGTCGATCTGCTCGCAGATGGCCACGCGGCGGCCGGCCGCCACGAGGCGGACGAGATGAGCATCGAGCTGGTGGTGGGGAAAGCCGGCCATCGGCACGGCGTCGGGCCCCTTGTCGCGGCTGGTGAGCGTGAGATCGAGGAGCGTGGCCGCCTCGCGGGCGTCGGCGCCGAAGAGCTCGTAAAAGTCCCCCATCCGGAAGAGCACGAGCGCGCCCGGGCAACGGGCCTTGGCCGCCTCGAACTGCTGCATCATCGGGGAATTCTGCGATCCCATGGCCGAGAATGTAGCAGCCGCGGCGCGGATACGGCGGCCGGATCCGGGTCAGGCCGGCCAGGTCTCGGCGACGACGGGATTGGTGAGCGTTCCGATCCCCCCGATCTCGACCGACACCGTGTCCCCCGGCTGGAGGAACACCGGCGGCTGACGGGCGACGCCCACCCCGTGCGGCGTTCCGGTGAGAATCACGGTGCCCGGCCGGAGGAGCATGCTCGCCGACAGAAACTCGATCAGCGTGGGCACGTCGAAGATCATGTCGTCGGTGTTCCAGTCCTGCATCAACTGGCCGTTGAGCAGCGTGCGGATCGGCAACCGGTTGGGATCGGGAATCTCGTCGGGGGTCACGAGCACCGGTCCCAGCGGGCAGAACGTGGCGAACGTCTTGCCCCGGCACCACTGCCCGCCGCCGCCGCTCTTTTGCCAGTCGCGGGCCGACACGTCGTTGGCACAGGTGTAGCCGGCCACGTGGGCCAGCGCCTCTTCCTTGGCGACGTTGTGGCAGGCCGTGCCGATGACGACGGCCAGCTCGCACTCGTAATCCACGGTGTCGCTCCGCAGCTTCCGCGGCAGCACGATCGGGTCTCCCGGGTTCTGCACGGCCCCGGAGTTCTTCATGAACAGCACCGGATGCTCGGGGACCGCCGCGCCGGTCTCCGCGGCGTGCTGCCGGTAGTTGAGCCCGACGCAGAGGATGTCGCGCGGCTCGAGCGGGGCGAGCCGCTTGCCAATCCGGACCTCGACACCGGTGTCGCGCAGCGTGCCGAACAGGTCTCCTTCGAGCCGGGTGGTGCGGCCGTCGGCGTGCTCCCTGGCGAACTGGACGCCGCCGTCGGCGGCGTGGCGGATGATCCTCATGGCAGAACCATGTTTCGGGCGACCAGGCAGGCGAATGCGACGTCGATCCCGCTGCGGGCTGGCGGCCAGTATACGGATTCATCGCAATCGGCATACTGCGAGCCGCAGTGCGGCCGGCACGGCTTCCCCCTTTGACCGCGGACACCGTGAGTCGTACAACTCAGGTGGTGGCCGCGGCCGCCGATGAGAGGCCCCTGCGATGGGGCGCTGTGAACCTGGTCAGGGCCTAACCGCAGCAGCCATAAGCAGTCCGTCCTTTGTGCGGTGGGCCTCTCATCGGCGGCCGGGCCCGACACCCGCCACGTTTCCGCCCCGAGGCTTCATGGCAGCGCCCGACGTCAGCCCAGCGCCGGCCGGATACCAGGTGGTGGCCCGGCGCTATCGGCCGCAGTTGTTCGCCGACCTCGTCGGCCAGGAGCACGTGGCCCGCGGCCTGTCCGGCGCGATCACGTCGGGCCGGATCGGCCACGCCTACCTGTTCACGGGCGCCCGCGGCGTGGGCAAGACGAGCGCGGCGCGGATCTTCGCCAAGGCACTGGAGTGTGCGGCCGGGCCAGCCGCGGAACCGTGCAATTCCTGCGACGCCTGCACGGCGATCGCCGCCGGGCAGGACGTGGACGTCGTCGAGATCGACGCGGCGAGCAACCGCGGCATCGAGGAGATCCGGCAGTTGCGCCAGAACGTGGCGGTGCGGCCGGCGCGGGGCCGCTTCAAGGTTTACATCATCGACGAAGTCCACATGCTCACGCGCGAGGCCTTCAACGCGCTGCTCAAGACGCTGGAGGAGCCGCCGGGCCACGTCAAGTTCGTGCTCTGCACGACCGAGCCCGACAAGCTCCCGATCACGATCCTCTCGCGCTGCCAGCGGTTCGACTTCGTCACGGTCGACGCGCCGGCGATCGCCCGCCGGCTGGCGCAGATCGTCGAGGCGGAAGGGGCCGAGGTCTCGGCCGAGGCGCTGAACCTCATCGCCCGCCGGGCCGCCGGCAGCATGCGCGACAGCCAGTCGCTCCTCGAGCAGTTGCTCGGCTCGGCGACGGGCCCGATCGGTGTCGACGACGTGCATGCCGTGATCGGGACGGGCCGCGAGGAGCGGATCGGGAGCCTCGTCGCCGCCATCGGCAACCGCGATCCAGCGGCCGCGATCGCCGCGCTCGACGCGGCCCTCGAGGGGGGCGCCGACCCCGGCGGCGTGCTTGAGCAGGTGCTGGCGGTGCTCCGGGACGGGCTCGTGGCCAGCGTCGGCTGCGGACCGGAGCGGTTCCTGCAGGGGAGCGGCGCCGGCGTCGATCCGGCGGCCATCGGCGCGGCGCTCGGCACGCCGACGATCCTGGCCATGCTGCAGATTCTCGACCAGTCGCTGACGCGCATGCGGTCGAGCGGCCATGCCCACGTGCTCGCCGAGATGGCGGTCGTGCGGCTGGCCCGGCTGGAGGACCTGGAGAGCCTGGCCGAGGCCGTGGACCGGGTCACCGCCGGCGCGGCTGCCCGTGGCCCGGCTGGGGCCGCAGGTGCGCCGGTGACGCCGGCGGTACGGCCCGTGGTGGCGGTCGTGCCGCCACGGCCGACGGTGGCGCCGATGACCGGGCAGGGACAGCCAGCGCCGCCCGCGCCGTTGCAGCCAGCGCCTGCTGCAACTCCGGCGGCGCGCGAAAAAAAAACGACCGACGCAATGACGGAGCCGGCGGCCGCGGCCGCTGAACACCCGGCGACCGTGGTCGATGCCGGTGTCGGGATGCCCGATGAGGAGCCCGCGTCGACGTCGGCGGCCGGGCTCCCGGCAGACCCGCGGGCGGCCTTGCTCGGCGGCAGCGCGACCCTCGGCGGGCTGGCGGTCGATTTCGCGGGCGCGGCCCGGAGCGTCGAGTGGCGCGACGACGTGCTCGTCGTGAACCTGCCGGCCGACGCCACGACGGCGGCGGCGTTCCTGCGCCGGCCCGAAGTGACCCGCGGTCTGACCGCGGCCCTGACCGAGATGGCGGGCCGCCCGATCGGTTACACGATCGCCGTCGATGCTCCGGCCGCGGGGCCAGCGGTGACTGCCGCAGCATCCCCCCGAACGTCCACGGCGGCGACACAGGCGGCCCGGCTCAAGGCGGCGGCCGAGCATCCGCTCGTGGCCCGGGCCCGGGCCGTGTTCGACGCCGCGATCCGCACGGTCGAGCCACCGCGGCGGGCCGAGGAAGGAGCCGGCTCCCCGGTCGCCGCAGGACGGACAGCGGCACCGGCCGCGACCGTGACCGCCGAAGAAGACGAGCGCGATGCGTCGGTCGACGACGACGCCGGAGGGATGCTCGATGGCTGAGGGCCGCGGCGCGATTGCAACCTTGATCGACCGGTTCGCCGACCTGCCGGGGATCGGCCGCAAGTCGGCCGAGCGGCTGGCGCACCACGTCCTCGGCATGAGCCGGGACGACGCCGTGGCCTTCGCGGACGCGATCCGGGCGGTGAAGGACAACCTCCGCCCCTGCCGGGAGTGCTTCAACCTCGCCGAGGAGGAGCGGTGCGACATCTGTCGCGACTCGCGCCGCGACCGGACGCTGCTCTGCGTGGTGGAGCGGGTCCGCGACCTGCTGGCCATCGAGCAGGCGGGCAACTATCGCGGGCTGTACCACGTGCTGCAGGGACGGATCGCGCCGCTCGACAACGTCGGCCCAGAGTCGCTGACGATCGAGAAACTGGTGGCCCGCGTCCGCGCCGGGGGCTTCCGGGAGGTGATCATGGGCACGACGCCGAACGTCGAGGGGGACGGGACGGCGCTCGCGGTTGCCGAGCGGCTCAAGGGCCTGCCGGTGCAGTTGACGCGGCTGGCCCGCGGCCTGACGGTGGGCGCGTCGCTCGAGCAGGCCAACCGCGACATGCTCGCCGACGCGATCGCGGGGCGGCAGAAGTTCTAAATAGAGCGGCTGCGAAGCCATCCATGGCCTTCGCAGCCTTGGGCTTGCGGGGGGAACGCCAAGGGTTCCCGCGCAAGCCCGCGGCCCTCCTGGCCGCGTTGCCCACGACGCGGATGCGTACCCCAAGCGAAGCCATCCATGATAGAGCGGCTGCGAAGCCATCCATGGCCTTCGCAGCCTTGGGCTTGCGGGGGGAACGCCAAGGGTTCCCGCGCAAGCCCGCGGCCCTCCTGGCCGCGTTGCCCACGACGCGGATGCGTACCCCAAGCGAAGCCATCCATGATAGAGCGGCTGCGAAGCCATCCATGGCCTTCGCAGCCTTGGGCTTGCGGGGGAACGCCAAGGGTTCCCGCGCAAGCCCGCGGCCCTCCTGGCCGCGTTGCCCGTGACGCGGATGCGTACCCCAAGCGAAGCCATCCATGATAGAGCGGCTGCGAAGCCATCCATGGCCTTCGCAGCCTTGGGCTTGCGGGGAACGCCAAGGGTTCCCGCGCAAGCCCGCGGCCCTCCTGGCCGCGTTGCCCATGACGCCCGGCATCCGGCCGGGCGATGCCGGGAACTGCCGCTGTGGAGTTCCGGAAGCCGGTCGGAGGCACGCGCAGGAGCCCGGGGTGCTTTGCCTGCACCGCAAGACGACCCATGCCGCAGGAGGCGATCTCGGCAAAGTCCCCCGGCGACGAGCATGCCTCCGACCGGCGACGAGCATGCCTCCGACCGGCGACGAGCATGCCTCCGACCGGCGACGAGCATGCCTCCGATCGGCGGCACCGCTGCCGTCAGCGGTGGATGGTTCATGGCGCCCGCCATGCCACATAGGATTGCATGACGTGGCCTCAGACAGCCGCCGGCCCGGCGGTGGCGATCCCTGGCACCGGGGAACAAGCAAGAATCGTGCCGGGGCGCAGCCGCGGGGAAAAACCGGTATCCTTACGTCCGGCGGGGGCGAAAAGCTCCGGTCCCCACAGGGAGCAGGCGAGCCATGCGGATGTCGTTCGGCCAGGAAATGCGGATGGCGCAAAAGCAGGTGCTTGCGCCGCGCATGATCCAGTCGATGGAGATCCTCCAGCTCCCGATCATGGCCCTCGAGGAGCGGATCGAGCAGGAGATCCAGAACAACGAGACACTGGAGGTCGAGGAGGCCGGCCAGGAGGGGAGCCCCGAGCCGGTCGTGACCGTCGCCGACGCCCCTGAGCCACCCCCCGAGCGGACCGTCGACGAACGGCCGCTGATCGTCGACCAGGACCATGCCAACCAGGCCGACTTCGAACGGTCCTACGACTGGTCGAACGAGTACCCGGACTCCGATGACGACCGCAGCCGACCCTCGGCGGCCCAGATCGAGCAGGCCGGCGATCGCTACCTCGACGTCATGGCCAACATGGTCGAGCGGCCCGAAACCCTCTCCAACCACCTCCACGACCAGCTCTCCAACTACGACCTCGAGCCGGCGGAGCGCGAGGCGGCCGACCGGATCATCTACAACCTCGACACCAACGGCTACCTGCCGATGCGGCTGGAGGAACTCGTCGATCCCGAGGGCCCCGCCGGCCAGCTGCCGCTGCTGGAGAAGTCGCTGGGCATCGTGCAATCGATGGATCCCCCGGGCGTCGGCGGCCGCGACCTGCGCGAGTGCCTGCTCCTCCAGATCCGCCCCGACATGCCCCACGGGCGGGAGCTGCGCCGGCTCGTGGCCGACCACCTCGAGGACCTCGCCGCCAATCGGCTCCCGCTCATCGAGCGGAAGACGGGCTTCAGCATCGAGCAGATCGAGGCCCTGCGCAGGCAGCTCCACGACCTCCAGCCCAAGCCGGGGGCGTCGTTCATCGCGCCGATCGTGCCCCCGGTCAAGCCCGACGTGTACGTCGACCAGTCGCCCGACGGGAGCTGGAAGGTCCGCCTCGAGGACATCGACCTGCCCAACCTGCGGATCAGCCCGCTGTACCGGGAGATGCTCGCCTCCCCCGAGACGCCCGCGGCCACGAAGGACTACATCAAGCGCAAGATCAACGCCGCCCAGTGGCTGATCGAGGCGATCGAGCAGCGGCGCGGCACGCTCCTCAAGACGGCGCAGGCGATCGTCGACCACCAGACCCGGTTCCTCGTCGACGGCCCCGAGGCGCTCGAGCCGCTGAAGATGCAGCAGATCGCCGACCGGATCGGCATGCATGTCACCACCGTGAGCCGGGCCGTGGACGACAAGTGGCTGCAGACGCCGCGCGGCCTGCACCCGCTGCGCCGGTTCTTCGTCGGCGGCACCACCAGCGCCGACGGCGAGGAGGTGGCCTGGGACACGGTCCGTCTCAAACTCCAGGAGATCGTGCAGGGGGAGCCGAAGGACGCCCCGTACAGCGACGACGACCTCGTCGATCAGCTCGCCAAGCGCGGCATCACGCTCGCCCGCCGGACCGTGACGAAGTACCGCAAGGCGATGAAGATTCCCAGTTCGCGGCAGCGCCGCGACTGGAAGCTCGTCCGCCCGGCCCACGGGGAGCCGGCCGGGGATCACGCCGCCACGACGCAGGACGCCGAGCCGGCGGACGGGGAGACGGAGCCCGCGGCGGTCGATGCGGAACCGGCCGTGCGAGACGACGACGGCGGCGACGGCGCCCCCTGACGGGGGCCGAGTTGGCCGTTTTCGCGTGGCCCGGCTACGATGCGCGGCACTCCCGGAGCCTCCCCATGCGCTGCCCCTTCTGCCGGATCGACAACGACCGCGTGATCGACTCCCGGTCGGGGGACGACGGCGCCTCGATCCGGCGCCGGCGCGAGTGCCTCGCCTGCAAGCGCCGGTTCACGACGTACGAACGGCTGGAGCGGCAGACGCTGGCGGTGGTCAAGAAGGGGGGCATTCGCGAGCCCTTCGACCGCGACAAGCTCAAGCGCGGCCTCGCCAAGGCCTGCTGGAAGCGGCCGGTGACCGAGGACGACATCGAGGCCGCCGTCTCATCGCTGGAAGGGGAACTGTACGGCTCCTACGAGTCGGACGTCCCCAGCCGGGTGATCGGCGAGCGGCTCATGGAACTCCTGCGCGACCTCGATCAGGTGGCCTTCGTCCGCTTCGCCAGCGTGTATCGCGAGTTCAAGGACGTCCGCGACTTCGTCGAGGAACTCGAGCCGATCCTCGCCGAGAGCAACCGCGGGCCGGCCTAGCGAGCCGGCCGGCGGTTCAGGCCCGGCGATACTCGCCGCGCGTGCCGCCGGTCTTCTCCTCGAGCCGCACCCGTTCGACCGTCATGCCGGGGTCGATCGACTTGCACATGTCGTAGACCGCCAGCGCGGCCGCCGTCGCGGCGACGAGCGCCTCCATTTCCACCCCCGTCCGGGCCGTCGCCCGGACCACCGTCTCGACGACGACGGCACCGTCCTCGAGGACGATCGTCGCCTCGACCGAATCCAGCGGCAGCGGGTGGCAGAGCGGGACGATGTCGCTCGTCCGCTTGGCGGCCATGATCGCGGCCAGCCGGGCCACCGCCACGGCATCTCCCTTCTCCAGGCTCCCCGACCGGATGCGGTCGAGCGTCTCCGGCGCCGCCCGCAGCCGGGCCGAGGCCCGTGCGGTCCGCACGGTCACCGGCTTGCCGCCGACGTCGATCATCCGAATGCCGTGCCCTGGAGCGTCCATGCCTCCATCATACGCTCGCCCGGAAAACGACACCGCGGGCCGGCGCGATCTCGCGCCGGCCCGCGGGCATGGAGTCGAGTCCTGCGATCTGCCGCGGCCGGGGCCGCGGCCGTCAGACGAGTTCCTTGCGGGCGCCGATCAGCGTGCGCAGCCGCTCGGCGAGCAGGGCCACGTCAAACGGCTTCTTGAAGCTCTCGTTGACGTGCGCCCGGTCGATCACGATCTGCGAACCGTCGTCGGGCAGGAGCGC
Organism: Planctomycetia bacterium; assembly: GCA_014192425.1. Lineage (NCBI taxonomy): Bacteria > Pseudomonadati > Planctomycetota > Planctomycetia > Planctomycetia bacterium. Next base: position 80,259 of record BJHK01000001.1, on the reverse strand, counting down.
GATCACGATCGTCTCGGCGTACTCGGGATTGCGCCGCAGGTTCTGACAGATCTGCTGGGCGTCGATCCGGCCGATCGAGTAGTCCACCACGATCGCGTCGGGATGGAAGCTCTCGGCCTGGATGCCCGCCTCGAAGCCGCTGGCGGCGACCTGAATACGGAACGAACGCTCGACGGGGAGATGCTTCTTGAGGTTCTCGATCAGGATCTGGTCCTGGCCGACGAACAGGACCTTCGCCATCGCCTCGTCCTCGAGGTCGCCCAGCGGCATGCCGTGCTCCTTGAGGAACTTGATCAGATACTCCCGCGGGATGCGCCGGTCTTGGCTCCCGGGGATCCGGTAGCCCTTGAGGCGGCCGGAGTCGAACCACTTGCTCACCGTGCGGGGAGCAACTTTACAGATCTTGGCGACCTGGCCAGTCGTGAACACCTTCATCACATGGACTCCATGAGGATCTTTCGTGTCCGGAAACGTTTCGGCCAGCCCGCACTCTGCCGAGCAGCGGAACACGGCCCCCCTCGACGCGGTCTCGACAGCGTGGGCCCGGCCGCGTCACCGCGTCCCACGAGCGGGCGGCCGGAAGGCGGAGAGGGAGCGCGGCAATGGCGACTCGTCCGGAAAGTCCGGCCCATGGGCCGTCGCTCCGGAAGCGGTCGTCGGTCGCAGAACCCCCCCTCGGCCCTGACCCGCAGATGCCCCGGGATCACTCCCGGACACGTCCGCGGCATGGCCGCCCACGGGTAGATCGAAAAACCCTGTCGTGAGACTTGAGACGTTCTTCCCGGCGGCAGCGGTCAGGCCGGTTCCTCGGCCTGTGCCGACGGCGCCCGCCCGCATGCTGGCGGCCGGTTTGCACGCGGAAGACCGCCGCTCAGGCGGCCCTGTTCGCGGGACGGCCGGCAGCCGCGGCCGTCGACTCGAACCGCACCGACATCCGCTTCGAAACCCCCGACTCCTCCATCGTGACTCCATACAGCGTGTCGGCGGCAGCCATCGTCTTCTTCGAATGCGTGACCACGATGACCTGGGAAGAGGCGAGAAAATCACGGAGCACGCCGGCGAACCGGTCGACGTTGGCCTCGTCGAGGGCCGCATCGACCTCGTCGAGGACGCAGAACGGACTCGGACGGGAGCGGAAGATCGCCAACAGCAGCGCCACGCAGGTCATGGTCTTCTCCCCGCCGGAGAGGAGCGAGATGCTGCGCGGCTCCTTGCCCGGTGGCCGGGCCACGATCTCGACCGCCGCCTCGAGCAGGTCGACGCCCTGCTCGAGCACGAGATCCGCCTGACCGCCACCGAATACCCGCTCGAAGAGCGTGCGGAAGTGGCCGCGGACCGTCTCGATCGTTTCGGCGAGGAGCCGGCGGCTCTCGTCGTCGATGCGGGCGATGAGGTCCTCGATCGTCGTGCGGGCGTCGGTCACGTCGGCGAGCTGGGCCTCGAGTCCGGCGAGCCGCGTCGCCAGGTCCTCGGCCTCGGCGAGTGCCTCCAGGTTGACGGTCGTCATCGCGGCCAGCTTGCGGCGCAGCTCCTCGATCTCGGCGTCGAGGGCGGACCGATCAGGTGGGATCTCCATCCCCTCCGCCGCCGGCTCGGCGGGGCCGGGGGCCGCGTCGGCCGGCGCGTTGATGTCGATCTCGTATTCGTCCCGGATCCGGTCCACGATCCGACCGCGGCGGTGACCAACCTCCCCCGCCTCGAGCTCCAGTCCGTGCATGGTGTCAGCGAGCGCGGCCGCGATGCCTCGCGCTTCGTCCAGCATCGTCGCCGCCCGCCGCCGGCCGCCGTCGATCTCTCCCCAGGTCGCGTTCATGTCGGCGAGCAGGGCCGCCGCCCGCTCCGCGGCCAGCGTCGCCTCGGCATGGGCGGCGCCCGCGGCGAGCAGCTCGAGGTCGTGGGCTGCGAGCCGCGATGCGACGGCGTCCCGGCGATTCTCGGCCGCGGCCAGCTCGGCTTCGCGGACGGAGAGCGTCCGGCGGCCCGCCGCCACCTCCTCGCGGCAGCGGGAGAGTTTCTCCGCGAGCGTCGCCAGGTCGACTCGCGAACGGTGCATCTCCTCGACGGCAGCGCCCCGGCTGCGCTCCACGGCCTCGGCCTCCGCCTGGGCATGGAGGGCCTGCTCGTGCCCGGCTTCGACGGCACCGGCCGCCGCCTCGCGCAGGCGGGCGGCCTCGTTGCCGGTGGCCTGCGCTCCCGCGGCCGCTTCGGCGGCGGCGCGGGCCTCCCGGTCGGCGTCCTGCGCGGCGACCGCCGCCGCCCGGCGCTCACGGATGAGACGGTCGAGGTCGGTGCGCGCCGCAGCGATCTCCTCGCCGGCCCGCTGCCGGCGACCGACAGCCTCGCGCACCCCCTCGCGGGCCGCCTCCAGTTCCCCCTGCAACGCACCGATCCGGGCCGCGGCCGCGGCCACGGTCCGCTCCAGCTCGTCGTGCCGCTGCTCGAGCGCCCGCAGTTCCGTGCGCCTGACGACGAGCCCGGCGGCGGCGTCGGGACCACCGACCGCGAACGTGCCGTCGGTCGACAGGCACTGACCGGCGCGGGTCATGAACAGGATGCCGGCCGGTGCCGTGACGACCAGCGGCAGGGCGTGCTCGATGCGATCGACGACCCACACGAAACCGAGGAGCCGGTCGAGAGGCGGCGCCTCGGTGTCAGCCTGCCCCGCGGCGCCGACCAGGCGGTCGAGGCGGCCGATCACCCCCGGATGCGCTCCCGGGTCGAAGGCCGGCGGTTCGCGCAGGTCGGCGGCGGCGACGAATCCGATCCGCCCGCCGGCAGCGAGCGCGTCCCTTCCCGCGTCGGTCGCCGACCAGGCGGCATGCCAGCGGACGGCGGCGCCGATCGAATCGACGACGAGGCTCTGGCCGCGGTCGCCGAGGGCGAGGTCCACCAGCGGCGCCCAGTCGATGTCGGTGACGATCGCGTCGGCGAGCACGCCCTGCAGGCCGGGCACGGCCGCGGCCCCGTCGGCGAGCACGCGCCGCGCCGACGCCGAGATCCCCTCCTGGCGATCGATGATCTCGCGCAGGAGCGACCGCCGCTCCCGACAGGCCTCGAGCCGGGCCTTCCAGTCAGCCAGGTCGCGCCACGCCGATTCGATGTCCGTCGCCTTGGCCCGCTCCTCGCGGGTGGCCTGCTCCATGGCGGCCATGGCCTCGGTCAGCAGCTTGCCGAGGCGATCGAGCCCCCCCTCGACCGCGGCGCCGGTCTCCTCCAGCCGGGCCTCGTGCAGCCGGGCCTCACTGGCCCGCCGCCACAGCCCGTCCACCCGGCGCCGGGCCTCCTCTGCCGCGGCCGCGGCCCTCTGGAATTCGGCATCGCGCCGGGCCCGCTCGGTTCGTGCCGCCTCGAGAGCGGCGGCAGCCGTCGCGACCGCGGCCCGGGCCGCCGCCACGTCGACGTGCGATCCGGCGGCCGCCAATTCCCCGGCCCGGACCCGCGCGGCGACCGCCGCGGCCTCGGCCGCGAGCGTCGCCTCGTGCGCGGTGGCCGTCGCAACGGCGGCCGCTGCCGCCTGCCGGACGCGCCGCGCTCCCGCCAGATCGTCGTCGGCCCGGATCAGGTCCGCCTCGATGTCGTGCCGCCGCGCCCGCTGCACCGAAACCGTCGCCTCCGTGGAGGCCGCCCGCCGGGCCTCGGCAGCGACCGTGCCCCGCGCCTCGGCGAGCCGCGGCTCGAGCGCGTCGGCCGCAGCCGCGAGCCCGGCGGCGTCGTCCGCGGCGGCCTGTGCCTGCGCCTCGACCTGCGCGGCCCGCGCCCGGGCGGCCGCCAGGTTCGCCGCCACGCGTTCCCCGTCCGCCGCGACCACGGCCAGGTCCCGTGATGCCGCCGCGATGCGCAGCGTCTTCAGCCGGTCGGTCATCGTCCGCCAGCGCCGCGCCCGCGCCGCCTGGTGCCGGACGGTCTCCAGCCGGCCGGCGACCTCGCCGACGATGTCGGCGAGCCGCTGCCGGTTCTGCTCGGCCCGCTCCAGCCGTCGCAGGGCCTCGGCCCGGCGCGTGCGAAACCGGGTGATCCCCGCCGCCTCCTCGAACACCGCGCGCCGGTCCTTGCCCGAGGCGACGAGCAACGCGTCGACCCGCCCCTGCTCGATGACGCTGTAGGCCTGGGTGGCCGCGCCGGTGCCGGAGAACACCTCGCGAATGTCCCGCAGCCGCGTCACCTCGCCGTTGAGCAGGTATTCGCTCTCGCCGCTGCGATACACACGGCGCATGATCCGCACCTCGGCCGCATCGACGGGCAGCCGACGGGCGGAGTTGTCGAAGATCAGCGACACCTCGGCCGCGTTGAGCGGCTTTCGCGACACCGAGCCGGCGAAGATGACGTCGGTCATCTCCTTGCCACGCAGGCTGCGGACCGACTGCTCGCCGAGCACCCACTTGATGGCATCGACGACGTTCGACTTGCCCGACCCATTGGGGCCGACGACGACGGTGATGCCGGCCGGAAACTCGAAACTGGTGCGGTCGGCGAAGCTCTTGAAGCCGCACAGCTCCAGGGCCTTGAGCCTGGTCATCGCTGCTCGTCCGGCCGGCTGCCGGCCGCCTCGTCGTCGTCGGCGGCGCGATCGGCGGCGATCTCGCGGCTGCGGGCGGACGCCTCCTCGTGGATGCTCTCGCGGCCGTCGAATTCGCTGGGCACCGCGTCGAAGGCCAGCCGGCTGCGCAGGCCGCGCCGGCTGCTCGCCTGCTGCAGGAACTGCACGACGTCCGGATAGCTGCCGCCGAGCTCGACGATACCGCGGATGACGGGCTCGACCGCGGCCCGGGTCTCGACCGACTGGTCGGACTGCCCCGGCACGAACCGGCTGACCGTCGCCGTCGTCCCCTCGACCACGACGATGATCGTTCCTCCCGCCTCGACCCGCACCCCGTCGTCGAGCGGGTGCTCCGTCCCGAACAGCACGATCTCGGGCCGCGTGCTGCGCGTGGCGTGCACGAGGGGCGGTCCCTTGACGTCGAGGACGTGGAGCGAGAAGGCGTCGCCGCAGCGCTGCCCCCTGACCAGCGGCATGTCGCGATCCATCCGCCACAGGGCGCGGAAGGCGCCGTAGCGGGTTTCGGCACTGCTGCTGATGAGGAGCGACTGCAGGGCGTCGATGCCGTTCGGGTCGTCGAGCACGGTGAGCGCGGCGAGCGCCGCCGGCCGGGCGCTGCGCATTTCGGCCGCGGCGGCGGCGAGGTGCGGCGCGGCAACCGACTCCCCGAGGTAGGCGAGGGCCTCGGCGGCCGCGAACCGCGACTCGGCGTCGTTCGACTCCAGCGCCCTACGCAGCGTCGGAATCGCCTCCTTGCCGACCGCCTCCAGCCGCAGCGCCGCCGCCGGCGCGGTGACGGGATCGGCGAGTTGGCGGCCGAGCAGGTCGAGCCGGCCATGACGCCCGCCGGCCGGCTCGACCACGGCCACGCTGCGCACGACGCGGACGTAGCGGTCGAGGTTGTGCCGGTAGGTGGCGGGGATTTCCAGCTCGATGAACTGGTCGGTCTTGGGAGTGGCCACCCCCTTCTTGGACCCGCGGACGACGGTGTGAAAGCGGCGGTTGATCGCGTCGCCGACCCGCTGCGACATCGCCACCGAGCGGTGCTCGGGGGCCAGGAGCAGGCCGATCGGCCGGCTCACGAGCGACACGCCGCCGGCGGGGATCCGGGCGCGGATCCGGGCCACCGCGTCGAGCGTGCCGTTGGCCACCGGATCGACCAGCAGCGGGCCCTCGACGACACCCTGCACGCGTCCTTCGCGCACCCGGTTGCCGAGCACGGCCATTTCGGTGAGCCGCGTCTCCATCAACCAGCCGCCGGCGAGGCTGGTGGTGTCGGTCTCGGCCGGTGTCTCCACGAAGACGTCGAACCGGTCTCCCTTACGGACGCCCGGCGGCAGGGAGGCTTGCACCCAGACGAGCGCCGTCTGCGGCGAGGCGAGGAGCGTGTTGGGATCGACGACGCCGCGCTCCTGCATGTCGGAGAGAAGCATCGCCCGCTGCGGCCCGGGAGGCGGGTCGCTGCCCGTGTTGGGCAGTCCGGTGACCAGCGCGGCCCTCTCGATCCGCTGTGAGCCGAGTCCCGAGGCGATCGCATAGTCGCCGACGAGTTTGGTGTCGGCCTCTAGGCCGGCGAGGGCCTCGACCTCGGGGCTCTGACTGCGGATGGCCGTGCCCGCACAGCCCGCCGCGGCCACGAGGAGCGGCAGGCAGACGAGGAGCGGGAGACGGTGCAGGACGAGCTGCCGGAAGATCATGGTGAGCGATCCGAATGCGGGCGGCCGGGGAAACGCCGTCGTGGGCAAACGGCCGCGGAGGGTAGGAGTCCGGCCGCGACGGGTCAAGGGTCGTTTGCCGCGTTTTGACCGGTGAAAACCGCGCTGGAACAGGCTTGGCCCTGCCACCGTCACCTGCTACGGTCCGGCGCCGCGTCGGTCGCCAGCCGACCGTCAGGGCAGGTTCCTCAGCCTCTCGTCGGAGCGCCGATCGTGACCTTGTTGCAGCCGCAGAAGAACGGACTCGGTGTCCACGTCCGCTGGATGATCCGCCGCGACATGACGGAGGTCGTGGGCATCGAGCGCGAGGCGTTCGAGTTTCCCTGGTCCGATGAGGACTTCACCCGCTGCCTGCGGCAGCGGAACTGCATCGGCATGGTGGGGGAGATCGCCGACTCCGTCGTGGCCTTCATGGTCTACGAGCTGCAGCGCACGCGGCTGCACGTCCTGAACTTCGCCGTGCTTCGCTCGCACCGTCGGCTGGGCATCGGCTCGCACATGCTCAACAAGCTGCTCGGCAAGCTGACGGCCGAGCACCGCAGCCGCGTGCTCCTCGAGGTCCGCGAGACGAATCTTCCCGCCCAGCTGTTCTTCCGCGCCCACGGCTTCCGGGCCGTGTCGGTGCTCAAGGACTTCTACCAGGACACCACCGAGGACGCCTACCTCATGGAGCACCTGATGGAGGCCGCACCCGCCGCGCTGCCGCGCCGGCTGGCGGGCTGAGGACGGCGGCGATCGCCGCCGCACGGCGTCGCAGCAACGCGGTGACATCCCGGCCCGCTCCACGCGGTGCGAACAGGGTGAGCAGCGGGCCGCCGCGGGCGATCACCTGCCCCGGCCGGGGAATGTCGGCGACCGCCGGCCAGCCGTCATCCGCCTCGCGCCAGGCCGCCGCCAGCGATTCCAGCCGCACCGGGAGTCCGGGATCGATCGCCGTGGCCGCGGATGCGAACAGGACGGCCTTCGTCCCCGGCATGTCGTTGCGGGGCCGGGCAGAGCCGGCGGACGACGGCGCATCCACGCCGCAGGCGGTGAGGTGCGCGGCCGCGATCGAGCGGCCGGTCGCCCGCTCGACGAGTTCCATCGAGGCGGTGGGGCGCGGATTGACCTCCACGACCCACACCCTGCCGCGATCATCGACGATGACGTCCACGCCAACCATCCCGGTCAGGCCGAGCCCGACGAGCAGCGTTCCGACACGGTCGAATTGCCTGCGTAGCGGACGCGGAATCTCCGCGACGGCGACGCCGATCGCGCCGCACCAGGCGAACCCGCGGGCCCCGCACCACGGGCGGCCGAGCAGTTGCCGGCTGGCACCGAGCAGTTCCGCGCCGTGCGGCGCGACGGCATGGGATGTGGACCAGGCCGTGCCCGCCACGCGCCGCTGCCAGATCGCTCGCCCCGCTCTCGGTCGCCGGGCCGCGGCCACCGTCCAGCGGTCGATGCCCCGACCGCCGGCGCCCGCCGTCGGCTTGACGAGATACGACCCGTCCCGCGGCACGCCGCGAGCATGGCAGCGGGTCTCCGGAAAGAGCAGCCCGGCCGCAGGAACCGCCGTCGCGAGGATCGTCACGTCCCGCGCGGTCCGGACGGCCTCCGGGCCGGCCCCGAGCAGTGGCCGCTCCCGGGCCAGCGCCGCGATCACATCGGGATGATTTTCAAGCGCGCCCGTGTAACAGACCGGCGCCGGCGGAAAACGCCGGCAGGCCGCGACGAGACTGCCGGGATACCGCCCCGCCCCGCCCCGGGCCACCACGACGGTGTCGGCGACCGCGGCGAGGTCGAGGTCGCCGAACAGGTCGGCCGCATGCACACGCCAACCCGCCCGCCGGGCCGATTCCGCAACGGCCCGCACCGACGCGCCGACGATCACCAGATCGCGGCTGCGCGCATCCGTCCGCAACGCCGTCGTCGGTCCTGCTCCTGCCATACGTTGCTGTCTCCCCGACACCGATCGACGGCAATGCTCACGGGCGTTGCGCGCGACGGAGCCGGGCCGGCAGCGACTTTCCTTGTGCCGCGAGCCGATCATGGTATCCTTTCGACCCTTCCCCGGCCTCCGACCCGTCGGCGTGCCGGGACGACCCACCCACCGACCGTCCGGGGATCGGTGGAAAGGTCTTTCGCGTGCCCCGGGAACCTGACCACGAGGAGTATCTGCCCATGTCGATGTTCATTGGCGAAGCGCTGGCTGGCGATGGAAACGAGATTGCCCACATCGACCTGCTCATCGGCAGCAAGGACGGCCCGGTCGGGGTCGCCTTCGCCAACGCCCTGGCCCGGCAGAGCGAGGGGCACTCGAACCTCCTCGCCGTGCTCACCCCGAACCTGGCCGTCAAGCCGGCGACGGTGATGATCACCAAGGTGACGATCAAGGGAGCGAAGCAGGCCGTGCAGATGTTCGGCCCGGCGCAGGCCGCCGTCGCCAAGGCCGTGGCCGACAGCGTCGCCAGCGGCGTGATCCCCAAGGCCGAGGCGGAGAACCTCGTCATCGTCTGCGGCGTGTTCATCCACTGGCTGGCCGAGGACGACAAGAAGATCTACGAGTACAACTACACGGCCACCGTCGACGCGATCGCCAACGCGATGAAGGGCAAGCCGACCGCCGACGAGATGCTCGCCGGCAAGGACAAGGCCGCCCATCCGTTCCGCGGCTTCTGAGCTGTTCATGGAGACGGCGGCCGGGCGACCGGCCGCCGTCTCGTCTTTCCCTTTCGCCCGGCGGACCCATGCCGAAGCGCGTTCTCCTCCAGCTCGACTGCGATCCGCAGCCGTCGAGCTTCGATGCCATCGTCGCCGTCGATGCCGGCGTGGACGTCCTCCTGCGCCACGGCGGCGTGACGGCGGCCACGGTCGAGCCGCTCGTCCACGGGGCGATGTTCACCCGCGGCGGCGGCGAACTGGCGAGCACGGCGATCTTCATCGGCGGCTCCGACGTTGCCGCGGCGGAGGCGGTCGCCGACCGGGTGCGACACACGTTCTTCGGCCCGGTTCGCGTCGGCGTCCTCGTCGACCCCAACGGTGCCAATACCACCGCCAGTGCGGCGGTCGTGGCCGTCGCCCGCCACGTCCCTTTCAGCGGCCCGGCGCCGCGCTGCGTCGTGCTCGGCGGCACCGGCCCGGTGGGGCAGCGGGTCGCGCGGCTCCTCGCCGGCAAGGGGGCGCGGGTCACGGTCGCCTCGCGATCGGCCGACAAGGCCGCGGATGTCGTGCGCCGGATCCGGGAAGCGGTTCCCGCCGCGGCCATCGACGCGGCAGCCGGCGCCGTTCCCCTCGCAGCCTCGTCTCCCCTTGCCGCCGCCGTCGCCGGGGCCGATGTGATCGTCGCCGCCGGCGCTGCGGGGAGCCCGCTGCTCGACGCCTCCGGCCGGGCGCTGGCGGCGCGGGCCCGCCTGATCATCGACCTCAACGCCGTGCCGCCGGCCGGTATCGCCGGCATCGCCCCCGGCGACAAGGCCCGGCAGGATGGCGCCGCCGTCGTGTACGGCGCGCTCGGCGTCGGCGGCCTGAAGATGAAGATCCACAAGGGGGCGATCGACCGGATCTTCGCCTCCACCGACGCCTATCTCGACGCCGAAGCGTTGCTCGCCATCGGCGAATCGCTGCACGGCTGAGCCGGCGACACACCGCAGTCGTATGCGGCCTAGCGGCGCCCGCCGACGCCCGTGAAGAAGAACACGATCCCGAGCAGAATCGCCGAGCCGATCACGAGCATGAACAGGCTGCGGAGGGCACGCCGCCGCTCGCGGGCACGGCGGTCGCGAGCCTGGGCGGCCTGCTGCTCCGCGCCGTCACCGACCGCCCGCACCGCATCGGCAGCCGCGACCGCGACGTGGGCCGTGCCCCCGAACAGGTCGGGCGGAATCTCGAAGGTCGGCAGGGCCGCATCGACCGCCGGCCACGGCATGCCATCGGCCGGGGCCGGCGCTGCGGGCGGCTCGACCGCGACCGGCCGCGCTGCCTCGTGCGCGGCCGCGTTGGCCGGCTGCTGCGCTGGCGGTTCGTCAGCCGGCGGGACGGTGCTGACGGCGGGAACGGTCGGGATGCGCTGCTCCGCAGGGCGTGCCTCCGCGGGCCCGACCTCGGTCGCGGCTGCGTGCGGAGCCGCGGGCAGGAGCAGCCCCGCGTCGCAGCACGGGCACTTCGCCCCCCGGCCGGCGTCCCGGGCCCGGGCGGCCAGCGATTTGCCGCATGCCGGGCAGGCGACGGCGAACAGGCCGCCGGGAAAATCCCGCTCGTCGTGCTCGCCGCCGGGGCGGCGCGGCCCGCGCGGCGACCGCTCCGTCATGGCGGCACCCTGTCGGCGAGCCGCTCGGCCGCGCTGAGATGGGGCGTCACGACTGCCTCGGCATGGGGAATGCGACCGAGGAGCGCGGCCGGAATCCGGCAATGCACGGTCACCCGGTCCGCGGCGAAGTGCCGCGCGAGCACCTCGCCGTGGCGACCGAGCCAGGCGAGCAGGCGACCGTTGCCGGGATCGGTCTCGACGTCCACGTCGCGGAACGTGCGACCGAGGCAATCGCTCGCCGCCCGCGCCAGCGCCGCCATCCCCTCGCCAGTCCGTGCCGAGATCGCCAGGGCGTGCGGATGGCGGTCGAGCAGGGACTGCCGCTGGACGCGGTCGGGAACGGCGTCGATCTTGTTGAGGACCAGCAGCGTGTCCTTCCCCTGGACGTCGAGTTCGGCGAGCACCCCGTTGACCGCGGCGATCTGCCGGTCGACGGCGGGGCTGGAGGCGTCGGCGACGTGCAGCAGCAGGTCGGCCTGCCGCGTCTCCTCGAGGGTCGCCTTGAAGCTCGCGATCAGCCGGTGGGGCAGGTCGCGAATGAAGCCGACGGTGTCGCTGAGGAGCACGGGCCCCCAGCCGGGAAGTCGCCAGCGCCTGGTCCGCGTGTCGAGCGTGGCGAAGAGCTTGTCGGCGGCGAGTTCGTCTGCCCCGGTGAGCGCGTTGAGCAGCGTGCTCTTGCCGGCGTTCGTGTAGCCGACGAGCGAGACCGTCATGTGCTCGCCCCGGGCCGCGACCTGCCGCTCGCGCCGGGCGTGGATGCCCTGCAGCTCCTGCTTGAGGTCGTGGATCCGCTTCTCGACGAGCCGCCGGTCGACCTCCAACTGCTTCTCGCCGGGGCCGCGCATCCCGATCCCCATCTTGAGCCGGGAGAGATGCGTCCACATCCGCTTCAGCCGCGGCAGCGAGTACTCGAGCTGGGCCAGCTCCACGGCCAGCGCCGCCTCGTAGGTCCGGGCCCGGGCGGCGAAGATGTCGAGGATCACCTCGGAACGGTCGAGCACCTTGACCTTGAGGGCATTCTCCAAGTTGCGGGTCTGGGCCGGGGACAGGTCGTTGTCAAAGATCACGACGTCGGCGTCGTACCGGGCGACGACCGCCGCCACCTCCGCCACCTTGCCACGGCCGATGAACGTGGTCTGGTCGGGACTCTCGCGCCGCTGGGTGATCTCGGCGACGACCTCGGCCCGGGCCGTGGCGGCGAGCCCGCCGAGTTCGGCGAGCGGCCGCTCGGTATCGCCCGGCGCCGCCGTCAGCACGCCAACGAGCACGGCGCGTTCGCTCTGCATTCCCCGGCCGCGGTCCCTCACTCCTCGTCCTCCCTGTCGTCGCGGCCCGCCTCGTCCCCGCCGGCGAGCTGGCGGCAGCTCTCCCAGCGCCGGGTGTCGAGGAGCCCGTCGGCGACGGCGTTCTTGACGGCGCAGTCGGTCTCGTGCGTGTGGCTGCAGTCGGGGAACCGGCACAGGTTCGCCAGCGGCCGCAGGTCGCGGAAGGCGCTGGGCACCTCGGCCGGCACCAGCTGCCAGAGCTGGAACTGGCGCACGCCCGGCGTGTCGACGAATATCCCGCCATGCCGGTGGCGGAGCAGCCGGGCCGTGGTCGTCGTGTGCCTTCCCTTCTCGTTGTCGCGGCTGACCGCGGCCACGGCGAGGCCGAGCGCCGGGTCGATCGCGTTGAGCAGCGACGACTTGCCGACCCCGCTCTGGCCGACCACGGCCGTGACCCGGCCGGCGAGCTCGGCCGCGACCCGCTCGATGCCGAGGCCGCTGGCCGCCGAGCAGAGGATGACCGGGTAGCCCATCCGGGCGTAGACGCCGGCCAGCGGCACGAGCGCCGCGCGAGGGACGAGGTCGGCCTTGTTGATGCAGATGATCGGGCGGATGCCGGCGGACTCGGCCGCGACGACGAGCCGGTCGATGAGCCCGGGCTTGAGGCCGGGCATGGCGGCACTGCCGACGATCAGCACCTGGTCGACGTTTGCCACGATGACATGCCTGCGGCCGCGGCTGTCGCGGCACAGTTCGTTGCGCCGCGGCTCGATCGACCGGATCGTGCCACCGCCCGGCGCTTCGTCCACGCGCACGAGGTCCCCCGCGGCCACCGGGTGGCGCTGGTCGGTGGTCAGCGTGCGGAGGATGCGCCGGGTGGTGCACCGCGCCACCGTGCCGTCCGGTCGCTCGACGAAGCTCTCCAGGCCGTGCACGTGGAGCACGCGACCGGGCCAGTCGCCGGCGGCGGGGGATCCGGTCCCCACCGCATCCTCCGCTGCCGCGGCGACCAGGGTCCGCTTTCTCGTGAGTTCCCCCTTGCCCGAGATCCGCTCCGACGACGCCTCGTCGGCGACGCGGTCCGGATCGGCGGCGAACCGCGTCAGGTCGCCACGGCGGGTGCGAACGGAACGGTTTTTGCGGAACTCGACCCGGACCTTGCGCGGCTTCGTCATGCGGAGATTCTAACAGACAGGCCGCCAACAGCGGCCCCGGCAGACAGGCCGCCAACAGCGGCCCCGGCAGACAGGCCGCCAACAGCGGCCCCGGCAGACAGGCCGCCAACAGCGGCCCCGGCAGACAGGCCGCCAACAGCGGCCCCGTTCAGCCCTGCGGCCGCCCCGGGGATCGCCGTGCCTTCGGTCGCGTCTCCAGCCCAGCGGCTTGGAGGAGCGAGCGCTCGAAGATGCCACCGCTGCCCGCAGGCTGGGCGGGAATCGCCTTCGCGCCCAGCTTGGCGGGCTCGTAGCAGACGTCGTACTCGTGGCGGGCGATCAACAGGCGGTCGCCGGGCTCGATACGGCGTTCGGTCGTCCGCACGCCGTTGACCTTGATCCCGTTGCTGCTGCCGAGATCCTTGACGTGCCAATAGCCGTCCACGAGCGACAACTGGCAGTGCTCACCCGAGACGTTGGGAAAACGCAGGACGATGTCGGCACTTTCGCGCCGCCCGAGCACGAGAACCGGCTTGAGGAGGGGAATGGGATCGCCACCGCCACAGGGAAGCAGTTCGCCGAACACCCGATTCCCTCCAGTTCGATTCCGATTCAAGGCGGCCAGCGGCAGCGACCACTCAGGCTGCCTCGGCCCACCAGCGGTTGAAGCGTATGGCCGGATGCCGGCACGGTCAACTTGCTGCAGTGGCCCGTCCGCCGCCGCAATGGGGTAGAATGGAACTGGTGGATCGGAGTGGGCCAGGCGATCGCCGGCCCGCTGCCCGCCGCGTCCCGGGAGTGGGCGCGACGGGCAGCGGGCGGGAGGAAAGTCCGGGCTCCACAGGGCTCGATGGTGGGTAACGCCCACCGGCCGCGAGGCCAGGGACAGTGCCACAGAAAGTAAACCGCCCGGCGGGTTCGCCCGTCAGGTAAGGGTGAAACGGTGAGGTAAGAGCTCACCAGCAGACCGGGTGACCGGTCTGGCTCGGTAAACCCCATCGGGAGCAAGGCCAAGCAGGAAGAAGTTCGGGACGACCCCGTCAGGGGCCATCCCGGCGCGAGGCGGCCCGTCTCGCCCCCGCTTCCGGGTCGGCTGCTGGAGGCCGCGGGCAACCGCGGCCGTAGAGAAATGGTCGCCTCCCTCGCCCTGCGAGGGACAGAACCCGGCTTACAGGCCCGCTCCGGTCCCCCGCTTTCCCGGTCCGCGCCCGTTCAGCGGGCGCGGCGCGGACGGCCCGCCGGCTCGGAGGCGGCCTGCATGTCCTCGAGATTCCGCCGGTCCTGGGCATCGAGCAGCTTCATGAGCTTCGCGATGCACAGCGTGTTGATGCTCACGCGCAGATCGTCGGCCTCGTTCTTGAGAGACTCATGGAGCGACCGGGGCATGCGGACCGTGACCACCCGCTGCACCTCCCGGTCGCCGGCCGCCGGTGCCGTGGGCCGCTGCCGGAGATCGTCGAGCATCTCCTTGATCCGGGCATATTCCGGCGAGCACTCGAAGGCCCGCATGCCGTCAGCGGTCCGGAAGCTGCGGCGCACGACCCCGTCGATTCCGAGGATCTCCCTGAAGAAGACCACCCACTCCGGATTCATGGCATGGAGCCGCTCGGCCACGCCGAGGACGGAGCGGATCTCGGGGGACGAGGATCGGGGGAGCTTGAGGGTCGCCTTCGCTGGCATCGTCGATTCCTTGACGGGGATGGCTTGGTAATGGCCGCCCTTTGAAGCCGACTCGTTGCCGGCCCTGGACGCCCAACCGCGGAAACTCTTGCCGGCCGTCAAGCGAAATCTGCAACTCCTTGTCGCATAACGACTTGCGACTGCACGCAAAGCCTCGCCTTGTTTCCGTGCAGCGCTGCCTCCTTTTCGGGCGGCGGTGTTCGTGCCTCGTTTGTAGGCAGGCCTTCCGTTTCGCATCTGCCAAATGTCCGGGTCGTGACGCCCCCGGTATTGCGCCCTCTGCCCCTCCCTCGATGCCTGTCCTCTCCGGCCCCTCGATGCCTGTCCTCTCCGGCCCCTCGATGCCTGTCCTCTCCGGCCCCTCGATGCCTGTCCTCTCCGGCCCCTCGATGCCTGTCCTCTCCGGCCCCTCGATGCCTGTCCTCTCCGGCCGCCCCTGTCCTGTGTGGTCTTCCTCATGCCTGTCCTGTGGTCGGCTGAATCAGGAACCGGTTCAGAGACCGGACTCGAGGTGCCGGACCAGCGCCGCGGCGACGTCGCGACCGGTGGCGGCTTCGAGGCCGCGCCACCCGGGGATGGCGTTCACCTCGAGGACGAGCACGCGCCCGTCGCGGGCGGGAACAATGTCCACCCCGGCCACTTCCGCCGACACGGCGGCCGCCGCTCGAACCGCCAGACTTACCCAGTCTGCCGGCGGCTCGAACCGCTCAGGGCGGCCTCCCAGCGAGACGTTGGTCCGCCAGTCCCCCGGGGGAGCCACGCGGCGGATCGCAAACCGTTCGGCCCCGACCACCAGAATGCGGACGTCCCAGCCCTCGTGGGGCACGAACTCCTGGAGGTAGGCGACCGTGCCGGTGGCGGCGACCGCGGCCGCAACCGCTTGGGGGCTTTCGAGCAGTTCGATTCCGCGTCCCCGTGAGCCGAAGAGCGGCTTCAGAACGCAGGGTGTTCCCAGCTCAGCGGCGGCTGCGACCGCTGCCGCGGCCCCCTGAGCGACCCGCGTTGCCGGCACGGGGAGGCCCGCGGCGGCGAGCAATGACAGCGACAGGTACTTGTCGATCGCCACCTCCAGTGCCCGCGGGCTGTTGACGATCCGCGTGCCCCGGGTGGCCAGCCTTGCGAGGACGTCCATGCGAAACACGACATCCTCGAGCCGGGCCGCATGGCCCCCCGCGCCGGGCATGCCGCGGACGGCGACGACGTCGCTGCCGGCGAGCGGCTCGGGGAGGAACGTGTCGCCGTCGCGCGAGATGCGGGCACCGAGAGTGGCCCAGGGGACGACGCTCGCCTCGTGCCCACGGGCGGCGAGCGCGGCGACGATCCGGCCCACGTGCCACCCGCCGGGCTCCCCAACCACGGCCACGCGCATCGGTCAGGCCCCCGTGTCGCCGCCGAACGACCGGGCCACGACCAGCGGCTCGAGGCCGCCGAACAGGTGCCGAACGCCCGTGTCGACGTTGACGAACTCGACGACGGCTGGCGCGAACAGGGCGGGATCGAGGGCGTAGAAGTCGCCCCCCGCCTTGGCGAACAGGCTGGCGAACGGCTCGCCGTGAGATGCCGATCCGCGGCTCACCACCCGCGGCCCGACCGCCCGCAGGCTGTCGTCGTCCCCCGTCACCTCGAGCACGACGTGGCCGCCGTAGAGGATCGCGTCGTTGGTGCGGCCGATCGCCACCAGGTCGTCGGCCGGCTCCGGCACGGGCGGCAGCGGGGCCCGGCCGCCGCCGCGCCGGATCCTGCCGAGGTCGAACTTCAACTCGTGGAGCTGGTGGAGCGCGGTTTCCAGCGACCGCGCGGTCACCTGCAGCGTGCCCGCCGTGCTCGCCGTTCGCGCCACGAGCAGCAGCAGGTGCTCCGGGGGCACGCCGGCGTCGGCCGCCAACCGGCGGCAGACCTCCGCCGGTGGCAGCCTGTCGGTCTCGAGCAGCCCGACGACCGACGGCGACCGTTCGCGCATGCCGATGTCGTCGTACAGCTCCTCGCGGCCGATCGCCGCCCGGATCGGGCCGCTGGCCATCGCGAAGTAGCCCGCCTCCTTGACCCGCCAGCCGGCATATTGGGCAGCCAGGCAGGCGGCGACGGGCGCATCGCTGGAGACGGTGACGACGGGCCACGGGCAGTCGGGCCAACCGGGCAGCGGCGCCGCGCCGGGCCGAGCTGCCGGCTCCAAGGTGACGCTCCCCAGGCCACCGAGGGCGACCCGCGCCATCCCCAGCCCCGCCTCGCTGCCACCGGCCGCGGCGACGCCGCAATCGAGGACACGGGCGCCGCCGACGACGTGCAGGGCGGCGCCGACGGTTGCGGGGCGGGCACAGAGCGGTTCGGCGATCGCGAGGGCCGCGCCGTTGAGGTGCATGGTCGGTCTCCGGGGCCGGTATCGGATCGTGTGGGACGGGAGGCCATAATGACGGTCGTCCGCCGGG
This sequence comes from Planctomycetia bacterium, assembly GCA_014192425.1. NCBI lineage: Bacteria > Pseudomonadati > Planctomycetota > Planctomycetia > Planctomycetia bacterium. Next base: position 63,194 of record BJHK01000001.1, on the reverse strand, counting down.
CCGACAACGCGCCCCGCCAATTCGCCCTCCGAATCCTGAGGCAGCCCGATGCCCAGCCTGACGGTCGAAAACTACGTGAAGACGATTTACCAGATCGCTGCGGCCCAGTCGGGCCGGCCGGCGAGCACCGGCCAGATCGCCAACGCGCTCGGCGTGGCGCCCGGCACGGTGACGAGCATGCTCAAGACGCTCGACGCCGCCCGGCTCGCCACGCATCGCCCCTACGAGGGCGTCGCCCTGACCCGCGCCGGCAAGGTGCTCGCCCTGCGCATGATCCGGCGCCACCGGCTCATCGAGCTGTTCCTGCTCAAGACGCTCTCGCTCACCTGGGACGAGGTCCACGACGAGGCGGAGCACCTCGAGCACGCGGTCAGCGACCTGCTCATCGACCGCATCGACGCCTTCCTCGGCCGGCCCGAGGTCGACCCCCATGGCGATCCGATCCCACGGGCCGATGCCCTGTCGCTTCCCGACGGCGATGACATGCCGATGCGGCCGCTGTCCGAATGCACCGCCGGCAAAGGCTTCAGGCTCGCCCGGGTGCTCGACCAGTCTTCGGAGTTCCTGCGCTACCTGACCGAGTCGGGGCTCGGGCTGGGGACGATCGGCCGCGTCGACGCGAATCCGGCCGGCGCCGGCCTGATGCGCATCGTCCTCGGCGACCGGCCGCTGTCGCTGTCTCTCGACGCCGCCGGCCGGCTGCTCGTCGCCGACGCCTGAACCGTGGCCGGGCCGGTCGGATGCGACGCTGAACCGACCCCGAGTCATGGGCGGACGCTCGGCTGTCGTCATCCCGCGCTATTCACGCCCGCGAACGGGCGGCCGTTTGGCCTTGCGCTCCTTCACATCCATCTCCGCCTGGGCGAGGGTTTCTCCCCGCGCAGCCAGCTTGTCGATGAGCGACTGCAGGGTTTCGTCGATGGCACGGACGCGGCCCGCGGCGTCGGGCTGCAGGCTCCGGGCGATTTCGTGAATCAGTCGTCGCCCGAAGTTCGGATGGACGAGTGTTGGGTCGGCGCCGGACTCGAGCAACAGCACGGCCACGTCGTAGTGGCCGTTGTCAAACGCCGCGACGAGCGGGGATGCCGAACGCCACGGCGAGTGGCGGTCGAGGGCGACGTCATGCCGCAGCAGCACCTCGACCCGCTGTCGCGAGTCGGGAATGTACCGGTCGAGGACGATGTCCAGCGGCACCTCGCCGGTCTTCGTATCGGCGAGCGTCGCGTCGCCACCATGTTCCATGACGGCCTGAAAGTACTCGCCGACGGGTGATCGGCATGCCAACAGCATGACGGTATGGCCTTCATGGCATCCGCGGTCGAGGAACGACGCGCCGCCTTTGACGTACGGATGGAACGCCTTGTCCTTGAGGCCGACGTCGCCGGTCAGCGGAACGTTGGGATTCGCTCCGTGCTGGAGGAGCAGCCTGAACCGCTCGAGTTTTCGATCCGGGAAGGCCCAGAGGAGCGGCGTCATGCCGTTTTTGCCGACCGCATTCACGTCGACGCCCGCGGCGATCAGTTCCCGCATGGTCGCCAGTTCGTCGGCCTCGATCGCCTTACACAGGGCGATCACCTGTTCGTTCGCGAAAAACTCCTCCGCTTTCCAGCCGATGCGGGCATGCCAGCGGGAGTCGGGCAGCAGGTGAAATTCGATGTCTTTCATGCGCTCGGCGATATCCGTTGCCCGCCGGTGGGCCGAGATGATCTGATCCCGCAACTGGTCCGGCAGGGGCCGACTCTTGGCCGCGAGTGATTCCAGTCGATTCACTTCGCCTGCGGCGGCGGCGAGTTCTTTCGAGAGCCTTCCGTGTTCGTCATCGTCGGCGAGCCTGTTCTGGGCCTTCAGTGCCTTGAGGACGTCGGCTCGAACCGACTCGATCACCTTCGCCGTCGCGGCGGCGTCGAGCTGCTTTGTGAACTTCCAGCCCGGGGCGTAGCCGGCGGGAAATTCCGGAAACCATCCCGCGAGCCTGGCGAGCGCCTTGCCGCGGGCCGTTGGATCGGCAGCGACCTTGGACATGATGGCCTGGCCAATCACTGCGTTCATGGCCGACTTCAGGACCGCGGGATCGTCCGCGCCGGTCTGCGCTGAAGGGTACACCTGGCGATCGATCTTGTACCGCATTTGCGCGGCCAGAAAGAAGAATGCCGAGTCTTCGAGCGACGACGCCTGGGCCGCGGCCGCCTGCAGCGTGAAGGTGTTCATGCGAGCCGCGTCTGTCGGCGTGATCCGTGGCGCGCAGCCAGGGCCGATGGCAACGATGGCGAGAACGAACGTCGTCAGACTGAGCCGTCGGTCATGCATGCTTCACCGCCGCCGGGGTCCCAAAGCCCACCGCGCAGGTCCGCCGCCCGGTCAGCGGCCCCGTTCCCAGACGCCCGACTGGCCGAGGCACTCGTCGACCGCGACCCGCAGCACCCGCGGCTCGGCGATGCCGGCGGCGGGACAGGCCCCGAGCAGTTCAATGCCGATCCAGCGGGCGATCCACTCGGCCGTCGTGTTGCGGATCGGCAGGACCACGCACTCGTCGGCCGGGAACACCCAGCGCCGGTCCTGAAACCGCACCGTCGTCTCGGCCCGCCCAGTCGGTCCGTCCGCTGTCGTCACCTCGAGCAGCGGATTGTCGGCCGGCAGGAGCATGCGGTGGTCGAGCCGGCTCACGATCCGCGTCACGAGGTCGCGCAGGGCGATGAAGTCCACGACCATCCCGTGGGCGTCTGGTTCGGCCTCGACATCGACCCCGACGGTCCAATTGTGGCCGTGGACCGCCTCACAGAGGTCGTCCGTGAGCGTGATGAAGTGCCCGGCGGCGAAGACGTGCACGGCTTTGCGCAGTTGGATGCTGAAACGCTCGTTCATCGCTCTGCGACCACCGGGGCGAGAAGTCGGGACAGGCCGCACCGGTCACGCAGGCCGGCGTCGTCGAGAAGAATGTACAGCGCCGCCGCAATCAGGTCGGCGCTGGTGCCCGGATTCACTCCGGCCGCACGCAGGCCGCCGTCGAAGTCCGCCACGGCGGTCCGCCACGCCGCGGTCGCGAGGGGGATGGCCGCCGCCGCGCGGGAGACCTCCGCCGCCCGCGCCGGCCCGTGGCGCCGGGCGATCAGCGAATCGGGTTCACGGGCCAACTGGACGACGTGGGCGCGGACGATCGCGTCGGCGAGTCCGGCGCCGGCCGCGAACTCGCGGGCCAGGTCGGCGGCCGGTCCGGCGAGCAGGCCGGCGTAGCCCCGCGCCCAGAGGGCAGCGATCTGGTCACGGTCGGCGGCGTGCGCCATCGCGGCCCGCAGGTCCGCCGGCGGCGGCCCGTCGAGGTCGAACCGCGCGCTCGTTCCCAGGCCGCCGGGACGCGCGACCGCGATCGCCTGCCACACGGCCGCGGCATCGGCCGGCGTGAGCCCGGCCAGCACCCGTTCGACGGCGCCGTTCCCGATCGCCTGCGCGGCGCTACCGGCCTCGCGCGGCACAGCGGCCAGCGGCGCCAGCGCGAGCACGATCCCGAGGTTGGCGTTCGACCGCGTCACCGCGGCGGACGCCTCGACGGCCGCGCGCACGGGAACGCCGACCGGCGCGGCTGCGGCCGCCTCGAACACCGGCGCGATCGCCAGCGCGGCGGCCACGAAGTCGTCGTGGAAGAGATCGGCGAACGACGCCCCGGGATGCACGTTGCCCGCCTTCGGCGCCGACGCCTCGAGGATCGAGGCCGCGGCAACGCACCAGCCGCGGCCCCAGCGCGGGCAGGTCAGGGGGATGCTCGTCAGCGCACCCTGGATCACGGCAAGCGTGTCGGGGGCAGCGCCAGACCGTGGCGCAGATCCGTCCGGGCTGGATGCGACGGCCCGCGCGCCAGGAAACCCGCGGCGTTGCCCGTGGTCGAGAGGGGGGAAAAACCGCATCGGTCACGTGTTCCACGGACGGTGACAGGCGTGCCGGCTGTCGACAGACCCGCGCAGGTCGCCGCCCAGCGAACGGCAAATCATGGTACTCGCAGCCGCGGCCGTGTGCCCGCCACGTGCGCCCCGCTGAGCCGCCACGGGGCGGCCGGCCGGCCCCGGGGAAGACCAAACCGCACGACAGGGTAGACTCGTCGCGACGGCGGGTGCCGAATGCGTGGAGTGGAGTGGTCTGGCGATGAGCGACGGTCAGGATGGTGCGGTGTCGGGCGACATGGGGCCGGAGTGCTTCCTGAACCGGGAGCTGAGCTGGCTGGAGTTCAACGTCCGCGTCCTCGAGGAGGCGGAGAACGCCGACAACCCGCTCTTCGAGCGACTCAAGTTCATCGCCATCTGCAGCTCGAACCTCGACGAGTTCTTCATGGTCCGGGTCTCCGGCCTGCGCGAGCAGGCGTTCGGAGAGAGCGCCCCGCAGGACTACTCCCCCGACGGCCTAACGGCGCTGGAGCAACTCAAGGCGATCGCCCGGCGGACGCAGGAACTCGTCGCCCGGCAGTACCGCTGCCTGCGCGAAAGCCTCGCCCCGGCGCTCGAGGCGGAGGGCTTCCGGCTCCTGCGCTACGACGCGCTCGACACCGAACAGCGCGAGCGGGTCGACCGCTTCTTCCGCGAGCGCGCCCTGCCGATCCTCACGCCCATGGCCGTCGATCCGGCCCATCCTTCACCGCGCTACCACAATCGCGGCCTGTACCTCGGGGTCATGCTCGCCCGCTCCGAGGGGCTGGGGCCGAAGCGGATGTTCGCCGTCGTGCAGGTGCCGCAGGTGCTGCCGCGGATCGTCGCGGTCGGCGGCGGCGAGCCGGGCACGATGCCCTTCATGCTCCTCGAGGACCTCGTCTCGGCCCGGCTCCCGGAGCTCTTCGGCGGCTTCGAGATCGAGTCCTGGACCGCCTTCCGCATCACCCGCGACAGCGACCTCGAACTCCTCGAGCAGGAGTCGGACGACATGCTCCGGCTCATCGAGGACCGGCTCAAGGCCCGGCAGCGCGGGCAGGCGGTGCGGATCGAGGTCGCCGCCAAGGCCGACGACGCGATCACGCGGATGATCATCGACGACGAAGGCCTGCAGGGGGCCGACGACGGCCAGGCCGACCGCTACAGCGAGGTCTACAGGATCGACGGCCCGCTCGACCTGACGGCGATCTGGGAGTTGTACCGGCTCCCCGGCTACGAGCGGCTCCACGACAAGCCGTTCGTGCCGCGCGTGCCGCGCGGCCTGGAGCGGCGCGGCCCCGACATCTTCGCCGCCATCGCCCAGCGGGACATCCTCCTCCACCATCCCTACGACTCGTTCGATCCGGTGGTTGAGTTCGTGACCAGCGCCGCCAACGACCCGCGGGTGCTGGCCATCAAGCAGACGCTCTATCGGACCAGCGGCGACTCGCCGATCTCCCGGGCCCTGATCGCGGCCGCCGAGGCGGGCAAGCACGTCACCGCCCTCGTCGAACTCAAGGCCCGGTTCGACGAGGCCAACAACGTCAGCTGGGCCCGCCAGATGGAGCGGGCAGGCGTCCACGTGGTGTTCGGCTTCCTCGACCTGAAGACGCATTGCAAGGTGTCGCTCGTCGTTCGCCAGGAGGGGCAGGGGCTGCGCCGCTACGTGCACCTCGGCACCGGCAACTACAACCCGACCACCGCCCTCACCTACACCGACCTCGGCCTGTTCACGGCCGACGAGGCGGTGGCCGAGGACGCCTCGGCGCTGTTCAACCTGCTCACCGGCTACTCGCAGGGGCATGCCTGGCGCCGGCTGATCGTCGCCCCCACCGACCTCCACCGGCGCACGCTCGAACTCATCGACGAGCAGGCGGAGCGGGCCCGGTCGGGGCGGCCGTCCCGGATCTTCGCCAAACTCAACTCGCTCGTCGACCAGCGGGTCATCGAGGCCCTCTATCGGGCCAGCCAGGCCGGCGTGCCGATCGACATCATCGCCCGCGGCATCTGCTGCCTGAGGCCGGGCGTGGCGGGCCTCAGCGAAACGATCCGCGTCCACAGCATCGTCGATCGGTTCCTCGAGCACAGCCGGATCTACGTCTTCGGACCCGACGACGACGCCCGGGTGTTCCTCTCCAGCGCCGACTGGATGCCGCGGAATTTCTTCCGGCGCGTGGAGGTGATGTTTCCGCTGCTCGATCCCGAACTGCGCGACCGAGTGCTCCGCGAGATCGTGCCGGTCTACCTGGCCGACAACACCCGCGCCCGGCGGCTCGATGCCGGCGGCGTGTTCCACCTGCTCTCCCCGGCAGCGGGGGAACCGGCCCGCCGCTGCCAGATTGAGTTGCTCGAGCAGCGGACCGTTGCGGCGACGAATGCCGCGGAGCAGGCCGCCGCGGGAGGCTGACGCGGCGGCGCGGGACCTGGCAAGACAGGAAACCTTGCTCCCTGGCGGGCGTGCTGGTATCTCCCCACCTGCCCGCGGCATGCCCCGCCGTGGCCGGGACCCCGCCGATGCCGCTCGTCGTGCCGCGCCTGTTCGTTCATACCCCGGCGCTGCCGAAGCGGCGCGGCATGCTCTCGGCTGCGCTCGCCGTCGCGATCCTCGCATGCGGCGCGGCCCACGCCGCCGAGGAGGGACCGCTGGCCCCGCTCGACCTGTCGAGTCCCCGGGCCACGCTGCAGGGTTTCTGCACCATGGTCGACCGGGTCGCCGCCAACTTCGACCGCATCAATCGGGAACGGGCTGTTCGCGAGGAAAACACCCGGCTCATCCGGCGCGGCCTCTCCTGCCTCGATCTCTCGGCCGTGCCGCCCGCACTCCTCGACTCCAAGGGCCGCGAGTCCGCGGTCCTCCTCAAGGAGGTGCTCGACCGGATCGCGTTCCCCGCCCCTGACACGATCCCCGACGCCGCCCGCGTCAAAGCCGAGGGCATCGACCGCTGGCGGCTGCCGGGCACGGAGATCGTGTTCGTGAAACTCGCCTCCGGCCCCCGGGCCGGAGACTTCGTCTTTTCCACCGAGACGGTGGCCCGCGCCGAGGAGTTCTACAAGGCCGCCAGGCACCTTCCCTACCGGCCCGACGCCGGCAGCCCGGGACTGCTCGATGCCTACATCCAGCTCGGCGGCTCGATGATCCCCGAGCGGCTCATCCGCGCGCTGCCTGCCTGGGCGCACGCGGTCGTGGGAGGGGAGACGATCTGGCAGTGGCTGGCGACGCTCCTCGTGGCGGCGACCGCGGCCGGGCTCCTGGCCGGCGCCTGGAGCGTGCGCTGCGCCGCGCGGGATGTCACGACGCCGGGGACGCTGGAGCGGCTCTTCCTCCCGGCGGCGCTCGTTGCGGCCGGCTCGGCCATCGACTACCTGTGCAGCACGCAGATTCGGCTCACCGGCGACACGATCATCGCCGCCAAGGTGGTCACCCACCTGATCACCCTCGTCGGCGTCGTGATCGGCGTTCTCGACGTCGTCGCCTGGGCCACCGAGCGGCTGCTGGGCTGGCGTCGCATCGGCCAGGACTCGATCGAGGGGCAGCTCGTGCGGCTGGCCAGCAGCGTCGGCCGGTTCCTGATCGTCGTCTGGATCCTGATCGCCGCCGCCGACTCGCTCGGCGTGCCGGTCACGCCGCTGGTGGCGGGACTCGGCGCCGGCGGATTGGCGATCGCCCTCGCCTCGCAGTACACCGTCGAGAACCTGATCGCCGGACTCGTGATCTTCGCCGACAAGCCGGTGCGGATCGGCGACGAGTGCCAGTATGGCGCGATCCGCGGCCGGGTGGAGCGGATCGGCCTGCGGTCGACGCGGATCCGGGGCACCGACCAGTCGCTGATCACGATCCCCAACGCCGAGTTCGCCAAGAGCCAGCTCGTCAACTATTCCTGCCGCAACCGGATCCCCCTGTCCATCGTCCTCACGCTGCCGACCGCCCACGGGCCGGCGGCCCTGGCACGTCGCCTCGACAGGCTCCGGCAGATCGTCGCCGCCCACCCCGGGCTCGACCATGCCGGCTCGACGGTGCGGCTCGGTGAACCGGTCGCCGACGGCGTCCGCGTGCAGATCGAGGGGACGTTCATCGGCGCCAGCGAGCCGGCCGCGCTGGCGAACCGCGAGGCGCTCCTCCTCCGGGCCCTCGACGTGATCGCCGTTGACAACACTGCCGACGCGCGGCCGCCGCGGCTCTCCGCCGCCTGACCCGCCGACCCGCGGTCCCCCTTTCCCCCGGCGCCGCGCCGCACGACAATCGCTCCCGAGACCCGGCCGCGGCTTTGCTAGAATTCGTCGCGCGGGGCGGGGTCCCCCGGGATGCGGAATCGATCGATGGCAGAGGATCACTACCAAACGCTCGGCGTGCCGCGGACGGCCTCCGCGGAGGACATCCGCAAGGCGTACCGCGAACTGGCCCGCAAGTATCACCCCGACCTGCACCCCGACGACGAGGCCGCCAAGGGGAAGTTCAAGCAGGTGCAGTCGGCGTTCGACGTTCTCAACGATCCCGGCAAGCGTGAGATGTACGACCGCTACGGGAGCGCCTTCGAGGGCGTGGGTGCCGGTGGCGCGGGAGGCCAGGCCGGCGGCTGGGCGGGCGGACCGGTCCCGGGCGCGGGGGGCGGCTTCCCCGGCGGCGGCGAGATCGACCTGGAGAGCCTGTTCGGCGGCGCCGGCGGGTTCGAGGGCCTGTTTGGCGACAGAGGGGCTGGCGCCGGCCGCACGCGTGCGGGCCGGGGCCGACGCAAGCCGGCGCAGCAACCTGGCGCCGACGTCACGGCGCGGATCGCGGTGCCGTTCGCGCTCGCCATCGAGGGGGGCAAGACCGACGTCCGCCTCGACCGCGACGGCAAGACCGAGACGATCAGCGTGACGATCCCGCAGGGACTTCCCGACGGGGCGCGGATGCGGCTACGCGGCCAGGGCCAGCCGGGCAGCGGCGGCGGCCCGGCGGGGGACCTGCTCCTCGAGGTCCACGTCGAACCGCACCCCGTGTTTCGGCGCGATGGCGACACGCTGCACGTGACGCTGCCGGTCACGCTCGCCGAGGCGATCGAGGGCGCCAAGGTCGACGTCCCCACGCCGTGGGGCACGATCGCGCTGCGCATTCCGCCGCGGACGTCCGGAGGGCGGCGACTGCGGGCGGCCGGCATGGGAGTGCGGCATGCCAACGGCTCGCGCGGCGACCTGATCGCCGAGGTTCAGATCGCCCTCCCGGAGGGGGCCGACGCGGCGGCACTCGCCCCGTTGCTCGAGGCCGCGAAGGCCTGCGCTGCGGCCGGGGCGGCGGCGCCGCGGACGGCGCTGCGGTGGTGACGCCGGCGGCGGGACTGCCGCGGTCGTCCCGGCTGACACGGCCGGCGGATTTTGCCCGCGTCTACGCCGCGCGGAGAAGCGCCTCCGTCGGACCGCTCGTGCTCTACGCGGCGAAGAACGCCCTCCCCGGCGCGCCAGTGCGGCTGGGCATGTCGGTGTCGCGCCGCATCGGCTCGGCCGTGGTCCGCAACCGCTGGAAGCGCCGGCTTCGCGAGGCCTACCGCGCGGTGCGGACTGCCTTGCCCGCGGGGAACGACCTCGTGGTGGTCGTGCGTTCGGGCCCGCCTCCCGCCGGCGCGGCCGGCACGCGGCAGGTCGCCGACTGGATCGGGTCGCTCGCCGCCAGGGTCGTGGCCCGGCCGGGGCACGACCGCACGGCGCCGGTCACGGGCGGCCCCGCACCACCGAGGCGGCGCCGATGAACCGCGTCGCGGCATGTGTCCGCCGGTTCGCCCAGGGCTGTGACCGTGCCGTGGCGGTCGTCCTCATCGCCCTCGTGGCCGTCTACAAGGTCTGCCTCAGTCCGCTGCTCGGCCGCACCTGCCGGTTCGAGCCGACGTGCAGCGTCTACTTCCGGCAGGCTGTGGAAAAATACGGCGCCGTTCGCGGCAGCCTGCGCGGGCTGGCCCGCATCTGCCGCTGCCATCCCTGGCATCCCGGCGGCCACGACCCGCCCTGACCGTGCGTCCGGCCGCACCGGCCGGTGGGCCGCGCAGCCCATGCCAGCCGCGGCCATGCCTGCCGCCGCAGCGTCACTCCGGCTTGGGCACGAGGTCGAGGAGCCGGCCCGGCGAGCCCATGACGTTGTAGCCTGCGTCCACGTGGAGGATCTCGCCGGTGATGCCCAGTGACTCGCGGGACAACAGCCAGGCCCCGGCCTTGCCGACCTCCTCGTGGGTGACGTTGCGTCCCAGCGGCGACATGTGCTGGTAGAGGCCGAGCATCTCGTCGACACCCGCGCCGCGGCCGGCGAGCGTCCGCAGCGGGCCGGCGCTCACCGCGTTGACGCGGATGCCGGCCGGGCCGAGGTCATAGGCCATGTACTTCACACAGGCGTCGAGCGTAGCCTTGCAGACCCCCATGATGTTGTAGCCCGGCACGACCTTCTCACCGCCAAAGTAGGTGAGCGTGAGGATCGACGCCTCCTTGGCGAGGATGCCGCGGGCCAGCCGGCCGACGGCGAGCAGGCTGTAGGCGCTCGTCTCCATCGCGATCCGAAAACCCTCGCGGCTGCAGTCGGTGGTCTCCCCCTTGAGATCCTCGAGCGGCGCGTAGGCGATCGAGTGGACGAGGAAGTCGATCGTGCCGAAATCCTGCCGGGCCCGGTCGATGACGGCGGCTATCTGCTCGTCGCTGGAGACGTCCATCGGCACGAGGAACTTCGCATTCGGCTCCGGGTCGGTGAGCAGGGCAACGCGGCGCCGGTTCCGCTGCCGGTCGTCGTCGGGACGATCGGGCAGGTGCGAGAAGCCGATCTGCCCGCCCTCCGCGAGGATTTCCTTGGCGATCGACCAGGCGATCGAATGATCGTTGGCGACGCCGAGCACGAGTCCCTTCATGCCGTCGAATCTGCCCATCTGCAGGTACCTCCGCGTGGATGTCGCGCCGCCGTTCGGCGGCGCGAGCGGAAATGTAGCCGTAGCGCCCGGATCCCTGCAACGCGGCGCGGCTTCGCGGCACGGCGGGCAGCCCCTTGCCGCCGTCGAGCGGCAGCGGTAAAACGGGGATCTCAGCCCCGTTAGCTCAATTGGTCAGAGCATCTGACTCTTAATCAGAGGGTTCTTGGTTCGAGTCCAAGACGGGGCACTTGCGGGGAACTTCCGGGGCATTTCCCTTCTTTTCAAGCCGCACTGTCGGCTTGCGCGTCGTCGACGTTCGCCATCCGGCGAAGCCACGATCGGGCGCAGACGTGCACGAGAAAACCCGTCGGCCCGGCCAGGAACGTGAGCAGCAGGGCCACGGTCCGTGACCACCAGGGGATTCCCAGCCGGACGCTGTCGCGGGCGATCCAGGCGCCCACGACCATGTCGAAGACGAGGTAGTGGGTCCACGCCGCCGCCAGCACCCAGTCGTCACCAAACACCGTCCGCAGGCCGGCGAGGGTCGTGACGTCCTCCCCCGGAAAACCGTTGGCGGCGAGCTTCCAGCCGATCACGGCCACGTAGGCCAAGCTGAGCAGCCCCGGCACGACGATCGCGCACAAGAGCCCCGCCACGACCTTGCGGCCCGGAGCGAGCACGAGCAGGATCCAGGCCACGAGGGCCAGCGTGTTCGTGACCTGAAAGAATGCCTGGGGCGTCATGCAGACTCCGTCCTACGGTGCCGGCTCGCGCGACACGCAGAACAGGTGCCGCTCGCCGCGGATGAACAGGTCGGGGCCGGCCGGCGCCGGCGTGGCGTCCACCCCCTCGCCCATGTCGTTGTCGGCAATCACCTCGAGCGTTGGGGCGTCCGCGATGACGATGATTCGGCCGCTCCGGTCGCTGAGGTAGACGTGCCCGCCCGCCGCGACGGGCGAGGCGTAGGTCCGGCCCAGGCCGGGTATCCGCTGTGCTTCGTAGTGGGCCCGGCCCGAGTCGGCTGCCACGCAGGAGAGCAGGCCGGACTTCTCTTTGTAGAAGTAGAGGCGGTCGCCGGAGAGCAGCGGCGAGGCGACGTCGGGAGTGTCCTTGGCGATCGTCCAGCGGACGTGCCGACCGCCGACCAGATCACCGCGGCCGGCGAGATCGAAGGCGCCGAGGAACGCGCCGCGAAACCCGCTCCCCACCCAGGCGACGCCGCCGGCCGCGACCGGCGTGGCGCAGGGCCGCTCCGTCTGCCCGGCGCACCGCCACAACTCCTTGCCGGTCTGCAGGTCGTAGCCCCGCGCGGCTGCCTGACCGTTCATGACCACCTGCCGAACGCCCGCCGAATCCTTGGCCACGAGCGGCGTCGCCCAACAGGTTTTTTCAGCGCGGGGCACTTCCCACACCGTCCGGCCGGTACGGGCATCGAGCGCGGCGAGGAACGACGGCCCCTCGTGATCCCAGGGCACGAGCAGGAGGTCGCCGGCCAGCGTCGGCGAGCTTCCCTCGCCGAACCCGTGCCGGGCCCGCATGTCGCCCAGGTCACGCTGCCAGACCAGGTCGCCGGAGAGCGTGAAGCAAAACGTGCCGCGCGATCCGAAGTGGGCGTAGACGTGGGTGTCGTCGCTGCAGGGGGAGGCCGACGCGTAGCCGTTGGTCTCGTGCGTCCCCTCGTGCGGCACGGCCTTCACGCACGACCGCGACCAGCGTTCCTTCCCGGCCGCACGGTCGAGGCAGATGAGCCGGAAGTCGAACTGCCCTGCCTGCCCCTCGACCGGCACGGCCGTCGTCACGAACACGTCGGCGCCGGAGACGATCGGCGACGACGAGCCGCGGCCGGGGATCTCCTGCTTCCAGCGGACGCCCCGGCTGGCGTCGAACCGCGCAGGGGGATTGGCGTCGAGCGCGGCGCCGGTTCCGAGCGGCCCGCGCCAGTGCCGCCAGTCGCCGGCCGACGCGGAACCGTCGCCGGCGAGCGTCGCTGCCAGCATCACCATCGACACGACCTGAAACGTCTTCATGCCGTTCATCATAGCGAAAGGCGTCCGGGAATCGGCCGCGTGCCTGGTGTATAGTCGGGCGGTCCAGCGCCCCCCGAATCGCTTCCCCGCCGCGTCCGCCGATGCCCCGCCCGCCATCGCCCTCGCAGCCCGCCGCGGCTCCCGCCTCACGGGCCCTCGTCGTCAGCCTGGCGACGCTCGCAGCGATGCTCGCCGCCGTGCCGTTCATCGTCCGCGCGGCCCTCGCCGTGCTCGCGGTCGACGCCACCACGCCGCTCGACTGGGTGCCGCTGACCTTCGGCCCGCGGCACGACTACGCCGAGTTCACCAGGCAGTTCGAAAGCGGCGACGTGGCCGTCGTGTCGTGGCCCGGCTGTGGACTGCGGCACCCGGCCCTGGAACACCTCCTCGCGGCGGCCAGCGGGCCGGATGCACCGCGCGACGCCGCCGGACAGCCCTGGTTCACGGGCGTCGCCACCGGCGCGGTCGCCGTCGACAACCTCACCGCGCCCCCCCTGGCGCTCGACCGGGCGACGGCCGTGGAGCGGCTGCGCGGGATGCTCGTCGGCCCCGACGGCGACACGACCTGCGCGGTGATCGGGTTCACGGCCGCGGGGATCGCCGACCGGCGCCGCGCCGTGCCCTGGATTCGCGACACGCTCGCCGCCGCCGGCGTGGAGCGGGACGCCCTGCGCATGGCCGGGCCGGTCGTCGACACCGCGACCGTCGATGCCGCGAGCACCGATTCGATGCGCCAGTTCGCCGCGCCGGCCGCCCTCGTGATCCTGGCGCTCACCTGGTGGTCGCTCGGCTCGCTCCCCTACGCCTGCCTCGTGTTCGTCGTCTCGCTGTGGTGCGTCGGCTTCTCGTTCCTCACGCTCCACGCCTGCGGCGACCGGATGAACCCCGTGCTGATCGTGATGCCGGTGCTCGTGCTCGTGCTCGGCGTGTCGGGGGGCATCCACCTGATGAACTACCTCGTCGAGGCCCGGGCGGCGGGCCCGGCCCGCGATCTCGTGTCCCGCGGCCTGCGGCTCGGCTGGCTGCCCTGCAGCCTGTCGTCCGGCACCACCGCCATCGGCCTCGCCTCGCTGGTGGTCAGCGAGCTCGAGCCGATCCGCGTCTTCGGCTTCCACGCCGCCCTCGGCGTGCTCGCCACGCTGGCCACGATGTTCCTCGTGCTTCCCGGGATCTTCGCCCGCTGGCCCCCAGGCGCGGCCGCGGCCGCGGCCGCCCCGCGCTGGGCCGGGCCGCTCGCCGAGGCTGTCATCCGCCGGCCGACGCCGATCGTGCTCGCGTTCTTCGCGGCCCTCGCGTTCGCCGCCCTCGGCCTGCCGCACGTCCGCACCTCGGTCCGCATCGACACGCTGTTCACCCCCGAGAGCCGGGTGATCCGCGACTACGCCTGGATCGAGCGCAGCATCGGCCCGCTCGTGCCGATCGAGGTCATGCTCACGTTCGCCCCCGGGCACGACGTCCGAGCGACCGAGCGGCTCGACATCACCCGCGGTGTTGCCGCGCGCTTGGCCGCGCTCCCCGGCGTCTCCGGCGTCGTCTCGGCGGCGACCTTCCTGCCCCCGGAGACCGGCGACCGCGGCATCCGCTCCACGCTCCGCCGCGCGATCGGCGCCACGCGGCTGGCCCGCGACCTCGCCGCCGTGGACGACCTCAAGTACGTCCGCGCCTGGCCCACGGGCGAGGTCTGGCGGGTCACGGCCCGCGTCCCCGCGCTCGAGGATCTGGACTACGGCGTGTTCCTCGACCGCGTCCGGGCCGAGGTCGCCCCGCTCGTCGCCGCGGCCGGCGGCGCGTCCCGCGGCATCACCGCCACCTGCACCGGCGTCATGCCGCTCGTTCACGCCATCCAGAACACGCTCCTCCGTGACCTGTTCAGCAGTTTTCTTTCGGCCTGCCTGCTGATCACGGTCGTGATGATGGTCGTGGAGCGCGGCATCGCGGCCGGCCTGGTGGCGATGATCAGCAACGTGTTCCCGATGATCCTCCTCTTCGGTCTCCTCGGCTGGACACGGCGGCCGCTCGACATCGGCAGCGTGATGACCGCCTCGATCGCGCTCGGCATGGCGATCGACGGCACGCTTCACTTTCTCACCTTCTTCCGGCGCGGCCGCGACGCAGGGCATACGGCCGACGATGCCGTGCGGCAGGCATTCGGCCACTGCGCCGGGGCGATGGCCCAGAGCACGCTCGTCTGCGGGCTGGGCCTGCTCGTGTTCGCGGCCAGTTCGTTCGCGCCGACGAGCCGCTTCGCCTGGATGCTCGCGGTCCTGCTCGCTGCGGCGCTGGCCGGCGACCTCGTGCTCCTGCCCGCGATGCTCGTCGGCCCGCTCGGCCGTTGCTTCCGCCCGCGGTAGCGACCGCCGTCGGCCGGCCCGGCCGATGTGTCCAGACCGCCGCTCAGGCGAGGCCGCGCCGGATGGCCCACACCGCCGCCTGCGTGCGATCGCCGAGGGCGGTCTTCCGCAGCAGGTTCTGCACGTGCTCCTTCACCGTCTCCACGCTGATCCCGAACGTGGCGGCGATCTCGCGGTTGGAAAGCCCCATGGCCAGCGACCGCAGCACCTGAGTCTCGCGCGGCGTCAGCGGCACGTCGGCTCCGGCGGGCAGGTCACGGTTGGCAATCGCGGCCGAAACCTTGCGCAGCGCACTTGTGCGGGCCGGAATCGTGCCCCGGGCTGCACTCGTGACCGCCTCGATCAGGGCGGCCCGGCCGATCGTCTTGGACAGGTAGTCGTGGGCTCCAGCCGAGGCCGCCCGGGCGACGTACGTGGGGTTGTCGAAGGCCGACAGGATCAGGACGCGGACGCCGGGGGCCGCGTCGCGCAGCGGGCCGATCGCGTCGAGCCCGTCCTCGTCTCCGAGCCGCACGTCAAGCAGCACGACGTCGGGCCGGTGCCTGACCACGGTCGTCTGCTACGCTGCCCGCCGCCGCCGGGAGTGCCCCGGTCCCCATGGAATCGACGCCGATGCACGAACCTCGGGTGCTGTTCGAACGCTCCGGCGTGATCGCGCTGGCCAAGCCTCCGGGCCTGGCGACGCAGGCGCCACCGGGCATCGACTCGGTCGAGCGCTGGCTGCGCGGCCGGCTCGCCCCCGGCGCCTACCTCGGCATCCCGCACCGTCTCGACCGGGCCGTGTCGGGCGTGCTGCTGATGGCCGCCACGCCCCGCGCGGCCCGGCAGCTGTCGCGGCAGTTCGAGCGCCGGCTGGTCGCCAAGCACTACCTGGCCATCGTCGAGTGCCGCGGCGATCTGCCGCCGTCCGCTGCCGGCGCGGAATGGCACGACCAGGTCGTGAAGGTACCGGACGAGGCCCGCGCGCGGCTGGCGGATGCGGCGGAGGGGAAGCTGGCCCTGACGGTGGCACGGACGCTCGCCGCCGACGTCCCCGCAGCAGGCCGCGCCATCCTCGGGCTCGAGCCGCGCACCGGGCGGATGCATCAACTGCGGCTGCAGGCCGCGGCCCGCGGCCTGCCGATCGTGGGCGACCGGCTCTACGATCCGGCCGCCGACACCGACTGGAGCGGCCCGGCCGCCGAAGCGGGCATCGAGCCGCCGATCGCCCTGCACGCCTGGCGGATCGGTTTCCGCGACCCGGACACCGGCGCCGACGTCGTCGCCGAGGTGCCGCTCCCGGACTCGTGGCCGGCGCCGGCCCGCGCAGCCGTCTCCTGACGGGCCGCGCCTGCCCCGCAGCGTGTCGTCTCCATGGCAGACTGTGGAACAAGTCTGCCGCCGCACGATGCGGCGACCGTCGACCCAGGAAACCCGCGGCGTATCCTGCGATCGACCACGGGGGAAAAGGCCACGGCTGGCTTTTTCCACGGACAGATAGACTTTGGGGCACACCCCCGCGGTTCCTCGGTCCATATTCGGAAGCCCTCCATGACCAGGCTCATCTCGCTCGGCATGATCCTCGGCCTCGTCGCCGTGTTCGGCCTGCTTTCGCTGCGGGTCATGGCGGCCTTCCTCCTGCCGCTGCTCCTGGCGGCGATGCTGGTCGTGATCGTCGGCCCGCTGCACCGCCGGCTGCGCGACCGCCTGCGGATGCCCGAGTGGGTGGCGGCGGCGCTGACGACCGCGTTCGTCCTGCTGCTGGTGCTCGCCCCGGTGTCGCTGCTCCTGTTTCGTGCCGTCGGCGAGGCCTCGAAGCTCGTGCACGCGCCGGGCGGCCTCCGGCTCGACCCGGCGGTGCTCGACGGGC
This sequence comes from Planctomycetia bacterium, assembly GCA_014192425.1. Taxonomy (NCBI): domain Bacteria; kingdom Pseudomonadati; phylum Planctomycetota; class Planctomycetia; species Planctomycetia bacterium. Next base: position 46,217 of record BJHK01000001.1, on the reverse strand, counting down.
TCGTGGCCCGGGTCGGCGAGGCGACGGGGCTGCAGCTCACGGCGGAGAGCGTCAACGCCGAGATCGGCCGGCTGGCGGAGGAGGGGATCGGCCCGGTGGTCAAGCGGGCGCCGGTCGTGCTCCTCAAGCTCGTCATCGGGCTGCTCGTGATGACGGTCAGCCTGTTCTACTTCCTCGCCGACGGCCGGCGCATGCTGGAGGGCGTCACCCGCCTCGTGCCGCTCGACACCCGCTACCAGTGGCAGCTGCTCGAGGAGTTCGAGGAGGTGAGCCGGGCCGTGGTCAGTTCGACACTGCTCGGGGCGCTCGTGCAGGCGCTGCTCGCCGGGATCGGCTTCGCCTGGGCCGGCCTGGGAAATGTCTTCCTGCTCACGATCCTCACCTTCTTCGGCGCCCTCGTGCCGTTCGTGGGCGCGGCTGCCGTCTGGGTGACGGCCAGCCTGTACCTGTTGTTTTTCGTCAAGGACACGTGGGCGGCGGCCGGCCTCGTCGCCTGGGGGCTGTGCGTCGTGTCCACGATCGACAACGTGGTCAAGCCGATGGTCCTCCAGGGCCAGTCGAAGCTCCATCCGCTTCTCGCCCTGCTCAGCGTGCTCGGCGGCGTCGGGGCCCTGGGGCCGATCGGGATCTTCGTCGGCCCGATTGCGGTGGCCTTCCTGCAGGCAGCCCTGACCATGCTTCAGGTGGAGCTCGACACGATGGCCGCCGGCTCTGTCCCGGCGGAAACCGGGGAAAACCAGGGGCCGCGGGAACCGCCGCGGGCTGGAGTTGCAGAGAAGGCCGCCGGGACGTTGAAATCCTTCTGACCCGATCCTTGCGGAGAACCGTTGATGACCCTCGACTCCCTGTTGCTGACGGCGGCGTTCCTGCTCTCGGGCATCGAGGCGGCCTACGTGCCGGCCGCCGACGGCGCGGGGGGCGAATACCTCGTTCGCGTTGAGCCAGACGTGGTTCGCAATGCCAGCCCGTACCAGTTCACGAGCGAAGTGCCCGCCGACGCCCGCGACGTCCGGCGCGTGAGGATCTTCGTCGCCGACAACTGGCCGCCGCCGACGGATCGGCTCGTGCGCGATGCGGCGAGCCGGCCGCGCGACCGCCTGCCCGTGCAGCCGGCCGGCCTGTCCACGATGGCCACCGTCGACAGCACCGTGAAGCAGCCGGTGAAGCCGAGTTCGCTGCTGCCTTGGCTGCTGGCGAGCCTGATGGCGCTGTTTCTTTCGCTCGGCGCCAACGCCTACCTTGGAATGCTGCTGGGCAGCATGCGGCAGCGCTACCTGGACGGCATCCGCCAGGGCTTCGTCAAGGTGTAGGACCCAACGCTCAGCCGCGGCGAACGCGCCAGGCGCCCCGGTCACGGCGGCGGCGGGGGCGGCTTGACCTGCCCGCGCCACGGAACGCTGGACCGCGGCTTGCGGCCGGTGGGCCGCGAGAACAGGACCGCGATCCCGGCGAGCAGGCTGAGGGCGAGGATGATCCAGTATCGCGTTGGCATGGCGCTGGTCTCCGCGAGCGGCGAAGGGTGATTTCGGTTCCGGCCGCGCGCTCGGCCGCGGGCGTGAAAGCCGGTCCGAAACGCCTTGTATATCGTGCGGGCGTGCCGGGCAGGACGTGCCTGCCCAACCATGCCAAGGAGGTCGTGATGAAGATGCCCGATCTTATCCCGCTCATGAAGGCGGCGCTGCTCGCGCTGACCGCGATCAAGGCGGCCGTGAAGCGGCCCAGCGGGCCCGCCCATCGTGGTCGCGTGGTAGTATTTGGAGGGTGGAGCACCCCGTCGCCTTTGGCCGGGGGATGCGTCCCGCTTCGCGCCCGTAGCTCAGTCGGATAGAGCATGGGATTTCTAATCCCAGGGTCGCTGGTTCGAGTCCAGCCGGGCGTACTGCGTCAGACTGGTGGGCACGATGCCCGCCCAGCACCAGGCACCGGACGGTGCCAAGCCTGGCGAGCCCGGAGGGCGAGGCCAGGCGTGAAGATAGCCCGCTGGTTCGAGTCCAGCCGGGCGTACTGCGTCAGACTGGCGGGCACGATGCCCGCCCAGCACCAGGCACCGGACGGTGCCAAGCCTGGCGAGCCCGGAGGGCGAGGCCGGGCGTGAAGATAGCCCGCTGGTTCGAGTCCACCCGGGCGTACTGCGTCAGACTGGTGGGCACGATGCCCGCCCAGCACCAGGCACCGGACGGTGCCAAAGCCTGGCGAGCCCGGAGGGCGAGGCCGGGCGTGAAGATAGCCCGCTGGTTCGAGTCCACCCGGGCGTACTGCGTCAGACTGGCGGGCACGATGCCCGCCCAGCACCAGGCACCGGACGGTGCCAAGCCTGGCGAGCCCGGAGGGCGAGGCCGGGCGTGAAGATAGCCCGCTGGTTCGAGTCCACCCGGGCGTACTGCGTCAGACTGGTGGGCACGATGCCCGCCCAGCACCAGGCACCGGACGGTGCCAAAGCCTGGCGAGCCCGGAGGGCGAGGCCGGGCGTGAAGATAGCCCGCTGGTTCGAGTCCACCCGGGCGTACTGCGTCAGACTGGCGGGCACGATGCCCGCCCAGCACCAGGCACCGGACGGTGCCAAGCCTGGCGAGCCCGGAGGGCGAGGCCGGGCGTGAAGATAGCCCGCTGGTTCGAGTCCACCCGGGCGTACTGCGTCAGACTGGTGGGCACGATGCCCGCCCAGCACCAGGCACCGGACGGTGCCAAAGCCTGGCGAGCCCGGAGGGCGAGGCCGGGCGTGAAGATAGCCCGCTGGTTCGAGTCCACCCGGGCGCACTTGTTTTAAGAAGGGTAGTCCGGTCAATGGCACTTCCGCAACCATGTCGACAGGCATTTCCGAGCCGATGGGCGGCTGGTGAGGCTGGTGCCGCGTTTTCCGGCACCTGATCAGCTGCTCCCGGAACGGCTGCCCTCCCCTCTGGAGTGGCATTTTTCTGGCGTCAGTGCGGAGGCTGTCCGAGTTCGGCCGCCTGGGGGCTTTGGTTTGACCTCGCGTCCGGCACGGCTTAGAGGCTGTGGATGTCGATCACGGACAGCTCGTCGGGCGACACCTGAACCGCTTCGCGGTCGTCATGAGCCTGGACAAGCTCGCCCCAGTCGGTGGGCGGTCCCCGGGCCGGCGAGACTGGTGGTGGCTCGAGTGGTTCGCCGAGGTGTGTGAGAATCTTCCGGATCGGCCCCGGCTCGCGGACAGGAAGTCCGCAGCAACCGGAGGTTGCCAAGAGTGCGAAGGCCAGGGATGGTTTCGCACTCGGAAAGCAGTCTGAACGCGATCAGCCGGATGTCGCCGCCGCACGCTGGGCACTCGAGGGGAAACTCCTCACCCACCCGGGCCAGGAGTTTCGCCCAGGCGATTCGCGACGTGTCGTGCGAGCGGGGCTTTTGATTCGAGTCGCTCGAGCGCGAAGGGCGGGCGGGCGCAATACCGCAGCAGGTGTTCCAGACTCTGAAAATAGCTCGGCACGTCGCGGTCTATTGAGCGCGATCCTGACACTCGCGTCTCCTGAAAATCCGCTGTTCTCCCAGGCCAGCATGTCGGCGGCGGCCGCAGCGTCGAGCAGGCCCGCAAGCCTGAACCAGCGGATCGTGCGGCGACGGCTCGGGGTTGGTCGGCCAGCATGTCCCGCAATCGCTTCGGCACGGAGATCACCCACTGCCGCACGGGCACCGGCAGGATGACGTGATCGGCGAGATGCGCCGCCGTCTGTGCCATGTGCCTGCCGTTGCAGGACGGGCAGACGCCGCGGCCCTTGCAGGAGAAGGCCGCGACGAATCCCGTGCGGCACGCCATGCAGACCGCGCGGGCGGCGTCGGCTTCGCGCGGGAAACCCTGTGACCGCGGCAACCATGGGCGGACCGGCAGGTGGACGGCAGGAGTACACGGCCGTACACTCTCCGCGGGACGGAGCGGTTCGCCACCAGCCGATCGCAAGGCTCGTCGGCCGAGCAAACGAATCGGGGGCATGCCGAGGCGGCGGCCGGTCAGGCCCGTGCCGCCGGCGTTCGCCGAGCACCGTGGCCACGACTCAGAAACCGGGCCTCTAACCCGTGGCGGGCGGATACCGCGGGGCGGAGCCCGGCGGCGGCGTAGCGCTCGTACTCGCGCCGCCTCGGGCGTGATTCACGACGGTCGCTTCCGGTCGGACCAACGTCGCCAGGCCTGTGCCCCATCCGGCCGTGTCGGTGACGGTTGAGTCGCCGACGAGGATCACGCGGATCGGTTTGAGCGGGGCAGGTTCGGCGGCGTGAAGCGGAACCGAAACGAGCATGGCGGCGATGGCGGCGAGGCGGAATGGCATGGCCGCATGATGCCGTTGGGCCGGTTGCAGGTCCGTCCCGGGTGCGCGGCCCGCCTACTGAATGGGGTGAGCTCTTGCAGGTCCACGACGACCGCGATGGCGTCCAGATGACTCCCCACGATCTGCCCGTGATCAACATTCACGCGCGCCCAATCGCCCGCAGCGGGCACACGCAGGACCGTGCCGTGCCGTGCCCAAGAATCTGTGTCGCACAGGACACGCCTTGGTGCTCTCCGTGACCCCCCGGCGTCACCGCCAGGCGTCGTCTGACCGGCACTGCAGCCGACCGCGGCGCCGCACAGAAGCACCATGCGGAAACTCCAGGATCCTCGAAGGCCTTTCGCTCGGCTCATGTTCAGCACCTTCATGCAACACCGGTCGAACCCCCGGCTTGTTTGATGCTCAACGCGCCGTGAAACCACCGTCGATCATCAGCGTGGTGCCGGTGATCAGCGCCGCCGCGGGCGACGCCAAGAACACCACCGCGCCCGACACGTCGATGGGATCACCGACCCGTCCCAGTGGGATCTTGGCCAGCAAGTCGTTTCGAAAGGCATCGTCCTTCAGCCATTTCACGGTGCCCGGGGTCCGGATGAACGTCGGCGCCACCGCGTTGACGGTGATGCCGTGTTGCCCCCATTCGACGGCCAGGCATTTGGTCAGGTGCGCGATCGCGGCCTTGGTCATGCAATAGACGGACTCCGTCGGCAAACCCACGAACCCGGCCTGCGAGCTGAGATTGATGATCCTTCCGAAGCGGTTCTTGATCATCACGCGCCCCACCGCCTGACTGACAAAGAACGTCCCCTTCAGATTCACGGCCAGCGTCAGATCGAAATCCTCCTCGGTCACGTCTTCGGCCGGGTTGGGCGGACCGATGCCTGCGTTGTTCACCAGGATGTCGATGCGTCCGAAATGGCGCTCGGCCTGGGCGACGGCGGACTGGATCTGCTCGCGCCGCGTGACGTCCATCTGCAGCGGCAACACGCGCCGACCGGTGCCCTTGATCGCCTCCACCAGTTCACCGCCTGAGCTGACGTCGCGCAAGCCAAGCGCGATGTCGGCGCCCGCCTGTGCCAGCGCGATCGCGATCGCGTTTCCCAGGCCGCGCGCGGCGCCGGTGACCAGCGCCACCTGACCGGCGACGTCGAATCGCGGCGCCGAAGCGGAGCTCGCACCGAGGTTTTTGTCTTCCGCGCTGATGGTGTTGGTCATGTTCCCTCATCCTTCTGACGGTGAACGGTATCATCCCGGCTTGACGGAACAAGCCCAGGACCAGATGCCCCATGCATTCGCCGGCGACCGATGCAAATGGGGCTCGCGCAAGTACATCATCGCCAGTTGCGACCAGTCGGTGAAGCGCACGGGCGTCGCGTATTTCGACATCTTCTATTCGCACCGTCCTGATCCACACACGCCGTTGGAGGAAACGATGGGTGCGCTCGATACCCTGGTCGAACAGGGCAAGGCGTTGTACGTCGTGCCCGCCGACAGCCGCCCGGCCCGCGAATGGGCAGCGGCCCGGGTGACATCGAAATCCAGGGCCGAAAAGAAGCGCATCCTGAGCGGCCTTCACGATCTGGCCCGCGCCCGGGGACAGACGCTGGCGCACATGGCGTTGGCCTTCATCTTGCGCCACAAGGGCATGGTGTCCGCGGTGATGGGCGCGACCCGCCCCGAACAGGTCGCACAGAACGTGGCGGCGCTGGCGACTCTGGACTTCAGCAGCGACGAACTGGGTCGCATCGACACATTGACCTCCCGTTGATGCCACGCGCGAACCGGAAACGCGCGGACAAAGAAACCGCGCGGTTCATGGCCCAACGGCCCGGGTCGTGGCGCCCGCCCGGGCAAGCGCGCGACAGAGGTCCAAGAGATCGGATGCCTCCTTCAAGCGCCGGGCGACATCGGCGTGAGTGAGGCCGATCTTCGTGGCAAGCCGCTCCTCGGGCCGCAAGGATCCCGCGAGCCGGCTCGCCTCTCGCAGGCGCGCTTCGATCGCGCTGGACGACATTTCGACGCTCACCGGTCGATATCCGTCAGGTTCTGGATGTCCATGATGTCCTGTGGACGGGCGGCGCGTGCCTTGCGCGTGGTGCGCCCCAGACGGCGACGGCCAGCCCGCCGATCAGGGCGTAATCCACCCGCGCACGGTCGAGGGACTGGATGAGACCCCGCAACTCGTCGTAGATGGTCACAAGGAAAGCGTAACACCAGGCAACATCGAATCGTGGGTCCGACGTACACTACAGGCCGTTGGCACCCAGCCGTTGGCGACACCCGAACCCGAGGAGGCGACCCGTGAGAACGAAATCAGTGTTGATTCCCATTTGCTTCGCGTTTCTGGCCGTGGCGATGCTGACGGCCGCCGCCTGCAACCGCAACACGGGAGGCGGTGGCGGGGCCAAGCTGGTCAAGCTGGCGTTCGTCACCAACAACCCCAGCGAGTTCTGGAAGATTGCCGCCGCCGGGATTCACAAGTACGAGGCCGAGGCCAAGGTCCAGGTGGACATCAAGATGCCCCCCAACGGAACGCCCGAGGATCAGAATCAGATCATGCAGAACCTGGTCAGCCAGGGTTACGACGCGGTGGCGGTCAGCGTGATAGCGCCCGCCGATCAAACGCCGGTGCTGGACCGGTTGGCGCCGAAGACCAATCTGATCACGTTTGACTCGGACGCCGACAAGTCCAAGCGCCTGCTGTAAATCGGCACCAACAACTACGACGCGGGCAAGGCGCTGGGCGGCGAGATCGTGAAGCTGTTGCCCAAGGGCGGCAAGATCGCCGTGTTCGTCGGCATGTTCTCGGCCGACAATGCGTCGCAACGATTGAAGGGGATTGAGGACGCGATCGCCGGGCACAACATCAACATCATCGACAAGCGCGAGGACAACACGGATCGGGCGAAGGCCCGCTCGAACGTCGAGGACATTGTCAACGCGAACGCGGATCTGGCGATGGTCGTCGGGCTGTGGAACTACAACGGCACGGCCATTGCCGCCGCGCTCAGTGGCCTTGGCAAGAAAGGCAAGGTGCTGGCGGCTGTGTTCGACGAGGACGACGGCACGCTGGACGGAATCGAAAGCGGATCCATTCAGGTCACGGTGGTACAAAAGCCGTTCATGTTCGGATACCTGTCCGCCAAGTGGATGCACGAACTGGCGACCAAGGGCGACGCGGCCAAGGCGGCGCTGCCGCCCACGCGGATCATCGACACCGGTGTCGAGGTCATCGACAAGACGAACGTCGCGGCGTTCAAGGCTAAGTTGGCCGAGATGAAGAAGTCCTCGTAAGGCAAGTCACCGTGGAGGCCCCTGCCCTGCTGGCAATGAGCGGAATCACCAAGCGATTTCCAGGCGTCACCGCGCTTTCCCGGGTGTCGCTGTCCCTGGCCGCGGGCGAGGTATTGGCGCTGATGGGAGAAAACGGCGCGGGCAAGAGCACGTTGATGAAGATCCTGGGCGGGGCCTACCCGCCCGACGAGGGACAGATCGTCATCGACGGCCAGGCGGTGGTCTTGACGGGAGTGCGCGAAGCCAAACGCCGCGGCATCGCGCTGATCCATCAGGAGCTGATGCTGGCCCCGAACCTGGACATCGCCTCCAACATCTTCCTTGGCAGCGAACAGGCGGGCGGGCTTGGCATGCTGAGGCCGCTGGGCAGGCGGGACATGAACCAGAAGGCGGCGGTGCTGCTGGCCCGCGTGGGGCTGAAACGACCGCCCACCACCGCGGTCTCGACCTTGACGGCCGGACAGATGCAGATGGTCGAAATCGCCAAGGCGCTGTCCGTCAACGCGCGCATCATCATCATGGACGAACCGACATCGTCGCTGACATCGGGCGAATCGGAACAACTGTTCAAGATCATCCAGCAGCTGCGCGGCGAGGGGATCGGCATCATCTACATCTCGCACCGGATGCAGGAGGTGCTGGACCTTGCCGATCGCATCACCGTCCTGCGGGACGGACGCTACATCGGGGATCTTGCGCGCGCGGGGGCGACCCACGACAAGATCGTGGCCCTGATGGTGGGGCGCGAGCTGTCGAATCAGTACTTCCCGCCCAAGAAGCCAAGACGGGAGGAAGAGCCTGTCCCGGGGGGCACCGCCGAAACCGGCATCGAACCCGTTTTGGAGGTGAAGGAGCTGCTGGTCCCCGGCGCTCCCGCGGGCGTGACCTTCACGGCGCGCCGGGGCGAGATCCTGGGCTTCGCGGGTCTGGTTGGCGCGGGCCGCACCGAGCTGATGCAGAGCATCTTCGGAGCGACCCCCGCCCGCGGGGGTTCGATGGTCCTTGCCGGCGCCGCCTTTCTGCCGCGCAACACGCGCGACGCCATCGATCGCGGCGTCTACCTGGCGCCCGAGGATCGCAAACGCCACGGCCTGGTGCTGCCGATGTCGGTCGCCGAGAACACGTCGCTGCCGAACATCGCCAACTACAACCGTTGGGGCCTGTTGGATCGCGCGACCGAGCAGCGCGTGGCCGAGTCGGAAGTCGCGCGGCTGCGTACCAAGACACCCAGCATCCGCCAGCGGGTCGTGAATCTGTCCGGCGGCAATCAGCAGAAGGTGGTGCTGGGCAAATGGCTGGCGATGAGCCCCAAGGTGCTGATCCTGGACGAGCCGACGCGCGGGATCGACGTCGGCGCGAAGGCGGAGATCTACCGCCACGTCGCGGCGCTGGCCGATGCCGGCATCACGATTCTGATGGTGAGTTCGGACATGGAGGAGGTGATCGGCATGAGTGATCGCGTGGTGGTCATGCACGAGCGACAGATCAAGGGCGTGCTGACACGCGCGGAGCTGACACAGGAACGAATCGCCTCGTTGATGACGGGCACAACCGAAGGGGCAGCCGCATGAGACGCGAGTTGGGCATGTTCGTGGCATTGGTCGTGATGTGCCTGGTGCTTTTCATCTCGAACCCTGATTTTCTGGGGCCATCGAACGCCATCAATACGTTGCGACAGATTTCGATGCTGGGGATCTACGCGATTGGCATCGGGTTCGTGATCATCGCTGGCGGAATCGACCTGTCGGTCGGCTCCGTGGTCGGTCTAACCGGCGTCATCATCGCCAAGATGTCGTCGCATGCGACCGGCGGCCTGGCTTACCCGCTGTGGTTGGGGATCGGTATGGCGCTTGCCGCCGCGCTGCTGGTCGGGCTGACGCAGGGCCTCCTGATCACGCGCCTGAAGTTGCAACCATTCATCGTCACGCTGGGTGGCATGCTGCTGGTCCGCGGCGTTTCACAGACCATTGTCGAGGGCGGAACGCTGAGCATGGGCAGATCCCCTTTGCTGGGATTGGCCAACGGCGGTCTGCTCCAGATCAGCGGCGATCCCTTGGTGCCTTATCCGTTCCTGATGTTCCTGATGGTGGCGGGTATCGGGACCTACGTCCTGCATTTCACGGTATTCGGCCGCTATGTGTACGCCATCGGCGGCAACCGCGACGCGGCCGAGTATTCGGGTATCAACGTCAAGAAGGTCGAAACGTTGACGTACGTGATCTCGTCGGGGTTGGCGGGGATCGCGGGCGTTTGTTACGCGGCGTACATCGGCCAGATGTCGCAACAGGTCGGGGTCGCGTACGAGCTTTACGCGATCGCGGCCGTGGTGCTGGGCGGCTGCTCCCTGCGCGGCGGCGAGGGAACGGTGCTGGGCATCATCATCGGCTCGGCGATCATGCGGGTCATCGACAACGGCATCAACATGTTCCAGCTCCGTTACGACGACGACGGCGGAATTCCGCGGTTGTGGCGCCTGAACCCGAACTGGACGTTCATCATCGTCGGCGCCGTGATCCTGGTGGCGGTCGTCCTTGATCAGGTCGTTCACATCGTGCAGGCGGCCCGGCGCATCAAACGTATCCCCGTCGGCGTGGACCCGGTCACACCCGCTGGCGACACTTCAGTAGAAGTGTAGGACCGGTGACGCCCCAGGGCCGGCGCGCACTCTGGGCAATCTCGGCTGGCGCGGCAAGCCTGTAGCGGCGATGATTGGCTTCGTCAGGAGTTTCCCTCGAAGCCGTCGCCGGAGATACAGCTGTGCCAGGGAATACCGAAGTCGTTCTGGACATGGATGTCAAAAGCATTTTGGAGGAGGTTGCAGTCCTGCCGGATCCTCGATCGCACATCAACCGCCTGCACCTTCTGAGCGACCTGGTGGTTATCTGCATCATGGCGGTCATCGCGGGCGCGGCAGGACCCAAAGCGATCGGGCGGTGGGCGGAAAGCAACGCGGACTGGTTGAGGAACCGTTTGCAGTTGCCCAATGGAGCGCCGGCACACGACACAATCGGTGGCGTGCTGATGGCTTTGAAGCCGGCTGCCTTTCAGGCTTGCTTTGAGAACTGGATCCGCCGGCTGGCCGCGAACCGCAAGGACGGGGAGCGTGAGATCATTGCCATCGACGTCAAGGGATCGATCGTCACGATCGACGCCGCCGGGTGTCAGAAAACGATCGCCGCCAAGATCATCGAGGGCGGCGGAGATTACGTCCTGACACTGAAAGGCAACCAGGAAGCGCTGCACGACGCTGTCGTGGAGTGCTTCGACGCGCACGTGGAAAATGACTTTTCCTCCCCGGGGCTCCGCACGCACACCGAGACGGTCAAGGGACACGGGCGAACGGACGAGATCACCTACTGTCAGATGTCGGTGCCTGCCGATCTGCCGGGCCAGCAACACTGGAAGGGCATGAGAACGATCGGCGTGGCCATCCGGACGAGCACTCAAGCGGACAGGACGACCCACGACGTGCGGTACTCCATCAGCTCACTCCGCGTAGGCATCAAGCAGTTCGCAGCAAACGTCCGCGGACAATGGGGTATCGAGAACACGTTGCATTGGTGTCTGGACGTTACCTTCAGGGAGGACGAAAGTCGCGTCCGTAATCGCCTCTTGGCTGACAATATCGCCTGGCTCACACGCTTCGCGATCAGCCTGCTGAAGCAGGTCAACGACAAGGAAAGCATCGCCATGCGGCGAAGGATGGCCGGCTGGAATCCCGCCTACCTCTTCACAGTCCTGCAAATCCCGGCGTAAAGTTTGCGTCGGCCCTGCGATTCCCGCCCAGCACCAGGCACCGGACGGTGCCAAAGCCTGGCGAGCCCGGAGGGCGAGGCCAGGCGGCACCCATGCCCGCTGGTTTTCCCGCTTGACGATCCCTCGGGCCAGACGGACAATTCGATGTGGCGACGGGTCTCCCGGCCGACCGATGAGATCCTTAGGTGTCCCCGGCATCAGTTCATTCCTAGAGGAGGGGCTGGCATGCGAACCTGTAAGCGGCGTGGCGTCACGAGAGCGTTCACGCTCGTCGAACTCCTGGTCGTCGTGGCGATCCTGGCCGGGCTGATGGCCATACTGCTGCCGGCCGTTCAAATGGTCCGCAGCGCGGGCCGACGCACTGACTGTGGCAACAACCTGCGGCAACTCGCCAAGGCAATCACGAGTTTTCACAACCGCAACGGGTCGCTGCCCCCGTTCTGGGGTGCCTATCCGTTTGAGTCGACGCAACGGGCGGCTCCCGTCTTCACCAGCTGGCTCGGCCATGTGCTGCCCGACATCGAGATGCAGTCCGAGTACCTCAAACTTCCCAAAGCGAAGGTCTGCTTGGGGTATCGCTATTGGCCGAACGTGCCGGGCGAAGCCCTCCGCGGCGAAGGCATGATCCCAAAGACAGAGGCGCTGCAGAGGACGTTGGACGACGGCGTGACGTTCAACGTGCATACAAACCCCTCGGTGGCGGTGATCGAGGGTAATTCGTTCGTCGAGGGCAATGTCAACTCCTCCGGGACGATGCTCATTGCCGGATCCATGTCTCCGGGCGGCACGACGACCATTCCAACGTACAAGTACGAAACCATCGTGGAAACGGCTTTTGGCATGAACGGGGCGACCTACACGGTGCGCCGGACAAAAGCGACGCAGATCGGAACAGTGCAGCAGGTCTCCCCGCCCCGATGGATCGAACCGTATTTCTCCGGCACGACTGACCCTCGCTACGGCCAGCACAGGGGGCTGGGATTGGCCAAAAATTTCCGCTATCCCTATTTCAACCTCCCAAACTATCCGGCCGCCCAGGAAGGGATCCGCGTGCCGCTCACCGTCTGTAAGGGTGACAACAGCGTGATCGAGTCATCCACCAAGCTCACATGGCTGGGCGGCCGGCAGTGGTCGACAACCAACTACCTCGCCAACCCGCACGTGTTCGCGGCCGTGTCCAGCACCGAAGCGTCCCTACGAGTGGAACCCCAAGCCCATCTGAGTCCGTTCGGCACCGGCCGCTACGAGATCACCTCGTGGAGACCGCGTTCCTTCGACCACATCAAGGATGGCCAGGCGAACACGATCCTCCTCGCCGAGGCGATGCGGTACTGCTCGTCGGTCGTGTATGCCGACGGTGCGAGCTTTCCAACGCCGGTAAATCGCTACGTCGACATGGCGCGGTTGGCATTCTGGAGCAGCCCGCGACTGGGGACGGTCGTCGACGTGGCTATGAATCCGGATGACCCCTCGTGGATTCCGTCAGGAGCGCAACACGTGAGGTCGAGTGCCGTGCGGCTCGCCATTGAGCCGCATCCGTACTCGGCTGGCAGAACCAACTGGAATGAATTTCCAGACGACAACACGATGCCCCGTCCGACAGATGTCGAATGGAAGCCCTGGACTCACAGTTTCGGCATCGAGTGGGAGTCCGATGCCAGAAATGTGAAAGGTCTGCAGTTTGCCAACACGTTCATGTTCCAGTCGCAGCCAAAGCCCCAGGAATGCTCCGCCATACGTTCCCAGGCCAACCATGGCGACATCCTGATGGTGGCGATGTGCGACGGCTCGGTAAGGCCCATCAAGAACTCGGTATCCCGACGCGAGAAGTCCGACTCCGACACCGAAGGCAGGCAGGTGGGCCGGGATCCCAACATGGGGGGCGGTCCGAACGCGTCCTTTCAATCCACGGAGGCCGACGGCGTCTGGGACATGCTCATGCGGGCCAACGACGGAAAGCAGCCGCGGTCCGAATGAGCCACCGCATGCCTGCCGTGCCACCCCGTCTTGCCGGCGGGTGAGCCTGAAAGCGGCCGAGGCCGCGCCGCTACGACCCGCGGTGCTGCAAGAGCGCGAAGCCCTCGATCGCTTCGTACTCGGGCAGGCCCAGCGTGTCGTAGAGGCGGGCGGTTTCCCGGGTGCAGTCCTCGGCCCGCTGCCAGAACTCACGGGCATCCGTGGATCCCGGGAACAGGGACCGATCCTTCTGACTCTCGTGCTTGAAGATCGCCAGCCGCTTCCGCTCGACCTCGTCCGGCGACAGCGGGACCGCCATGTCGATCTCGTGCGGCTCCCACTCCTGCCAGGCACCGCGATACAGCCAGACCTCGCAGCGTTCGGCCCACGGCCGGTCGCCGAGTTCCGCCAGCGCCTTCGTCACGATGCCGAGGCAGACGCGATGGGTGCCGTGCGGGTCGGCGAGGTCGCCGGCGGCATACACCTGGTGCGGCCGGACGCGGTCGAGCAGTTCGGCCACGATCCGCACGTCCTCCGCCCCGACGGGCCGCTTGCGCACGGTACCGGTCTCGTAGAACGGAAGGTCGAGAAAGTGGATCCGCTCCGGCGCGACGCCGGAGTAGCGGGCGGCGGCCCGGGCCTCGGTCCGCCGGATCAGCGCCTTCACGGTGCGCACCTCGTCGGGCGCGCCGCCAGCGCCGGCGCGGAGCAGGCCGCGGATGTGACCGGCGACCGTGCCGGCCGCGTCGCCGATCCCGAAGGCCCGGCACCATTCCTCGGCAAACTCCACATGCCGCTCGGCGGACTCGTCCCACACGGCCATGCTGCCGCTCGTCTGGTAGGCGACGTGCACCTCATGCCCCTGCTCGCAGAGCCGGATGAACGTTCCCCCCATGCCGATCACGTCGTCGTCGGGGTGCGGGCTGAAGACGACGATCCGCTTGGGAAACTCCTCCGCAGCCGATGCCAGTCCCCGGATCCGGCGCGGCTTTCCGGGCCGGCCGCCGGGCCAGCCGGTGATCGTGTCCTGCAGCGCCCGAAAGACCTCGATGTTGAGGTCGTAGGCCCGGCCCCGCGCCGAGAGCAGGTCCTGCAGGCCGTGCTCGTTGTAGTCCTCGTCCACAAGCTTGAGGATCGGCTTGCCGACCTGCTGGGCCAGCCAGATCACCGCCTTGCGGGTCAGCGGCTCGGTCCAGCCGAGCCCCATCGCCTCCAGCGGCCCCACCAGCCACGGCGACTCGAACCGCGACAGCCGCGACGCCGCCGAGCGGTCGAGCACGAAGCGGGCGTCGGGGTGCCGCTGCAGGACGCTCGCTGTCACGAGCAGGTCGGGGGCCTGCTCGACGGCCCGGCGCACGACGGGCGCCTTGTGCTCGCCGAAGGCGAGGAGCAGGATCCGCCGGGCGTCGAGGATCGTGCCCACCCCCATCGTGATCGCCTGCCGCGGCACGTTGCGCTCGCCGGAAAAATCCCCCGCCGCGTCGGCCCGCGTGACGCGGTCGAGCGTGATCAGACGGGTGCGGCTCTCCACCGGACTGCCCGGCTCGTTGAAGCCGATATGCCCGGTGCGGCCGATCCCCAGCAGCTGCAGGTCGATCCCGCCCGCGGCACGAATCCGCTCCTCGTAGAGGGCGCAGGCGTCGAGGAGGGACGCCCGCGACTCGGTCCCATCCGGGATGTGGACCGCGGTGGGTTCGATGTCGATGTGGTCGAAGAGCTGCTCGCGCATGAAGCGGTGGTAGCTCTGCGGCGCGTCGGGGGATAGCGGCCAGTATTCGTCGAGGTTGAAGGTGACGACGTTGCGGAACGACAAACCTTCCTCGCGGTGCAGCCGGACGAGCTCGCGATACACGCCCACGGGCGTGCTCCCCGTGGCCAGCCCGAGGACCACCTGCCGGCCCGCCGCCGCCCGCGCGGCGACGAGGTCGGCGATCTCCTGGGCCACCGCCCGGCTCGCCTCGCCGGCGGCGTCGTAGACGGTCACGGGGGCCCGCTCGACCGTATTGCCGGGGGGCAGCGGCCCGCGATAGACGGGACCAGGACAGACCGGGCCAGCAGCGGAATCGATGTCGGAGTCTGAGGGCATGGCAGGCGAATTGCGGGCCGGCAGCCGATCGAGGTGGGCGACAGGCCGCGGACGAGCGATTCGCCGCGTAGCATGTGACCTCTCAGAAAGCATACAGCGGTTCTTCGGCCCCAACCAGCAAACCGGCGCCACGGCACATTCGCCCCGCGGCGGTCCTGCCATCGGCTACTCTATGCCGGTTCTCTCGGCGGGTTAGCACCGCGTGCGCCGCAACGACGAGGCAGGCCGAAGGCGATGGATATCACGATCGTGCGGGATGAGCGGGACGACCGGGTCGTGCTCGCCGTCGGCGGCCGGCTCGACGCCGAATCGGCCTCCGACCTCGGCCTGGCCGTCGCGGAGGAGTTGCGTCGCGGCATCCAAGCCGTCGAGCTCGACTTCACGGCCATCTCCTTCCTGAGCTCGGCGGGCATCCGCGTCCTCTTCGAAAACCAGCGGGCCGCGAAGCAGGCCGGTGGCAGCTGCCTGATCGTGCAGGCAAGCGAGCCCGTGCGGAAGGTACTCGACCTGACCCGGCTGACGCCGATCCTCATGGCGGGACCGCAGCCGGACGGCCGCAGACCCGAGACGCCGACCACGAGTGGACCGCGAACGGCCGGGCCGGCGATCGTGCACGTGTCCGGCTTCGACCTCGTGGGCCTGGAGCCTTCCCCGGCCGGACCGCTGCGGGCCGAACTCGTCGGCGGGCTGGACACGACTCGCGGCTTCCCGCAGCAGGGTGGTGTGGTGCGACGCCCCTTGCCGCGGCACGCCTGCGCGATCGGACTGGCCGCACTCGGCGACACGGCCGAAGCCGACGCTCGGGCCGGTGAACTGCTCGGGGTCGGTGGCGCCGTGTTCCACCGCCCGCCGCAGCCATTCGCCGCCGTCGATTATCTCGTCGGCAGCGGCGACCTCGTGGCCGACGCGGCTTTTGTCTCCGGCCTCGTCTGGCAGGGCGTGCCCGGTGGCCGGACCGGCTTCGAGACGCCCGACGGCGCCGGCCTGCGGCTTGCCAGCCTCCTCGCCCCCCTCCTCGACAGCGCCGCCGCCGACGTCATCGCGGTCGTCATGGCGGTCGAGGTGCGCGGCCTCGTGGCCGCGGAACTGATCCGTCCGCTGGCCGAGGCGACGCCGACCGACCATCCGTGGTCCGGCGACCGGGACGTCGCCGCCCGCTGGCTGTGCTTCTCCTGCGAACCCGTCCACGCACGCCGGACGGCGCTTGTCGCCGGCGTGGCCGCCCGCGGCATCCCGATGGGGCCGCTGGCCGACTTCGTCCGGCCGCTGGACGCCGCCGGCACCATCCACGGCCACCTGCACGCGGCGGTCTTTCCCCTCCATCCCCTCAGGCGCGGACCGCTCGACTTCATCGACACGATCGATACCCTCGCGGCGTCGGCGCCGCTGGCGGTCGTGCACCTCGTCGCCGACCCGCAGCCGGTGCTGGGCAGCGGCGAGTCGGAGTTCGTCCGCGGCGGCTGCTGGTTCGCGCCGCTCGTCGTCGGCGCAGGGAGGGCCTCATGATCACGCTGCTCTCGACCTGGACGTTCGGCCTGGCGCTCGGGCTCGTGGCCCTCGGCGTGTTCGTGAGTTACCGGCTGTTCAAGTTTCCCGACATCACGACCGACGGCTCGTTCACGCTCGGCGCCGTCGTCGCCGCGGTGCTCCTGACCGCCGGTGTCGATCCCGCCGCGGCCACGCTCGCCGCCCTGGCGGCGGGGGCCGCGGCCGGGGGCTGCACCGCCCTGCTCCACGCCTTCCTCGGCATCGAACCGCTGCTCGCCGGCATCCTCATGACGACCACGCTGGCCAGCGTGAATCTCGTCCTCCTCGGCCGCAGCAATGTGCCACTGTCGGGCATCGTGACGCTGCTCGACCGGGCGGAGAGCCTGCTCGCCCCCGCCTGCGCAACGCTCGGCTGCTCCGCCGAGGTGGCGGGCGAACTGGCCCGGCTGCTGTTCGTGGCGGCGACCGTGGGCATCGCGATCGTCGGCCTGTGGGCGTTTTTCCGCACCCGGCTCGGGACGGCGATGCGGGCCGGCGGCGACACGCCGACGATGGCCCGGGCGCTCGGCCGCGACACCGGCCTGCTCACCGTGGCCGGCCTGGCGATCGCCAATGCGCTCACGGCCCTGTCCGGTGCGATCGTCGCCCAGTACCAGGGCTTCACCGACGTGCAGATGGGGATCGGCATGGTGGTCTGGGGGATGGCGAGCGTGTTTCTCGGCAACGCCCTCGTCGGCGAGGTGCGGCTCGGCGGGGCCCTGCTGGCGACGGCCGCCGGCAGCGTCAGCTTCCGGCTCCTCGTCGCCGCGGCGCTGCGGGCCGGCCTCGATCCGGACTGGCTCAAGGCCGCCACCGCGGCGGTCGTGCTCGCCGCCCTCGTCGCGCCCCGGTTCCTGGTCCGCGGCCGCAGACAGGTGGCCCGATGACCGCAGCCCTGCACGATCCCCGCTCCGCGGCCGCAGCGCCCGCGGACGCCCCCCCGCACCTCGAGCTCCGCGCCGCCCGCGTCAGCTTCACCGCCCCGGGCGGACCGCTCGTCCACGCCGTGGACGGCATCTCGCTGGCCGTGCCGCGCGGCACGTTCGTCGTCGTCGTCGGCACGAACGGCTCCGGCAAGAGCACGCTGCTCGGCTCGATCGCCGGCACGGTGCGTCTCGACTCCGGCAGCATCCACCTCGCCGGCCACGACATCACGGCCTGGCAAGAGCACGAACGTGCCCGGCTCATCGGCCGCGTGTTCCAGGATCCGCGGGCCGGCACGGCGGGCAGCCTGACAGTGATCGAGAACCTCGCCGTGGCCGCCTGCCGGGGCAGGCCCGCCGGTCTCGGCTGGGCGACGTCGAAGTCGCTGCGTGCCGAGGCCGCCGCCCGGCTGGCAGCGATCGTGCCCGGCCTGGAGGGCAGGCTCGACCAGCCGATCGGGTCGCTCTCCGGAGGGCAGCGGCAGATCGTCACGCTGCTCAAGGCGACCTGGCACCGGCCCGAGCTCCTTCTCCTCGACGAGCACACCGCCGCCCTCGACCCCGCAGCCGCCGACCGGGTCGTGCAGGCCACGGCTCGGATCGTCCGCGAGGACAACCTCACCGCGCTGATGGTGACCCACTCGCTTACCCAGGCGGCGTCGCTCGGCGACCGGCTGCTGCTCGTGCACCGCGGCCGGCTGGCGATCGACGCGTCCGGAGCCGCCAAGCGCCGTCTCGGCGCCGAGGATCTCGCCGACCGCTTCGACCGGCTGCGTCGCGCCGACCAGCTCGACGACACCGCGGCCCGGACGCTCGCCGACCGCTACGCCTGAGGGGAGCCCGTCCCATGTCCGTGCCCGTGTCGTTCCTCCGCCAGTGCCTCCCCACGCTCGCGCTCCTCGGCGGCGCCTCGGCGCTGCTCCTCGCCACCGACCGCGGCGCCGCAGCCCGGCGGCTGCCCGCCGTGGCCGTGCTCCAGCAGGTGAGCACGGCCGTGCTCGATGACGCTGTCCGCGGCATGATCGAGGGGCTCGCCGAACGCGGCTTCAGCGACGGGCGGACGGTGACGATCCGGCGCTACAACGCCGAGGGCGACGCGGCCCAGGCCAACGCCATCGCGCGGGAAATCGTCAACGGCCCGTTCGACATCGTGCTCACCTCGAGCACACCGTCGCTGCAGGCTGTGGCGACGGCGAACAAGCGCGGCCGGATCCGCCACGTCTTCGCGGCGGTCGCCGACCCCTGCTCCGCGGGCGTGGGCCTCGACCGCGCCGATCCGCTCGTGCACCCGGCGCACCTCGTTGGCTACGGCAGCCTGGCGCCCGTGGACGCGACGTTCGGGATCCTCCAGCGGGTCAATCCCGCGGTCCGCCGCGTGGGCGTGGCCCACAATCCCTCCGAGAGCAACTCGCGCCGCTTCATGGAACTCGCCCGGGCGTCGTGCGCCGCCCGGCGCATCGAGCTCCTCGAGGCGGCGGTGGAGAACTCGGCCGGTGTGATCGAGGCCCTCCAGGCGACGATCGCCCGCGGCGCCGAGGTGATCTTCGTGCCGGGCGACACGACCATCGCCAGCGTGGTCGAGTCGGTGATCGCGACGGCGGCCAAGGCCCGGATCCCGGTCTTCTCGGTCGTCCCCGGCGCGCCGAACCGGGGCACCCTGTTCGACGTCGGCTTCGACTTTCGCGAGGTCGGCCTGCTCGCCGGGCGGACCGCGGGCGACATCCTCGCCGGCGCCGATCCGGCGACGATCCCGATTGGCGAGACGGCCCGCGAGATCCCCCCCCGGCTCTCGGTCAATCTCGCCGCCCCGGGCTACGACCGCACCGTGTGGCGGTTTCCGCCGGAGCTCCTCCCCCAGGCCAAGGTGGTGATCGACGCGGACGGCCGCCGCGACCAGCCGGAGGCGGTCCTCGAGGGTCCGTTCACCGAGGCCGCGCCGTAGGAAAGCGGCGTTGGCAGCCGACGGGCCCTCGCGTTTTCGACGTTGAGCCGCCCCCCCGGCCGTCGCTACGCTCCGCGGCCGGGAGGACGCGGGCCTGGTTGTCAGGCCCGTCGCAGCCTCGCCGACCGCGCCCGGCCAGTCGATGACCGCCCTGACCGCCTGCCTGCTTGCCGTCGCCGCCACGGGCCTCGGCCTCTACGCCACCGCGTGGCTCGTGACGGTCCGCTGGAGCCGCGCCGGATCGCGCCGCACACCTGCCGCCGACCTCACAGGCGTCACGATCCTCAAGCCGCTGTGCGGCTTCGACGAGGACCTCGAGGCCAACCTCCGGTCTTTCTTCCTGCTCGCACACGAACCGTTGCAGCTCGTGTTCGGCGCGGCCGATGCCGGCGATCCGGCGCTGGATGTCGTCCGCAGGCTCGCCCGCCGGTATCCGAATCGCGACGTGGCGATCGTGCTCGGCGGTGACAGCGACGCCGCCAGCCCGAAGGTCGGGCTTCTCGAGTCGCTGCTGCCGCACGCCCGGCACGACTTGATCCTCCTCTCCGATAGCAATGTCCGCGTCGCCGCCGACGAGATCGGTCGCGTGCTCCCCTGCTTCGCCGACCCGCGGGTGGGGATGGTCTACCAGCCGGTGGTCGGCATCGGCGAGTGCACGCTGCCGGCGGCGATCGAGAACCTGCACTACACCGAGTTCGCCGGTCTGCTCTCGATCGGCGCCGCGATCGTCGCGGGACAGCACGCCGTGAACGCCAAGGGACAGTGGGTCCGCCGCCGGGCCCTCGACGACGCCGGCGGCTTCGCCGACGTCCGCGACCACGGCGCCGACGACTTCGTCCTCTCGCGGCTGGTGGCCGAGGCCGGCGGGAAGCTGCGGCTCGCCCCGGTGCCGGTGCGGATCGTGCACCGCGCCTGGTCGTGGTGCGGCCTCGTGCAGCGGCACCTGCGCCACTCCGGGCTGCGCCGCCGCATCTGCCCGTGGGCCTACCCCCTGGAGCTCGTCCTCAACCCCGTCCCCTGGACGCTCCCGCTCCTCGCCACCGACTACGCCCTCTGCGTGCCTGCGGTCGCGGCGCTGAAAATCCTCCTCGAGGTCTCGGCTGCCCGGCTGCTGCGGGCCCAGGCCCTCGCCCCGCGGCACGTCGCCGCGATCCTCCTCAAGGATGCGGTCTACTTCGTCGGCTGGTTCGCCTCGTTCGCCGTGCGCACGGTAACCTGGCGTGGCCGGACGTACGCCATCGGCCCCGGCGGGCGTCTCGATCCGGTCGAGCCGCTGCCCGAGACGGCGCTCGCGGCCCGGCCGGCGGCCTGAGCCGCACCGGAAACCACTCGTTCGGGAGACACGCGACGATGCACCGGTTCGTTCCCTGGTTCCTCACCTGCGCCTTGTCAGCCATCGTGTCGGCGGCCGAGCCGCCGCTCCGCGTCGGCATGGAGCTCTCCTATCCGCCCTTCGAGATGACGGACAAGCAGGGGCGGCCGACGGGCGTGAGCGTCCGGCTGGCGGAGGAACTGGCGCGGCACCTCGGCCGCGAGCTCGTCATCGAAAACATTCCCTTTGACGGGCTCATCCCCGCGCTGCGGACGGGCAAGATCGACTGCATCATCTCGTCGCTCACGGCCACGCCCGAGCGGGCGAAGACGATCGCCTTCTCGGAGCCGTATCTCAAGACCGGGCTGGCGCTCCTCGTGGCGGCGAAGTCGCCGCTGCAATCCGCTGCCGACCTCGACGCCCCCGGCCGGGTGATCGCTGTCAAGAAGGGGACGACCGGCCACCAGTACGCCGCGACGGGCCTCAAGAAGGCCCGCCTGCTCGTGCTCGACAAGGAGTCGGCGGCGGCCCTTGAGGTCGTGCAGGGGAAGGCCGACGCCTTCATCTACGATCCGCTCTCGGTCTACCAGCATCACAAGCGGCACCCCGAGCAGACGCGGGCCCTGCTCGCGCCCTTCCGGGAGGAGACGTGGGCGGTGGGGCTGCGGCCCGGCGACGACAACCTCAGGCGCCGGGTGAACGAGTTCCTGGGGACGTTCCGTGCCGCTGGCGGCTTCGAGCGGCTCGGCGACGAGTTCCTCGCCGCGGAGAAGGCCTACTTCAAGGATCGCGCGATCCCGTTCTTCTTCTGAGGCGGGCGGCCGGCCCCGCTGCGGCGGCAGCTCCGGCCGTGGCCGGCTCAGCGGTTTTGCTGCCGGACGACCTCGCGGATCGACGTGCCGTCCACGAGGATGTCGGTGAGCACGGCACGGCCGTCGAGAAGACGGCACTCGGCGACCGGTTTGTTTCCCTCCTGGAATCGCTCCGCGACGAGCCTGTCGGCGTCGGGGGCGAGCCGCTCGTTGAGGTAGAAGCGGTCGAATGGTCACTCGATGGTCACGGCATCGTCTTCCCGCCAGCCCTGCCCGGCCACGAGGCGAATCACGGTCGGGCCCGACACGAGCTCCAGCGACAGCGACTCGATCCGCGACAGGCCATCGGCATCGGCGAGCAGCGGCACGACCGCAAGTGCCGCGACCGCCACCACGGCGTACCGGCCCTGCCACAGGGCCAGGGCCGCGAAGGCCGCCACGACCGTCAGCAGCAGCCAGCACCAGCCGAGCGGCATCGCCCGCGCGACGCCCTCGAGGAGACCCCGGGCCGGATCCTCGAAACTGGCGACCAGCGCCAGCGTGACGAGCACGATCCCGCCGAGCAGGACCTGCGGCTTGCGGGAGAGCGGTTCGGCGATCCCCCGCCGGTCGAGTGGAAAGAGGAGCACGGCGGCAGCCGTCAGCATCGTGAGCCAGACCGACGCATGATCGGAGTTCAACCTTTGACGGGAGTCCGCCGCCACGGCGATCAGGCCGGCCAGGGCGGACAGGGCGAGAACCGCCCGACTGCCCGGCTGGGGCCGGCCGCGGAGGTCGGCGCCCGGCCAGCGGGGCAGGATGCCGGCGAGGAGGAGCGGATACCAGATGCGGCAGTCGGCCCCCTCGCCGGTGAAGGGCCGAGCCTGCGCGATGGTCCAGGTCGCGATGCCCAGCAGGTAGGCGATCGCCACGGCGTCGGATTCCAGCACCCAGGCCAGCGGCACGGCGACCACGCACCACCAGAAGACGAGGTCGGTCCACTGCCCCGGCAGGTTGTAGATCTGGGACACGAGCGCCATCGCAGCCCCGACGGCCAGCGCCTGCAGAAGCGCGACCGCCTCGCGCTGCCACCGTGTGGCGGCCGCGCCGCGCTGCAGCACCCACCAGCTCGCGGCCTGCGACGCCGCGAGCGGCCCGAGCGCCAGCGACAGCCGCACCCAGCGCGGGAAGTCGTCCCAGTTGTAGGCCAGCACCGCGATCAGCCCGGTGCCGATGAGCAGCGCGCCGATCGCGGCCACGATCATTTGCGCCAGGCCGCCGCGGGGCTCGGCCGCGTATCGCTCGCGGAGCACCCGTGCCCCGTCCGCGGTGACGATCCCCTCACGTTCCCAGGCGGGAAGCTGCTCGGCGAGCCAGCGGACGGGGGTGGAACTCATGGCAGTCACGCGCCGGGCGGGAACGAGGATCGGACGCAAAGTGTTCGTCTGCCGAAGACAGCGGGCCAAACGCCGTGCGGCCACCGTGGCGACTCTCCAACATGGTATCCTCGCCGCATGCCCCGCTGGCTCGCCTTCACGATCGTCGTCGCAGCGCTTGGCGGCGCCGTCGCCCTGGCGGCAGCCCGGGTCGACGTCGCCTGGAACTGGTCGGGGGTGTGGGAGTACCGGGAGAAACTTTTTCACGGCTGGCTGATGACGGTGGCGTTGAGCCTCGCCGCGCTCGTCGTCAGCACGCTCGTCGGCAGCCTCGCCGCCGCCCTGCTCCGCTCCGGACGCCCGCTCCCCGCGGCCGCGGCCCGGGTGTACGTCGAATTGATCCGCGGCACGCCGCTGCTCGTCCAACTGCTCCTCGGCTTCTACTTCGTCGGCACGGCCATCGGCCTCCACAACCGCTACGTCGCCGGCGTTCTCCTGCTCTCGCTGTTCAGCGGTGCCTACATGGCTGAGATCTTCCGCGCCGGCATCGATGCCATTCCGCGGACCCAGATCGACAGCGGCCGGGCGATCGGCCTCTCGCCCTGGCAGATCCAGCGGTTCGTCGTCCTCCCGCAGGCGGTGCGGATCGTGCTGCCGGCCGTTGCCGGCCAGTTCGTCTCGCTCGTCAAGGACTCGTCGCTACTCTCCGTGCTCTCGATCGCCGAGTTCACGCTCGCCGCCCAGGAGGTCAACTCCTTCACCTACGCGACGCTGGAGACCTACCTGCCGCTGGCCGTCGGCTATCTGATCCTCACGCTCCCGCTGGCCGCGGTCTCGCGCTGGCTGGAACGTCGCCTGCGCTACGAGGTCGCCTGAGCCGCGCCACCCCCCATGCGACTCTCCATCCACGGCCTCGTGCAGCGGTTCCCCCGGCCCGACGGCGGCCAGGCCACCGTGCTCGACCGGCTCGACCTCGAGACCGGCCCGATCCGCACGCTTGTCCTCGTCGGCCCCTCGGGTGGCGGAAAGTCGACGCTCCTGCGGATTCTCGCCGGGCTCGACGTGCCCGTGGCGGGGGGCGTTTCCTTCGACGGCGTGCCGCTGCCCCGCGACGAGCGGGGGCTGGGCGGTTATCGGCGCACCGTGGGCACGGTTTTTCAAGCATTCAACCTGTTTCCGCATCTCACCGCCATGGACAATCTTCTGCTTCCCCTGGTCCGAGTGCACGGGCTGTCGCCTGCCGCCGCCGCCGAGCGGGTGCGGGAACCGCTGCGCCGGTTCGGGCTCGAGGAACACGCCGGCAAGCGGCCGGCCGAACTCTCCGGCGGGCAGCGGCAGCGGATCGCGATCCTGCGGGCACTGGTCGTCCGCCCGCAGCGGCTGTTTCTCGACGAGCCGACGTCGGCACTCGATCCGGAGATGGCGACCGAGGTGCTGGCGATGATCGGCGAACTGCGGGAGGGCGGCACGCAATTCGTGCTCGTGACCCACGAGATGGACTTTGCCCGCCGGGCCGCCGACGAAGTGGCGTTCATCGCCGACGGCCGCGTCCTCGCCCACGCTCCGAGCGACGACTTTTTCGACCGCCCCGCCGCGCCGCGCGTCCGGGCCTTCCTGCGCCGGGAGCCGCTGTCATGACGAACCATTCGACGTCCGCACCCGAGTCCGCACCCTCCCAGCCGGCGGATCACCGCGCCGACACGAGCCTGCAGGCGTTCCTCGGCAGCCTCGTCGCCGACGCCGTCGCCATGCCCGTCCATTGGTACTACGACACCGCGGCGCTCGACCGCGACTATTCGCATCTCGCCGACCCGGCGGTCCCGCCCACCTACCTCGCGCCGCGGTCGCCACATCCAGACAGCATCCTCTGGCGATCGAGCTACACGCCACCGACGCCAGAGGCGGACATCCTGCGCGAGCAGGCGCAGTACTGGGGACGGCGCGGCATCCACTACCACCAGTTCCTCGCCGCCGGCGACAACACGCTCAATTACCGGCTCGCGGTGGAACTGTTCGCCCTCTTGCGCCGCGACCGGGAGTACGACCCGGAACGCTGGCTGGAGCGGTACGTGGCCTTCATGACCGAGCCGGGCCGGCATCGCGACACCTACGTCGAGGAATACCATCGGCACTTCTTCACGAACCTCGGCAGCGGCCGCAAGCCGATCAGTTGCGGCGTCCGCGACGTCCACATCGGCGGCCTCGCCACCGTGCCGGCGATCGTCGCCGGCCTTGGGCCCCGGCATCCCGACATCCGCCGGATCGTGCGGCTGCACGTCTCGCTCACCCATCGGGACGACGACGTCCTCGCCGCCGCCGACGCCCTCGCCCGGATCCTCGTCCGCCTCACCCGGCCCGATCGACCGGACGGGCCTCGCGACCTGCGCGAGACGATCATCGAAGAGGCCGGCGACTGGGCGTCCGCCGCGAAACTCGCCGACTGGGACCGCCGCGCCGGCCGCGGCCCGGCCACATGCCCCGACAGGGCCGTCGTCGGGACCGTGCTCAGCCCCGCCTGCTACATCGACGATGCCTTCCCGGCGGCCTTGTATCTGGCCGCCCGGCATGCGGGCGACTTCGCGGCGGGCATCCGGGCCAACGCCCTGTGCGGCGGCGACAACTGCCACCGTGCGGCGGTCGTCGGATCGCTGCTGGCGGCCGTTTCCCCCGTGCCGGACCGGCTGCTGGAGGGACTCGCCAGCCGTGCTATCGTTGACGAACTGACACCCGTCCCATAGCCCCGGATTCGCGCATGGCCCCCGCCCTCCAGACCGCCCCGCCGGCCCGCGGCCGGTTCGCCGACTTCGAAGCCCCGCTCGCGCCGACCCGCACGCCCCTGCTCACGGCCGACCCCGCCGCGGCCGATCCCGTCGCCGCCAAGCGGGCCGAACTCCGCCGCTATTTTCACCAGACGTGCAGCCTCTACGAACAACTCTTCGACCTGATCCGCGACGATGCCTCCTACTTCAAGCGGCACGAGCCGCTCCGGCATCCGCTGATCTTCTACTACGGCCATCCTGCCGTCTTCTACGTCAACAAGCTGACTGCCGGCCGCCACATTCCGCGTCGCATCGACCCCAAGCTGGAGGCGATGCTCGCCGTCGGCGTGGACGAGATGTCGTGGGACGACCTCAACACGGCCCATTACGACTGGCCCTCCGTGCAGGCGGTCCGCGACTACCGGGCCGCGGTCCGCGAGCTGGTCGACGGCTTCATCGAATCGATGCCGCTGGAGCTGCCGATCACGTGGAACTCGCCCGCCTGGCTGATCCTCATGGGGATCGAGCACGAGCGGATCCACCTCGAGACATCGTCGGTGATCATGCGGCTCATGCCGCTCGGCGAACTGCGGCACGGGGCGGAGTTGACCGCGGCGGAGCGCCGGCTCTGGGCATCGTGTCAGGCGACCGGCCCCGCGCCTCCGAACCCCTGGCTGCCGGTGCCCGCCCAGACCGTGCGGCTCGGCAAGCGGGCCGACGACCAGACCTACGGCTGGGACAACGAGTACGGCGTCGAGGAGGTGGACCTGCCCGCCTTCCGCGCCGCCCGGCAGCTCGTGTCGAACGCCGAGTTTCACGAGTTCGTCGTCGCCGGCGGCTATCGCGATGAGTCGCTGTGGACCGAGGAGGGGCAGGGCTGGCTGCGGTACACGAAGGCCGAGCATCCGAAGTTCTGGCGCATGACGGCGGCGGGCTGCGTGCAGCGAAACCTGCTCGAGGAGATCCCCCTGCCGCTCGACTGGCCCGTCGAGGTCAACTGCCTGGAGGCCCAGGCCTACTGTCGCTGGCTCGGGGGAATGACCGGAGAGAACGTCCTCCTCCCCACAGAAGCTCACTGGCACGCCCTGCGCCGGCACGTGCCGGGCGACCAGCCGACCTGGGATCCGGCTCCCGGCAACATCAACCTGGCCCACCACGCCTCGAGCAGCCCGGTCGACGCCTTTCCGCAGGGAGAGTTCTGCGACGTGGTCGGGAACGTCTGGCAGTGGACGCGGACGCCGATCATGCCCTTCAAGGGCTTCGAGATTCATCCGTTGTACGACGACTTCTCGGTGCCGACGTTCGACGGCCGCCATAACCTCATCATGGGCGGCTCGTGGATCTCGACCGGCAACGAGGCGCTGGCCAGCGCCCGCTATGCCTTTCGGCGGCACTTCTTCCAGCATGCCGGCCTGCGCACGATCGTCGAGGAGCCGGGAAACGAGGCGACGACGGCCGGCGCGCGGCTCTACGAGACCGACCAGCTCGTCACGCAATACCTCGACTTTCACTACGGGTCGCCCGCGGCGCTCGGCGTGCCCAACTTCCCCCAGGCCTGCGTCGAGGCGGTGCTCCCGCACGTCCCCGCCGGCAACCGCCGGCGCTGCCTCGACATCGGCTGCTCGGTGGGCCGGTCGGCGTTCGAGTTCGCCCGCCATTTCTCTCACGTCGATGCCCTCGACTTTTCCGCCCGGTTCATCCAGTCGGGCGTTCGCCTGCAGCAGGGGGACGAGGTCCTCTACGAGGTGCCCACGGAGGGGGAATTGACGGCGTCCCACGCGGTGTCGCTCGATCGGCTCGGGCTGACCGGCGTCGCCGGCCGCGTCGCCTTCATGCAGGGGGACGCCTGCAACCTCAAGCCGCTCTACACCGGCTACGACCTCGTCTTCGCCGGCAACCTCATCGACCGGCTCTACGACCCGCGGCTGTTCCTCGACCTCATCGGCGACCGGATCGTGCCCGGCGGCCTGCTCGTGCTCACGAGCCCCTACACGTGGCTCGAGGAATACACCCCCCGCGACAAGTGGCTCGGCGGCCGGCGCGAGCATGGCGAGCCGCTCGACACGCTCACCGGGATCGAGCGGATTCTCCACGGCCGCTTTGCGCTGGAGCACCGCCAGGACGTTCCGTTCGTCATCCGGGAAACCGCCCGCAAGCACCAGCATTCGCTGGCCGAGATGACGGTCTGGCGGCGCCGGCCGGGCTGACCTGCTACACTCGGAGAGTCGTCGGCCTGGGGCAGGGCCGCCCCGTGGGCGAGTCGGCGGCCTGGGGCCGCCCCGTGGGACAGACAGCACATGTCATCCGCGAGCACATTCGACCCGAGCCGTGAATGGCTGGGACTTGACGCCGTTGATCTCGCCGATCCGCGGCTGGTGCTCGGTCTCTCCTCCGGACAACTCGACAGCGAGACCATCATCAAAGCCGCCGACGAGCGGCTGGCCCGGCTTCGCGGCCTGGATCCAGGTCCGTTCACGGTGGCACGCACGGCGCTCGTGAAGCGGGTCGAGGAGAGCCGTGACGGGCTGCTCGCATCGTTGCCGGCGCGTCCGGGAAGCAGCTTCTCGCCCCCTCCTCCTCCCGGCGCCCTGGCGCGGCCCGCCAGCCCTGCCGCGCCGGCCGCCCGACGCCCGCCGGCAGCGGCACCCGATCGGACGCCGCCGCCGCCACCCGTTCCGCCGCCCGCGGCCGCCGCGCGGTCGGTCGAGCAACCCCTCGTGCCTGCGGCCGCCGAACTGGCGTCTGCTGGCGGCGGGCCGCGGACCGCGAGGACTCGGCGCTCGCCGTGGCTGCTCACGCTGGTGACGCTGGCTGCCGCGGCCGCCGCCGGCATCGCCTTTCGCGGCCAGCTTCTGTCACACCGCGATCGGCTGATCGCGCTGGCCCGCGACCAGGCGGAGCAGATCGGCGAAGCCATCGCCCCGCCCGCCACACCTGCGGCAAAGCCGGCGCCCGGCGCCGCGCCGCGCCTGCCGCTCGGCACGCCGCAGAACCGGCCACGGATGGTGGAAGAGCAGCCGCCCGTCTCGGCGCGGGGCCCATCGGGCGAAACGCCCCCCGAGCCGACCAGCCCGCCCACCCCCGAACCAATATCCGTCACGGTGCCGCGCCCGCCCTCCCAACCGGCAAATCCGCCGCTACCCGCCGTCGTACCGGAGCCGGAGCCGGATTCACCGGCGCCTCGCCCGCGGTCGCCGCGGCCTGCCGCGACCGACGCCGCCCGGCTCGACGAGTTCCTCGCCGGCGCCCGGGTGGCCCTCGCGGCCGAAGACTTCGCCAGCGCCGACGACTGGCTGGCCCGGGCGCGGGATGCCGTCGGCGACGGCCCCGACGGCGATCGCGTCGCCGCCTGGGAGCAACTCACCGCTCATGCCCGGCAATTCGCTTCCTTTCGCGGCAAGGCGCTGAAGGCCGGTATGGGCAGCGACTTCGACGTCGGCAAGGATCGCATCTCCATCGTCGAGGTGAACGATCGAATGTTCATCTTCCGGCACAAGGGGGAAAACATCCGCCTCCCCATCGACGAGGTTCCGGAGGCGATCGCGATGACGATCACGAAGCAGTGGTTCGCCGGCGCCGGGCACGCGGCCAATTACCTGTTCATCGGCGCCCGGTATCTCACCCGTCCCGAGCCCGATCCGGCCGCCGCCCGCAACGCCTGGCAGTCGGCGCAGCGGGGTGGAGAGAACGTGTCCCTGGTCATGACGCTGCTCGAAGACCCGCTGCTGCGCGGACCGCTGCCACGCAGTGGACCGTCGCAGCGCCGCTGACCGTTTGCGGGCAGATGCGGCGAATCGAGGGGCGATCCTCGATCAGTAGATCGCCTCCAGGATCGGCAGCAGGTCGGCTGCCTCGAGCGCGACGGGATTGCCGCGCATGCTGGCGCCGCCAGAATTGGCGGCCAGCCAGCCGATACGGTCGCGGCGCAGGCCGAGGTCCCTGAGCCGCGCGGGGGCGCCGACCAGAGCGCACAGCCGCTCGATCCGGACCACGAACGCATCCGCCGCCGGGCCGTCCGCGGCCGCCGCGGCAGGATCGATCGCCCGCTCGAGCCGGGCCAGATCGCGTTCGGCGACCTGCCGGTTCACCCGCATCGCCACCGGCAGGAGCGCCGCGCAGGCGGCGCCGTGGGCCGCTCCGCACTCCACGCCGAGGGCCGCCGCCACGCCATGGGCCATCCCCAGCCCCGAGTTGGCCAGCGCCATCCCCGACACGAGCGCGGCATGGGCGAGCGTGGACCGGGCGGCGATGTCGCCCGGATCGACGACGACGCGCGGCAGCGCGGCGATCGCCCCGGGCAGCGCCTCCAGCACCAGCCCCCGTGGCAACGGCTGCGCGAACCGGGAGATGAACGACTCGACGAGCTGCGTGATGCAGTCGAGGCCGGCGGCCACCGTGGTGCCGCGGTCGCACGTCAGGGTCAGTGCCGGATCGACGAGCGCGGCCCGCGGCACGAGGAGCGGGCTGCGCAGGCTGCGTTTGAAGCCGCGTCGCGGGCAGGAGATGACGGCGTTGCGCGTCGCCTCGGCGCCGGTGCCGGCCGTGGTCGGTACGGCCACCAGCGGCAGCACCGGCTCGGTCAGCGGCAGCCCGCGGCCCACGCCCTCCAGCCGATCGACCACCGCGGCGTCAAAGTCGGTGTCGCTGCCCGCTCCGGTCCCGGCCTGGGTGACGCCGACATTCGTCACCAGCCCAGCCAGCGCCTTGCCGAGATCGATCGCCGAGCCGCCGCCGATCGCCACCACGACGACGCCGTCACGGGGCTGGTGCACCTGCCGTTCGAGGAGGCCGGCCACGTCGGCCACGGTGGGCTCGCCCCGTGCCTGTCCCACGACCGTCGCCGCCACGCCAGCCGCCGCGAGCAGGGCTGCCACGGCATCCCGGCCCCCCGCCGCCGCGAGCCCGCGCGGACTGGCCACGATCCACGCGCTGCGGCCTTGGCCGGCGACGGTCGTCCCCAGATCGGCGATCCTCCCGGCTCCGAAGAGGATTTTCGGCGGGGCGAGAAACTCATAGGCCCCTACGCCGCCGCCGCCCCGTGTCGCCCCGTTCATCGTTCGCTCGCTGCCGCAGGCATGGCTGCAATGGACCGGCACCGGTCGGCCCCGTACGCTGTTCGAGCATTCCACGGCCGCCGCACGGCCGCAACCCGACGCCGCGATCCCCGATGGACACCGCCACGCCCGCCCTGCCGATTCCCTGCTGCATGGCGCCGGTGCGCGGCACCGTCCGCCCACCCGGCTCCAAGAGCATCACCAACCGGGCGCTGGTCTGCGCCGCGCTGGCCCGCGGCCGGAGCAGGCTCGAGGGCGTCCTCGACAGCCAGGACACGCGGGTCATGGTTGCCGGCCTCGCCGCGCTCGGCATCGAGGTGACGGCCGACTGGGAGGCCGGCATCGTCGACGTCGGCGGCGCCGGCGGTGCGATCCCGGCCACGACCGCCACGATCGACTGCGCCGCCAGCGGCACGACGATGCGGTTTCTGTCGGCCGTCTCGAGCCTCGGCACCGGCACCTACCGTCTCGACGGCACGCCCCGGATGCGGCAGCGGCCGATTGACGATCTGCTCGAACCGCTCCGCAGCCTCGGCATCGACGCGCTGGCGGAGAGCCCCGGCGGCTGCCCGCCGGTCGTGATCCGTTCCCGCGGACTGCCGGGGGGCAGGATCGCCGTCCGCGGCACGACATCGAGCCAGTTCGCCAGCGGCCTGGCCCTTGCTGCCCCCTGTGCGAATGCCGAGACGACGCTCGAGTTCACCGGCCGACTCGTGTCGCTTCCCTACCTGGAGATGACCCGGCGCGTGATGGAGTCGTTCGGCGGCAGCTGCCAATCGCCGACCCCGCACACATGGGTCATTCCCGCCACCGGCTACACGGCCTGCGACTACGCGATCGAGCCCGACGCCTCGGCGGCCAGCTATTTTCTCGCGGCCGCGGCGATCACGGGGGGCCGCGTCCGCATCGAGGGCCTGTCGCGGACGAGCATGCAAGGAGACATCGGCTTTGCCGACGCGCTCGAACGGATGGGCTGCTCCGTGACCTGGGAGGAGCCCGGCCCCACGACGCCGCACGGGGCGGTCACGGTCGCGGGCCGGGCCGACCGCGGCATCGACATCGACATGAACGCCATCAGCGACACCGTGCCGACGCTGGCGGCGGTGGCCCTGTTCGCCACGACGCCCACGGCGATCAACAACGTGGCCCACATCCGCGACAAGGAGACCGACCGGATCGGCGACCTGGTCCGTGAGCTGCGCCGGCTCGGCTGCCGTGTCGACGAACGGCCGGACGGCCTCACCATCCACCCCGGCCCCCTGCACGGCGCGAGCATCGCCACCTACGACGATCATCGGATGGCGATGAGCCTGGCGCTGGCCGGCCTGCGCACGCCGGGAGTGGTCATCGAAAACCCGGACTGCGTCGGCAAGACGTTCCCGGGATACTGGCGAATGCTCGCCGACCTCACGTCCGGACGCTGCCCGGCGCCGGCCTGACGCGGCTGCAGCCGGGTGGCCAACGAGGGCATCGATCAGCCGATCAGCGATCCGCCCGCTCGAGCATCCGGGCCGCGGCCGCCAGCAGCCGTTCGACCTGATCGTCGCGATCGGCCGGCTCGCCGCGAAGTTCGGGATCGGCGGCCACGAATCCACCGCCGCAATGCTGGCAGAAGACACGCTGTCCGAGCAGGCTGACGCGCACCCGCAACTGCCTGCCGCAGACGGGACAGGACTGATGGAAATGCACCGTGGATCGGTCGTGACTCATGGCGTGACTCTTGCCGTGACTTGTGGCTCGACACTCATGGCTCGACATGTCCGCTTGCCGGTCTGCCGGCGCTGAACACGACCGCAAGACCGAACCCCTCGGCGGCAGTGTATGGCGGCCCGAGCCGGCGGGCAATGGCAGGCGTGTTCGGTTTCGATGAATTCCGCGGATTGACCGGTTGCATCCGGTCTTTTGGCAGTAGGTCGCTATAGTAGAGCGATTCCATCTCGGGTTCCGGCGCCGCTGCTGTCGGGCCGGAACCGCCCCGGGGAACGGGCGGCATGTTGCAGCGGCCTTGGGTTTCGGTAGTCGTCGCGGCGCTCTGGTGCCTGGCCACCGGCTGGCTGTTCGTGGAGAAGATCGCTCCTTCGTTGTCGAACGGCTCACCGCCGGGCTACGGCCATTCCCTTGCCGCCGGTCAACCACCCGTCCCCGTCGCCTGGTCGGTGCTTTGGAAGGACATGCCACTCGGCTGGGCGCTGTCCGAATCCCGTCGCCTCGACGACGGACAGATCGCTGTCGACAGCTGGCTCCACCTCGACCGTGTGCCGATCGACGACATGCTTCCCAAGTGGACGGCGGAGGTGCTGGCCACCGTCCTCCGACCGCCTGGGCACGCGATCCGCGGGCAGGGAATGGTCGTCGAGTCGAAGAGCCGCTTTCGCTTCGATGCCGGCGGCCGGCTGCGGACATTCGACGCCGCGGTCGATCTTCCGGGCGTCGCAGCACCGATCCTGTTCACCGGGGCGATGGTGGACGACACGCTATCCGTCAGCCTCCGGGCGGGCGAACTGCGTTACGAGACCCGCCAGCAGGTGCCATGGCATGCCGTCAGCGGCGACGAGTTGTCCCCCCGGGCGGTGCTGCTCGGCCTGTTCCCGGGAAGACGCTGGCAGGTGTCGATCTTCAGTCCGCTGCGCAGCAACGGCTCCACGGTCGAAGTCCTGCATGCCGAGGTCGACGGCGAGGAGCAGATCTACTGGGACGGCCAGCTGACCTGGACCCACGTCGTCGTCTACCGGCCCGATCCCACGAACCGCGGCAGCCAACGGTTTCGAATCTGGGTCGACAGGTCCGGCCGCGTGCTTCGCCAAGAGGCGTCCATCCTCGCGGCCCGGCTCGTCTTCGAGCGGCGCAACGACGAGGCGGCGGCCGAACTCGCCGCCGACGTCGCGGCGAACCTGGTCGCGGGCCCCGGCCGCGGTTCGATTGGCGACGCTGCATCGTCCGCCCCGGAGCCTGCCGCGCCATGATCGAGTTCGATCACGTCAGCCGGATGTACGCCACGCGGACCGCCGTGGCTGACCTGTCGCTGTCGATCCCGCGCGGGGAGTTGTTCGCGCTCCTTGGGCCGAACGGTGCCGGCAAGACGACCACCATCCGCATGCTCGTCGGCCTGCTGCGGCCCTCGGCGGGGGCGATCCGCGTCTGCGGCCACGACACGGTCCGCGACCCGCGGGCCGCCCACCTGCAGCTCGGCTACGTGCCCGACGAGCCCTGCCTGTACGACAAACTCACCGGCCGGGAGTTCCTCTGCTTCATCGCCGACATGTTCGGCATGCCGCGGACCGCGTCCCGCCGGGCAATCGACCGGGAGATCGGCCACTTCGAGCTCGGCGAGTTCATCGACGACCTCGCCGAGAGCTACTCGCTCGGCATGAAGCAACGGCTCGTGTTCGCCGCCTCGCTGCTCCACGACCCCCAGGTCCTGGTCCTCGACGAGCCGATGGTGGGCCTCGACCCGCGGAGCGTGCGGATCGTCAAGGACCTGCTCCGCGAGCGGGTCGCCGAGGGCATGACGGTGTTCATGTCGACGCACACGCTCGCCATGGCGGAGGAACTCGCCGACCGGGTCTGCATCATGGTCCACGGCCGGCTGCGGTTCCTCGGCACGATCCCCGAACTGCGGGCCCAGGTGGCGGTGGAGAGCATGAACCTCGAGCAGCTGTACCTGCAACTGACGGCGGACCGCACCGGCCCGGAGGGGCACGGGGGGCTGCTCCCGTGACAGCACTCGCGCCCGGATTCCCAGGGCGGGCTGCGGCATGAAGGGGAGCGTTCCAGCCGGGGGCTTCGTCCGCCTGCTCTCCACCGAGGCCGAGGCCCGGCTCCTGCTCCGGCTCCGGGCGACCCTCGCCTGGGAGACGCTGCGCTCGCTGTTCGGTGTCGCCCGGCTGCGGATGAGCCTGGCCGCGGTGTTGAGCTGCATCTTCTGGGGGGCGATCTTCGTCCTCTCGCTGGAGGGCTTCCGCTTCCTCCGCGAACTGCACGCCGACGTCGTGTCGCTGCTGTTCAACGCCTTCTTCCTCTCGCTGACGCTGATGCTCGTCTTCTCCTCCGGGATCCTCCTGTACAGCGGGTTGTACTGCTCGACGGAGGCCAGGCTCCTGATGACGCTGCCGATCCGTGCCGAGGCCCTCTTCGCCCACAAGGCGCAGGAGGCGCTGTGGTTCGCCGGCTGGGGTTTCCTGCTCCTCGGCAGCCCGCTGCTCGTCGCCTTCGGCATGGAACAGGGGGCGGGCTGGCCGTATTACGCCATGCTGCCGGTGTTCATGCTCTCCTTCGTCGCCATCCCGACGGCGGTCGGCGGCATCGCCTGCATGGCGCTGGTTGCATGGCTGCCGCGGCTCCGCGTCCATGCCCTGACGGCGGCCCTCGTCGCCTGCTGCGCGGCCGTGCTCTGGCTAGGCTGGTCGATCTCCAGCGGCAATGTCGCCGACGCCGCGACGTCCCTGCCCAACGCCTGGTTCGAGCAGACCTTCTCGCGGCTGGCGTTCTCCGAGCAGAAACTGCTCCCCAGTTGGTGGCTGGCCTCGGGCCTGCTCGAGGCCGCTGCGGGTTCGCGCGGCGGCCTGCGCGCGGCCGCCGCGTTGCGTGAGGCGGCCTGGTTCCTTTCGCTCCTCGTCGCCAACGCCCTGTTCCTCCACATGCTCGCCGGCCGGCTTGCGGGGCTCGTCTATCGGCGCGGCTTCAGCGGGCTGGCAGCCGAGGCGCCGCGCCGCCGGCGCCGGCGGGTGTCGTGGCTCGACGAGGCCCTGGTCTGGGCGGGCTCGGCCCGCACGCGGCCGCTCCGGCTGCTGCTCGTCAAGGACCTGCGGCTGTTTCGCCGCGACATTGCCCAGTGGTCGCAGTTCCTGATTTTCTTCGGCCTTCTCGGCCTGTACTTCCTCAACCTCCGCTCGTTCCACTACCACAACGCCTACGCATCGATGATCGGCTTTCTCAACCTCGCCGTCGTCGGCCTGATCCTCTCCACCTTCACCACCCGGTTCGTCTACCCGATGATCAGCCTCGAGGGTCGGCGGTTCTGGATCCTCGGCCTGCTGCCGGTGCACCGCGACCAGATCGTGTGGTCGAAATTCCTCTTCTCCTTCGGCGGCAGCCTGCTTCCCTGCTGCGGGCTGGTGTTGCTCAGCAACGCGATGCTCGGCATTCCCGCGGCGGCGACGGTGCTGCAGTTGTTCACCTGCGTGGTGCTCTGCCTCGGCCTGTCGGGAATCGCCGTCGGCCTCGGGGCCCGGATGCCCGACTTCCGCGAGCTGTCCGCCGCCAAGATCGCCTCCGGGTTCGGGGGCACGCTGTGCCTCGTCGTCAGTTCATTGTTCATCATGGTGGTCGTCATCGTGGCGGCCGTACCAACCCACTTCGCCCTGCTCGCCAGCCTGTTCTCCTCCTTCTCCGGCCGGGCGGCTTCGGGACTGGTCGGCTGGGCGGGGGGGCCGTGGGGCTGGGCGGCCGCCGCCGCCATGGTGGGCCTGCTCGGCCTGCTGGCGACGTTCGTTCCGCTCCGGCTCGGGCTTCGGGCGTTCCGCCGACTGGAGCCCTGATGGCCGCCCGGCCCCTCCACACGCCGGGGCCCGGGGCAGCCGCCAGCGCTCGAGTGCGGGGTGTTCCCTGCCCCAGATTTTGGTTACCGTCCCCCTCCGTCTGCGGTTTCCCAGTAGGAAGGACGAGGGTGCCATGGTCGATGCAGCCGGCAGGATGATTTCCACGGACGTGAGGAGTGGTCCGTCCGCCCGGCTCCGTCTCGGGGCCGTTCAGTACCTGAACACCCGGCCGTTGGTGCACGGGCTCTCTCAAGCCGGCCTCGACGTCCGCTTCGACCTGCCCAGCCGGCTGGCCGACCAACTGGCCGCGGGTCGCCTCGACGTCGCCCTGATTCCGACCGTCGAACTGTTTCGCGGCGACGGCTATCGCGTCGTCTCGGATGCCTGCATCGCCTGTCGGGGACCGGTGATGAGCGTCAAGTTGTTCTTCCGCACGGCGGTGCATCGCGTCACGACGCTGGCCGTCGACGAGGGCTCGCGGACGAGCGCGGCACTGGCCCGCATCCTGCTCGCCGAGCGGTTCGGCATCCGGCCGCGGATCGAGACGCTGCCGATCGGCAGCGGCCTCGGCGACAGTCAGGCCGACGCCGTGCTCCTCATCGGTGACCGGGCCATCGGCCGGGGCACCGATGGCGGGGCGTTCCAA
Source organism: Planctomycetia bacterium (assembly GCA_014192425.1). NCBI lineage: Bacteria > Pseudomonadati > Planctomycetota > Planctomycetia > Planctomycetia bacterium. The sequence goes on along the minus strand of BJHK01000001.1, from coordinate 8,978 downwards.
CTCGCCTGGGACCTCGGCGACGAGTGGTGCCGCTGGACCGGGCTTCCCTTCGTGTTCGCCGTCTGGGCGGCGCGGCGGGGAACGTTCACGGCAGGCCTCGACCGGATCCTGGCCGCGGCCCGCGACGCGGGGCGGGCGAATCTCGCGGCGATCGCTGCGGCCGAGGCGGCGCCCCACGGGCTGACGGTCGCCCAGTGCCACTCGTACCTCGCCGACAATCTGCACTATGATCTCGGCCCGCGGGAACGGGACGCGGTGGCGCTGTTTCAGCGGCATGCCGCCCGGCTCGGTCTCGCCCCGGCGGGCCCTGCCGCCGCGTCCTCCCGGACTGCCCCGGCCCGCCACGGTTCATGATGCGTTCCATCCGCACGATCCTCGACGAGACCCTCGCCGGCCGCCGCCTCGCGGAAGCCGACGCCGTCCGGCTCCTCGAATCGAACGAACTCGCCGCCATCGGCCGGGCCGCCGACGCCGTGACGCGTCGGCTCCATCCAGAGCCGTATCGGACGTACAACATCGACCGCAACATCAACTACACCAACGTCTGCACCGCGGTCTGCGACTTCTGCGCGTTCTACCGGGGGCCGAAGCATCCCGAGGGCTACGTCCTCGACCGACAGACGCTGATGGGGAAGATCGGCGAGATGGTCGACGTCGGCGGAGATCAGATTCTTCTCCAGGGCGGGCTCCATCCGACGCTCACGCTCGAGTGGTACGAGGACCTGCTCCGCGACATCAAGGATCGGTTCCCGCAGGTCAACGTCCACGGCTTCTCGCCCCCCGAGATCCATCACTTCACGAAGATCTCCAAACGGCCGCTCCGCGAGGTGCTGGAGCGGCTCGCCCGGGCTGGCCTCGGATCGCTCCCCGGCGGCGGCGGCGAGATCCTGGTCGACCGGGTCCGGGCGGCGATGACCCGGGGCAAGGTGATGACCGACGACTGGTTGGAGGTCCACCGCCAGTGGCACGCCCTCGGCGGCCGAAGCACGGCGACGATGATGTTCGGCCACATCGAGACGCTTGCCGAGCGGGTCGAGCACCTGGAGCGGATCCGCGCGGTGCAGGACGAGACGGGGGGTTTCACCGCGTTCATCTGCTGGTCGTTCCAGCCCGACAACACCGAGATGGCCGACATCCCCCCGGCCGGCGCCTTCGAGTATCTGAAGACGCAGGCCGTGGCGCGGCTGTATCTCGACAACGTCGCCAACATCCAGTCGAGCTGGGTGACGCAGGGCCGTGAGATCGGCCAGCTCGCCCTGCTGTACGGCGCCAACGACATGGGCAGCCTGATGCTCGAGGAGAACGTCGTCAGTGCCGCCGGCACGGTCCACCACCTGACGCTCGAGCAGATCCGCTCGGCGATCTCCGAGCTCGGCTGGATCCCCCGGCGGCGCAACGTCTTCTACGAACTCTTCGAGGACGAGCCCGCCTCACTGGCTGTCGCGGAGCGGCGCGGGCCGGTTCTCCCCGTGCTGGCGACGGCGACGTGACGCCCGCGAGCGTCGTGCTCCGCGCCCGGCACCTGCTCCCGGGCATGGGAGTGGCGATCGAAAACGGCTGGTTGCTCGTCGAGGCCGGCCGCATTCGGGCGATCGGCCGGGGCCGGCCCGCCCAGGCCGGCCCGGCACGACAGGTGATCGATCTCGGCAACGCGATCATCCTTCCCGGCCTCGTCAACGCCCACACGCACCTCGAGTTTTCCGCGCTGACCGCGCCGCTCGACGCTGCCGGCGGCCTGCCGGGGTGGATTCGCCGCATCGTGGCCCTGCGCCGCGGCCGGGCAGAGGGTTCAGCGCAGGATTCGGCAGGCGACGTCGCGGCCGCGATCCGTGCCGGCTGCGCCGAGTCGGCCGCGGCCGGCGTGACGGCGATCGGCGAGATCGCCACCGACTTCGGCCCCGAGGCGATCGCCGCCTATGCCGCGGCCGGACCGCGGCTGCGGGTGTTTCGCGAGGCGCTCGGGCTGGCGGCGGACGGGGGGCCGGGCAGCCGCAATCTTGCCGCAGACCTCGACCGGCTCGTCGCCAGGGGCCTCGCCGCCGGCATCTCCCCCCATGCCCCCTACACGGTCGCCGCACCGCTCGCGGCCCGAGTGGCCCGGGAGATCGCCCGGCGCCGGCTGCCGGTGGCGATGCACGTCGCCGAGAGCCGGGCCGAGGCCCGATTGCTCACGGACTCGAGCGGCGATTTTCGCACGCTGCTCGACGACCTCGGAGCCTGGCCGAGGGATACCGCGCCGCGGCTGTTCTCCACGGCCGACTGGATCTCGCGGCTGGCCCGGGCACCGCGCGGGATCATCGTTCATGGGACCCACTTGCCCGACGACGAAGCGGCCCTCGCCCGGCTGGCCCGGCACCGCGACCGGCTCGCGGTCGTCGTCTGCCCGCGGACGACGCGGGCCCTGTCGGGCGTGCTGCCTCCCGTGGCGGCGTTTCGCGCGGCCGGCGTCCGCGTGGCGATCGGCACCGACGGCCGCGGGTCCAATCCCGACCTCTCGGTGCTTGGCGAGTGCCGCACGCTCGTCGACGCGGGACTCGCCCGGCCGGACGAGGCGTTGGCGATGGCGACACACGACGCCGCCTGGGCGCTCTTGCTCGAGCGGACAAGTGGCCGGATCGCCGTGGGCCGGCCGGCGGATCTCGTCGTGCTCAGGCCGGTCCATCATCACGACGATCCCGCCGCGGCGGCGCTCGACCCGGCGACGCGTGTCGTGGCCACGCTCCGCGCCGGCCGCGTCATTGCCGGCAGCCTGGGGTGAGACGGCTGGCTGGCTGGCGGTCGCGCCGGCGCCGCCGTCCCGGCGTCAGGCGCCAGGAACGACGACCTTCGTGCCTCGCGGAACGAGTCGTGTGAAGTCGCCGAGGTTGTACGTGTAGAGCCGGTCGCACCCAAGGCGCTCGGCACATGCCAGATGCAGGGCGTCGTAGACCACGCCGCTGGCCAGCCCCAGCAGTGCCACCCGCTCCAGCGCGGATTTGTAGTCACTGGCCTCGAGGGCCACGACGTCGAGATGTGCGAGGAAATTTTCAGCCACGAGCCGAACGGCATCGGCAGGGGCGATCCGGGGCGACAGCGGCAGCGCCGTCAGCGTGGCATAACTTTCCGCCAGCGCGTGCGTCGTACACAACCCGGACCGAACGCGGCCCGACTTGCGATGACGTCGATAGCAGGCGAGAGCCGCGGCATGATGAGGCAACTGGCTGACCACGGCCGTGACGAGGGCCGACGTATCGAACAGGACTTTCATCGCCCGCCTGCACGCTGCGCCGCGTGCTCGGCCCGCGCCGCCCGAATGAACGCAGCCACGTCGAGCGCGTTCGGTCCGCCGCCCCGGTGGACGAGAACACCGTCTTCGACGACGATCGCCGATCCGCCTGCCGCGGGACGCAGCAGCACGCCGTCCCCGAAGAGCTCGACCTCGATCTCCACACCGGCCGTCAGCGCCAGCCGATCACGGACCGCCTTGGGAACGACGACCCGCCCGGCACCGTCGATGGTAGTTTTCATGCCAGAATGGTATTGCTCTACCGTCGTTCCGTCAAGCGAAAGCCCGGCGCGAGCCCACCGCTACCGCTGCTACCGTTGCTGAAAACCCTCCGGCACGACGAAGTCATCCGTCGGGCTGCCGTCCGGCTCGGGGATCAGTTCCAACGTCTCGATCCGGGGGATCTCCACGTCCTGCTTCTCGATCAGTGCGGAGAGCGTCTTCGGTGAGATCTTCTTGAGATTCGGCAGCGCGAGCACGCCCGGCCGCGTGGCCAGCGCCGCCGCCACGGCGACCGAATCGGCCGCGGTGAGCTCCGTCACGCCCGGAAGCTGGCCGTCCCACTTCCGCGACGCCGCCAGAATGGCCGCGACTTCAGGCGAGAGCACGGCGAGCCGGGGCTGACGGCCGATCCAGTGCTCGCTCGAGACGAGGGCCGCCGCCACGTCGGGCGCGAACTCCGAGGCGGCGACGAGGGCGTAGGCGTTGTCCTGCATCGCCAGTCTGCGGGCCAAGTCCACCGACTCGAGCCGGCGCAGATCGGGAAGGTCGACCGGCCCGACATGCCGGGCCAGCGCCGCGGCGACCTCGGCGTTGAGGTGCACAATGCCTGGTGCCCGCAACGTGTGGCGATGCGGCGCGAGAGTGGCCGCCACGTCGGCCGCCAGGCTGGAGAGGCCGAACAGCGAGAGGTCGTGATTCGTTACGGCCAGTTTTTCAGCCTCGGCGACGGTGAGTACTTTTTCGAGGCCCAGCGGCTGCATCTGCGGGCCGACAGGTCGAGCAAGCTCTGCTGGCGTGGCTGCGCCGCCGCCGGACTGCTGTTTCGCGGCGGCCCGCTCAGGCTCCGCGTGCGCGTGAAGCACGATCCCGACGCGGACAAGCGTCTCCGGCACGGGGTCGAGCGCGATGGTAGTCACGCGGTCATACTCCCGCTGCGGCAGCCGATAGAAGAGCGTCAGCCCCGGGGCATGAAAGAATCCCGGTTGCCAGATGGCGACGAGCGACCGGGCCTCGTCGGCGTGCAGCCCGGTCTTTTCGAGGTCGGCCGCGAATTGCTCGGCCGTGGCGGCGGCCCAGTCGGCGGCGGGGACCACCCGCCATTCGGGCACGATCTCCTTCGTGCCCACGGGCACAAGCGGCACGCGGGCCAGCCGCGGCCCGGGACCCGTGCGTGTGTCGCCCGTGTGATCGACGCACCACAGTTCATGGAGCGGATAGGGGGCCGTGTTGTCGAGCACGAGGTTGCCGGTCGCGGTGCGGCGGGCCCGGAGAAACGCCAGCGGTGTCATGAGGCCGTCGTAGTAGACGAACTGCTCGGCGTCGAGGTGTGCTCCCCGTGCGTGCCCGCCCCAAGACACCACGGGCTCCGCCTTTACCATCCGCGCCTTGGCATACCAGTGGTCGGCCGTCACGGCGGGCGCACGTGGCTTGACGTTGGCCGGGCCATCCGGCGACGGCCGAAGGTACAGCCGCCAGGAGAGCGAATCATGGACCTTCCGGTGCGGGTTTCCCTCACCTTCCTGCGACGCCGGCCACCAGATCACCGGCCGGCCGGCAGGGAACCGCACCTTCATGGTCAGGCCCTGCTCCGGCGGCGGCCCGTCTGCCTGCCAGTGGAAATAGACGAGCGGCTTGCCGACCTCGCCGCGCCAGGGCAGGTTCCGCAGGTTCGGCGGCTCGGTGCGGTAGAGTTCCCGCGGGCAGCCGGCCCATTCGGCGGCCAGCGCCGCGTTGGCCATCTCCAGGTCGGGTTGGATCGTGAACACGCCCCACTCGTGGACCGCATAGCCCTGCACCCCGGCCGGGTCACGGATCGGCCCGTCGGCAATCGCGGCAACGCCGGCATCGGCCCGCACAACTGCCGGACGGGGAACATCGCGGGCCAGCGCCGACGATGCGGCGAAGACGAGCAGGGCAAACGCGAATCGTGAATGTGGCATTGAGGGCTGCTTTCCTCGGTCCGGCGCGGGCCCGGCCGGCAACCGCCACCAGCACGTCTGTCACCGGAGCCTTGGATGCGTTCCCGCCCAAAAGAGTTCCCGGCAGCCGCAGTCAATCAGCAAACGGATTGATGATGCGGACAGCGCCGTACTTTCGTCCATGTTGAAAGTCCTCGCTGAGAATCTCGGCGATGCCCCGCGAGTCGGCGTAGGCCCACAGATGGGCGTCGAACCAGGACAGGCCGTAGGTTGCCATACCGCGGAGCGCGGTGAGAACGACTTGTTCGTCAGGATAGACGATCGGAAACTGCTCCAGGAGCGACTCCGTCTCCTGGATCGCGTCGGCCCGACCGAGCAGGGCTTGGCCCCCATGGAGCGGCCGCGTGACGGCGGCGAAAAATTCGATCACTGCCTGATGCGGAACGAGCAGCCCGCCGGCGGCAAGCCCCTGCCGGAGCACCTCCATGGCTCGCGCCCTTTTCTGCGGAAATCGCCGATCGACGCGATACACGAGAACGTTGGTATCAACCAGAACGGCCACGATCGTAGAGATCCTCGCGAGTCCAGCCGCGGTCGGCCGCTGGGGGCGGCGGCGAGCCGGCCTGATCCCGGAGCGCCTGCCGCGCCGTGGCCTCGTCAAAAGCCTCCAGCCGGCGGCGTATGACGTCCACTTCCGACTCGGGTTTGGCTGCAGTCACTCTGATCGAATCCCCGGCCGGAACCCAGTCGAGGCTTGCACCAGGCCGGATTCCGTACGCATCCGCGATCGCCTTTGGGATCGTGACCTGCAGTTTACTTGTGACCTTTGCCATGTCCTTACCTTAGCAAGGACATGATCCTTGTCAACGATCGTGGACACAGGAGGGCGGTCGCGGCAACCGTCCTACAGCCGGCAGTTGCTGATCTGCGTCTCGATGATCGCCGAGGCGCCGATCGCCTCGAGCCGCTCCATGATCGCGTGCGCCTCGCCCCGGCGCACCATGGCCCGCACGGCGCACCACTGCGGATCCTCGAGCTGCATCACCGTCGGCGAATTGAAGCCCGGCGTGATCTTCTCCGCCTCGGCGAGCCGCGACCGGGGGACGTTGTATTCGAGCAGCGACCAGCTGCGCGCGATGACGATCCCCTCCAGCCGGCGGACGATCCGGTCGGCGAGAGCCGGGTCGGCGAGCCGCGGGTTCTGCACGAGCACGGTCTCGTAGCGGCCGATCTCGGCGAGGACCCGGAGCCGGTTGGCGGCCAGCGTGCTTCCCGTTTCGACCAAGTCCACGATCCCGTCGGCGACGCCGAGCGCGATCATGACCTCCACGCTTCCCGAGAGTTCGACGAAATGCACGGTCGCGCCGCGGTCCGCGAGCCAGCCCCGGGTGATGCGCGGAAAACTGGTGGCGATCCGCCGGCCGTCGAGCTGCCGCGGAGCGGTGACGGGCGAGTCGTCGGCCACGCACAGGGCAAGCCGGCACGAGCCCACGCCCAGATCGAGTCGGTGGATGAGTTCTGCACCGCTCTCCGCCACGAGATCGGCACCGGTGATGCCGAGGTCGATCGCCCCCTCGGCGACGAGCACCGGAATGTCGTCGGTGCGCAGGAACGTGACCTCGACCGGCATCTCCTTGCAGCGGGCGAACAGGCTCCGTTCGGTCCGGCGGAACGACAGCCCGGCTTCGGAGAGCAACTGGCAGGCGAGGTCGGCAAGCCGCCCCTTGCTGGGGACGCCGATCCGCAGCAGCGTGGCGCTGGGGCTGTCACTCATGCATTGTCTCCGCTGGTGGCCGGCGTGGCCGGCGCGTGTGCCGTCGTCCGTGCGGCCTTCTCGACGAGGCCCGAGACGCCGAACCGGCGGGCCAGTTCGGCCTCGACGCTCACCAGCGGCACGTCGCGGCAGGCGAGGAGGACGAGGGCGTGATAGAGCAAGTCGGCGGCCTCGGCCACGACGCGGTCAGTCGGCTCGCCGGCGGCGGCCCGCACAAGTTCTTCCGCCTCCTCGGTCACCTTGGCGCCGACCTTGGTCACGCCTCCGGCAAGCAGCCGGCTGGTGTAGGATCGCTCGGGAGAGTCGCCCCGGCGGGAGGCGATGACCTGCTCCAGGGCCTCCAGCACTTCGCCGACGCGGCGCGACGATGACTCTGAATCCGACACGACCTGCACCTGCCGACACGATTCCCCCGGACGTGGCCGCAGATCCGCTGCATGGGCCGCCCGCCGGGCCCTCAACCATAGCACGGGCGGAGGGCGCGTCGGCGGCCCCGGGCCCCGCGCTCGGGGACGACTGCTGGTTTTTGGCGGGGCCGACGGCCTCCGGCAAGTCGGCCCTGGGGGTGAAAATGGCCCGGGAACTGGGAGCCGAGATCGTGAGCGTCGATTCGATGGCGGTCTACCGCGGGCTGGACGTGGGCACGGCGAAGCCGACCCCCGAGCAACGGCGGACCGTTCCCCATCACCTGGTGGACGTCGTCGCCCCTGGAGAATCATACAGCGTGGCCCGCTGGCTGGCCGACGCCGCCGCGGCGGTGGAGCGGATTCGGAGCCTGGGTCGGCGCGTGCTTTTCGTGGGGGGCACGCCTCTCTATCTCCGCGCCCTGCGCGACGGCCTCGCGGCGGTTCCCGGGGAAGATCCCGAGTTCCGGCGGGCCGCGGCCGCTGAGGTTGCGGCGCACGGTCCCGCCCGGCTCCACGCCCGGCTCGCCGAGGTCGATCCGGATGCGGCGGCCCGGATTCATCCTCGCGACACGAAGCGGATCATCCGGGCGCTCGAGGTCGAGCAGGTCACGGGCATCCCCTTGTCGCGGTCATTATCGCCCGCGCCGCACCCGGTGTTCGACCGCCAGTTGCTCGTGCTCGACGTTCCGCGGAGCGTGCTTCACGACCGCATCGACCGGCGTGTGGAGCGGATGTTTACCGCGGGCATCGTCGAGGAAACGGCGGCCGCACTCGCCGCTTCCGGCGGCATCGGCCCGACGGCGATCCAGGCGGCCGGCTATGCCGAGGCGATCGATTTCCTGGCGGGTCGGATCGGCCGTGCGGCCGCGATCCTGCGGACGCAGCAGCGGACCCGCCAGTTGGCGAAGCGCCAGTGCACCTGGCTCCGCAGTTTCCGGACCGCCATCTGGATCACCGCCTGACCTGCCCCCCGAAGGACCGGAAAAAAGACCGGAAAAGGACAGGCACAACCTTCCCCTCGGGAAAAGGGGAAAAGGAAAAGGGGAAAAGGACAGGCACAATCTTCGCCCCTGGATAGCCAGACACATTTCGCCAGCCGGTCGGGGGCACGCGCAGGAGCCGGTGTACTTTGCCTGCACTGCGGGGCGCACCATGACGCAAGAGCCCATGCCGGCAAAGTCCGCCGGCGACGAGCATGTCCCCGACCGGCTGGCGGCGGGGCGTAAGGAGGCCTGAACAGGCCGCCTGAACATGCCTGTCCTTTTGCCCCCTCGCGTGCCTGTCCCCTCGTGCCTGTCCCCTCGTGCCTGTCCCCTCGTGCCTGTCCCCTCGTGCCTGTCCCCTCGTGCCTGTCCCCTCGTGCCTGTCCCCTCGTGCCTGTCCCCTCGTGC